>NZ_JABMLK010000001.1:2707500-3025282 GCF_013394855.1 Limnobaculum xujianqingii | reverse complement strand
ATTTAGAACATACTGACAGTTGCGCCTTGGATCGAACCAGCCAACGGGTAAAATTGTCCAACGGAAACCCAGTGTTACTCTACGATCCTGAGGTTAGGATCAAATAATTGGTATCGACATATGATAGCGTAAAGTAGCGCTGAGATCTTCCTTTCCATGCAGAAGATCGTCACTTTATCCACAGGCTCTGAGGAGTGTACCTGAATAAATAGGATAAGTTGTCACTTAGATCAAAAACTACTGATAAAAAATAGTAAAAATCGCCCTGTAGTAGCAACTCATTAAACAAGAAGTCACTGGAAAACGTGGTTTTTGTTATTGCTGTGGATAACCTCACATATTTAAGTGTCATATTGAGGATCGCGACGCTGATCCCATATAGATGAAAAGGATCTATTCACGATCCTTGCGATTTTTCAGGGAGTACGTATAATCCTCAGCCCTACTTGTGGCTCTTCTCGCTCTTTAGGTTTATCGCTTTTCTAATCTTGCATTAACTTTTTAATATAAAAAGGTAGGGCAAAAGGGCGGAAAACTGAAGATCGTAGTAGTAACTACGAGTTTTTAAGCAGAGATAAGCGTTCTGAATTGACTCGGGGCTGTACAATTATTACAATCCCGCCTCTTTGTACATTGTGATTGAGGCGTCGGTCGTTTTCACGTCGGGTAGCCAAACGCATTGACAGTAATAATTAAGATTTAGGTAGAGATCGCCATGAAACGCACTTTTCAACCGTCCGTATTAAAGCGTAACCGTAGCCACGGTTTCCGCGCACGTATGGCAACTAAAAACGGCCGCCAGGTTCTGGCTCGTCGTCGTGCTAAAGGCCGTGCTCGTTTAACTGTTGCCGGTTAATCGAGTTAACCATCTGTGTGGTTAAGCTTAAGCTAGCATTCCCCAGGGAGTTACGTTTGTTAACTCCCAGTACTTTCACATTTGTTTTTCAGCAACCGCAACGAGCCGGTAGTCCTCAAATCACCATTCTTGGCCGACCAAATACGCTGGGTCACCCGCGCCTTGGTCTTACTGTTGCAAAAAAATACGTGAAACGAGCTCATGAACGTAACCGAATTAAACGCCTCACCCGCGAAAGTTTTCGTACACGTCAACATGACCTCCCCTCCATGGATTTTATTGTAATAGCCAAAAAAGGTATTGCCGATCTGGATAATTGCGCGCTGACAGAAACATTGGATAAGTTATGGCGTCGTCATTGTCGGCTGGTTCCCGCATCTTGATTATGTTGATTCGGGGTTATCAACTGGTAATCAGCCCGTTACTTGGACCACATTGCCGGTTTCGTCCTACCTGTTCTCAATACGGAATTGAGGCATTGAGCAGGTTTGGCGTAGTGAAAGGTAGTTGGTTGACAATCAAACGCGTATTAAAATGCCATCCTTTACATGCGGGTGGTGATGATCCAGTTCCGCCTAACAATACTGACCATAATAGAGAACATTAATAATGGATTCTCAACGTAATCTTCTTCTTGTCGCCCTGCTGTTTGTCACTTTTTTGATTTGGCAGGCATGGGAAACAGATAATGCACCACAGCCAGCACCAACGGCGCAGAAAACCACTGCGACCACTACTGCTGGATCTGCCGGCTCCACTCAGTCAGAACTGGCTGCAGGTGAAGGCGGTCTGATCACGGTGAAAACTGACGTTCTTTCTATGACTATCAACACCCGCGGTGGTGATATTCAGGAAGCCGACCTGTCAGCTTACCCTGATACTTTAGGTTCAAAGCAACCGTTCAGACTGCTGGAAAAAGCACCTGATTTCGCTTATCAGGCACTTAGCGGTCTGGTAGGTAAAAATGGTCCGGATAACCCAGCTAACGGTGCTCGTCCGCTTTATACCACCACACAAGATGTGTTTGAGCTGGCTGATGGTCAAAACGAACTTGCCGTTCCGATGACTTATACCGACAGCAATGGTGTGAAATACACCAAAACCTTCGTGTTTAAGCGTGGTGAGTATGTCGTTAACGTTAACTACATCGTGAACAATACCAGCCAGCAACCAATGGATGTTGTGCTGTTTGGTCAGTTGAAGCAAACCGCTAAGCTGCCAAAAGCCCGTGACAATGGTAGCAACAACTTTGCACTGCATACCTATCGTGGCGCAGCGTACTCTTCGGATGACAACAAATATAAGAAATACAGTTTTGATGACATCGCCGATGAGAACCTGAAACTCGATACTAAAGGTGGTTGGGTTGCCATGCTGCAGCAATATTTTGCTACTGCCTGGATCCCAAATCGCGATAGCCAAAGCACATTCTTTACCACTCATGGTGATGATGGTCAGTCATCTATCAGCTTCAGAAATGCACCGGTAATTATTCAGCCGGGTGCGACTGAACAGCTGGGTGCTCAACTGTGGGTTGGTCCTGAAATTCAGAACCAAATGGCTGCTGTTGCAGAACACTTAGACCTGACAGTTGATTACGGTTGGTTATGGTTTATCTCTCAGCCACTGTTTAAGTTACTGAAATTTATTCAGGGCTTTGTTGGTAACTGGGGCTTCTCCATCATTGTTATCACCTTTATCGTGCGCGGTATCATGTACCCACTGACGAAGGCACAATACACTTCCATGGCCAAGATGAAGCTGTTACAGCCGAAACTGCAGGCAATGCGTGAGCGTATTGGTGATGACAAACAGCGCATGAGTCAGGAAATGATGGCGCTGTACAAAGAAGAAAAAGTTAACCCACTGGGTGGTTGTTTACCATTAATCATTCAGATGCCAATCTTCCTGGCACTGTATTACATGTTAATGGGCTCTGTTGAACTGCGTCATGCGCCGTTTGCCCTGTGGATTCATGACTTATCTGCACAGGATCCGTACTACATTCTGCCGTTGTTAATGGGCGGAACCATGTTCCTGATCCAGAAGATGTCACCAACACCGGTGACTGATCCAATGCAGCAGAAGATCATGACTTACATGCCGGTTATTTTCACCGTCTTCTTCCTGTGGTTCCCATCAGGTCTGGTTCTGTACTATATCGTGAGTAACCTGGTTACTATTATCCAGCAGAAACTGATCTATCGTGGTCTGGAGAAGAAAGGCCTGCATAGTCGCGATAAGAAAGACAAGAAAGAGAAGAAAACCGCTTAATGCGACGGTAAGACCTCAGCAATTTGCTTGATAAAAGGCGGTCACCATGACCGCCTTTTTTATATAATGACTTAATACACTTTTCAGAGAGCCAAATCATGAATACAACCGATACTATCGTAGCCCAAGCCACCCCTCCGGGACGCGGCGGCGTCGGCATACTTCGGGTTTCTGGAAAGCAAGCCGCAGAAGTGGCAATGCAGCTTCTGGGTAAAATTCCACAGCCGCGCTATGCCGACTATGTGCCGTTTAAAGATGCAGACGGCAGCACCCTCGATCAGGGAATTGCCCTCTACTTTCCTGGTCCAAACTCTTTTACCGGTGAAGATGTACTCGAGTTACAAGGGCATGGTGGCCCGGTGATTCTCGATTTGCTGTTAAAGCGAATTCTGACTCTGCCTGATGTACGTATAGCCCGTCCCGGTGAGTTTTCTGAACGCGCTTTTCTAAACGATAAGTTAGATCTGGCACAGGCAGAAGCCATTGCCGATTTGATCGACGCCAGCTCAGAACAAGCAGCACGTTCAGCGGTAAATTCATTACAGGGTGTTTTTTCCAGCCGCGTGCACCAATTAGTTGAAGCACTCACTCACTTACGTATCTATGTTGAAGCTGCTATCGACTTTCCTGACGAAGAGATCGATTTTCTTTCCGATGGCAAAATCGAAGCTCAGCTCCAACAAGTGATGAAAGAGCTTAACGGCGTCAGAGCCGAAGCCCGTCAGGGTAGCCTGTTGCGTGAAGGAATGAAGGTAGTGATTGCCGGGCGCCCTAATGCCGGTAAATCCAGCCTGCTAAACGCACTGGCAGGCCGTGAAGCCGCTATTGTGACCGACATTGCAGGCACTACCCGAGATGTGCTGCGTGAGCATATTCACATTGACGGTATGCCGCTGCATATTATCGATACTGCTGGCCTGCGTGAAGCCGGTGATGAAGTTGAACGTATTGGTATTGAACGAGCCTGGAATGAAATCGAACAGGCCGATCGGGTGCTGTTTATGGTCGATGGCACCACCACCGATGCAATTGAACCAGAACATATCTGGCCAGAGTTTATGGCTCGCTTACCCAAGACGCTGCCGATTACTGTAGTACGCAATAAAGCTGATTTAACCGGCGAAACTCTGGGTATCAGTGAAGTGAACAGTCACTCACTTATCCGTCTGTCAGCACGCACCGGTGAAGGTGTGGAAGCACTGCGCAATCATCTTAAAGAAAGTATGGGCTTTACCAGCAATACTGAAGGAGGCTTTCTGGCTCGCCGCCGCCACCTGCAGGCGCTGGAAACTGCTGCACAACATCTGGACCAGGGTATGGATCAGTTAGTAAGCGCTCGCGCAGGAGAGCTGCTGGCAGAAGAGCTTCGTCAGGCACAACAGGCACTCAGCGAAATTACCGGTGAATTTACTTCTGATGATTTGCTGGGACGGATTTTCTCAAGTTTTTGTATTGGCAAATAACACTCAGCCTTTCAGTAGAATGGTGAATAATCATAATAAGGACTTGGTAGTGATGGCTGGAATCATTTGAAGGTATTTTTAATATTGGCTAGAAGCTAATAAGCAACTGATATAACAATTGCTCTAAATCCTGCTTAACACTGACATACAACAGAACATAGACTTCATTATTTTCAGTAATTTCATAAAGTACCCGATGCTTCTGCTCTTTATCATACCATTGTCTCAGGCGTAATCCCTTATCGGTCGCCATATGATTGTAACCATAACGTAATGGTGACTCTGCGATTTCTTTTGCAGATAAGCTAAGTAGATTATCTGTCACCTTCTGAGCCTCAGCGACACCATGCAAGACGGTTTGATAATCCTCAATCACTTCCAGCGATCGATACGCCGTTTCGGCAATAAACAGACTATAAGCCATATCATTCCAAACTATTTATTACGCGCTTCTTTACGCCGGCGAAGCGCTTCTCCCGGAGTCATCACACGCTGATTATCAACATCTTGTTTTGCCAGCATAGCCAGTTTCAACAGTGCATTCGATTGCCGTTCCATAGAGCGTGCAACCAATTCTTCTTCACGTTCTGCGGCAGTTTGAATAAATAATTCAGCTACGCCATTTTTAGTTACCAGTACACCACCAGAAAAATTCTCTGGGGTTCCCAACATTTCTCTTGCGGCTTTTTGTGAGATAGTTGTAGTCATTTTTCATACCTCGTCTGTTCCAGCACCAGATACACTAATCTGTCTTATTGCACAGTAATGGTCGATATCTTAGTTGATGCCTGATTCTTCCATTATATAACCTAAAACCAAAGAGGGGGTAAAATTTATTACTAATTTTACCCCAGATAACATCCATCAAAGATCTGGTTCATTTCACCAACGCTTCACACAACGGGTTTAATATCCTGATTCTCATACTTCACTACGGATAGCCTCAATGCCAGGGAAACTACTAAAATACAGCCTCTCATTTCTGTTACCGTTTTTTATTATCGGCAACGTGCTGATTGCACACTATAAAGGAATTGAACCGGAAGCGGGTGCTGACTCAATGATTATCCTTGGTGCACAGGTTATTGGTAATCCGGCAAAACCCAGCAGGACACTGCGTGAACGTTTAGACGTAGCAATTCCTTATCTTAAAGAAAATCCCAATACCAGAGTGATTGTTTGTGGTGGTCAGGGAAGAAAGGAGACGGCAACCGAATCCAGCGTCATGAAAAGCTACTTAATCAATAACGGCATTGAGAGTCAGCGTATTTATGAAGAGGATCAATCAACTCGTACCATCCATCAGTTTATCTATTCCCGTTCACTGACTGAGCTTGGTAAAACGGTCATCGTTACCAGCGATTTTCATATGCTACGTTCATTTATGCTGGCCAGACGTTCGGGAATTGAAGATATTTCAGAGCTACCCGCCGCTGTGGGAAGAGAAAGTCGGGAAACAAGGCGCGCGTTCTTTCGTGAACCATTGGCTTTATTGAATTCGTTCTTATTTGACCATCCTGAGCAACAGCCTGATAAGATAACGCAATAAGTATTGATACTAAAGCTACCTTAATCGAATATAGATTTAACAATCTAAAAATAACTCATTGATTAATTTCAATAACACACGATAAATAAAGCTATCTTACACGCATTAATAAAAATACAACTCACTGTTTAATCGTCATTTTTATACTTGCATATCTGATAACTCAAACATAGTATTTCCCGTCCGGCTTGTTGAATATATATAAGCCGGTAAATGATTAGTAAATAATTATAATAAGGACTTAGAAATATAATGGATAGAAGTAAATATTCTGAAAAATGGCAAACACGTTTTGCTTTCTTTGATCAGTATGGCTCACCAAAAACACCTGAACATAAAGCAGCGATTAAAGCTGAAAAACCAATGCGTAGAATTTTATTTAGTATGAATATCATCGCATTCTTTTTCGGCTTTATTTATTTCTTTGTTTTAGGGCTATGGAAAAAGAATCTGGTGTTATTCGGCATTGCTATTGGCATCGGTATTGTTATCGTTGTTATTGAAACAATAACCGGTACTTACCTGCCAAACGGTGCAAATACAGGTATTAACGTAGCTTGTGCCATGATGTGGTCAATGACGGCTAATTACGCCTACTATCTAAAAGAAGTGAAAGGCAGTGACAGCTGGAACCCGTTTGAAGGCATTTTTTAATATTATGATTATTTGCCGATCATAATAGAAAAGCCCAGCGATTTTCATCGCTGGGCTTCATGTTACTTTTAGTTATAACTTATTTAGTCTTCAGTGCACTTAAAACACGTCTGACAAATAAGATACAAATAAACACAAACACCGCCAGGCCTAACAACTGCTCAACTACGCCTGAGCTACCAAAGATTGGCTCAAGCCATGAGCTGATAGACAGAGGCGCATCACTACCGCCATTACTGATACTAATAACGATCAGCACCGCCAGCGCAACACCCACCAGACTTTCACCGACGATCAGACCAGAGGCGATCAGAGCACCTTTACGTTCAACCGGCTTATACATCTCTTTGAAATCACCATTCTGCGCCTGAGCACGTTTTTTCACCTGAGAGGCTACCAGCCAGGAGAGTACAGAACCAATGATTAGCGGAGCGGTGATTGCCGGCGGCAGATAAATACCCATACCCACAGCCAGTGCAGGAATGCGTAACTTGCTGCCTTTCTTAGCCAGCATCACATCAATCATAATCACTACCGCACCCACCACCAGACCGGTGATGATCATGGTCCATTCCAGTTTATGGGAGAAGATACCTTTGGCAATAGTGGTCATTAAAGTGGCCTGCGGAGCAGCCAGTACCTGATTTGGGTCCATATCCGGACGAGGTGTTGCACCGGTAAAGCCATAAGCGTTATACAGCAGCTCCAGCACCGGAGAAATAACTGCCGCACCGACAACACAACCAATCAATAACGCAACCTGCTGACGCCATGGCGTCGCTTTTACCAGATAGCCGGTTTTCAAATCCTGCAGGTTATCGTTAGAGATGGTCGCAATGGCCAAAACTGCACTGGTGGTAAAAATCGCCAGCGCGGTAGCAAAGTTAGTACCCTGCTCGGTTTCCAGCATCCCATTCAGGCCACCTAAGAACAGCAGCAGCAGAGAGATTGCCGTAATCGCAATAATCCCAATACCAGAGATTGGACTGGCTGATGAGCCCACAAGGCCCGCCATATAACCACAGGCCGCAGCAACCAGGAAACCAATCAGGAAAGCAAAAATAACTGAAGCAAACACCAGACCCCAGGCCGTTGTAGCTGATAAACCGCTATCAGCAACGAAAGAGTAGAAGGTTCCAATCAGTACCAGGAACATCACTACGCTGATTAATAAAACAATCTTTGGAGACAGGTCCAGTTCAGTTCTTGGAATCACTTCTCCGGTGTTATTACTATTTAACGCACGCAGAGACGTTTTCATTCCTTCAATAATTGGCTTAACCAGCGTCAGCAGCGTCCAGATAGCGGCGATGGCTAATGTACCAGCACCGATAAAACGCACGTTAGTTTTCCACAGCGTCATCGCCAGTGCACTAATAGAACCGCTGTCTACGATATCCATAGGCACCGAAACGCCCCAGGAACTTAACGTAGCCAATCCTTCCGCACTGTCGGTTAATGAGCTAATAATTGGAATCGCAATGCCCCAGGCAATAATTGAGCCCACCAGAATGGCAATACCTGCCGCAATCCCAATCAGATAACCCGCACTCAGCAACGCTAAAGAGAAGCCTAACGGAATCTGGAAAATGGCACGACCCTGAGTGAACCAGTAGCTGGCACCGTCAGCCAAAACACGCAGGCCATTAGTAGCAAAACTAACAGCTGCGGCAATAAAGCCACCAAACAGAATGTCGCGGAAACCGTTGTCTTTATCTTCACCAGCACCTTCATTAGTGCTGACTAACCGATCGTTCTCATCCACATAGTCATTACAACCAGCTTTCAGAATCTCTGCCGCGGCAACCCCTTCCGGATAGGGCAGATTGCTCTTCACCACCATCGCATGACGCAACGGAATAGAGAACACTACCCCTAACATACCGCCCGCAGAGCAGATCAATAACGTCTGCCAGAACGGGAAGCTGTTCCAATAGCCAATCATTAACAGGCCGGGGAGGATAAAAATAACCGATGACAACGTACCGGCAGCAGATGCCTGCGTTTGTACCATGTTATTTTCTAAAATATTCGACTTCGAAAAGAAGCGCAGTACTGCCATTGAGATAACAGCAGCGGGGATCGCGGATGAAAAGGTTAAACCAACTTTCAACCCTAAGTAGACGTTTGATGCAGTGAATACCACGGTAATCAACGCACCAATGATAATTCCGCGCAGCGTAAGCTCACGGATCTGTGATGTATTTTCCATATAATTTATGCTGTTAGTTTGCTTTCGTTATTTTTTATGCGGCCTGATACTTTCCGGCACGCTGTATATGTATCGGACAAATCAAAACGTACATATTTTGATGGGCCGATTATATCGAAATAATGACAAAGTAACTTCTAATTATTTTAGCAACGAAAGCATAACTTACTGGATATTGATATAAATCTTGTAACATTCAATTAATACTATCGTCTCATGCGATAATTTCATTGAAATCAGAGTGGAATATTCGCTATCGGAATTAAAAAAACATAATACCGTTGTTTTTGGTAAACCTTAAATAAGGAACGAACAGGTGGCTATCCTAATCGTGTCATTATCACACCGGTAACAATAACCAGACCAGCCAGAATACGCATTTTATTCAGCGGCTCTTTCAGGAAATAAACCGATATCACCATAGCAAACAGAACGCTGGTTTCACGTAATGCGGCCACCAGCGCAATAGGAGCCTGACTCATGGCCCAAATCACTATGCCATAGGACAACAGGGACATAATGCCGCCAACGGTACCGGGCCGCCAATGTCGTTTGATTTTATCCCAGCTGGAAGATTTATATTTCAAGTAAAAGATAAACGCCATAATGACGCCATTAATGGCAAACAACCATAGGGTATAGGCTACCGGATTCAAACTGGCGCGAGAACCTGCTCCGTCCGACAGGGTATAGCATGCGGTAAACATCGCGGTAATTAGCGCATAGAGCAATGTTTGTCCGCTCATCTTTGATGCACTTCGCCTGCCGGAGATAGCCATTAGCAATACTCCGCTAACCAGTAACATGGCTCCTACCATTCCTAAAAATGGTGGAACTTCACTGAGAATCACCCAGCTTAACAATGCCGCCAGCATTGGCGCACTGCCCCGGGCGATTGGATAAACCTGCCCCAAATCACCACTGGCATAAGCCCGACTGAGAAACAGACAGTATCCAGTGTGAAACAGCATAGATAAGGCTAACCAAGGTAATGATTCTGCCGCAGGGAAATCGACGAAAAACAGTCCTATTACTGCAACAACACCAGAAAATACCGCAACTAAAGTAACACCAAGAAAACGGTCACTGCCGAATTTGACCATCGCGTTCCATCCGGCATGAAGCAATGCCGCAGTCAGAACCGACAGAAACAGAAAGGTGGTCATGGCGCAAATATCCGATGATGTTTTTATTTATATAGCCAGTGCAATAAATACCAGGCAACAGGCGAACGATCATATTGGTTTTTCAATATGATAACTATCATCTTTTTACCGAGGTTTCTACTGTGTTGTAGCGATATCGTTTCTGAACAATGTATAAACCTGATGGTTCGATTTTATGACTTAAAATAGCCATCGGAGGGAAAGGGTGCCGTGGGGGTCGACTTGGCGTCAGCCAACGACAAACAGGCAAAGCCTGTTTGAACAGCGCTTGCGCTGGCCCGAAGGGTGAAACACCGTAAGGTGTTTCATAACAGCCCGTAGGCAGCCTAAGTCCGACGCTCTCCGTAGCTAAGTGCAGATTGCTTTCCAACCGCTTTCAATGCCATTTGAGCACACTACTTTTATGATCGGAATACCAGTTTATCAACAAGCTGAATAGAAACTAGTAAATCAGAAAACCCAAACCGACCGGATACCATCTTTCAACTCCGGTCGGTTCAGGAAATTACTCTTCCAGATGTTTTGGATCTTTAAAGAATGGCAATGCCAGCATAGAAAGTAATGTTGCGCCGCCCAAATACCACGCCGGAGCGGTCAGACTGTCTAACCAGACAATGGACTGGGTAGCAAAAAACTGAGCAAAACCACCAAAAATAGCCACCCCAACGCTGTAAACCAGCGCAAACCCCAGCGCCCGAATACGCTTTGGTAGTAATTCAGAGATAACCAACATTACCGGTACGGCTCCCAGCGTAGTGAAACACACCATCACAAATACTACCGAGAGTAAAACTGCAGGTTCAGGGTAATTTACCAGCAACCAGAATGACGGATAAGCAAACAACAGAATCACCGTTCGGGAAATCACCACCAGCTTCTTCCGGCCCACATGATCGCTTAGCACCCCCACTAACAGGCCACCAACAAAGGTTAATATGCCGGCTAGCAGCATGGCCGCATAAGCATAGTTCTGGTCCATCTTCAGGTACTTCGCGGCATAGGTACCGTAATAGTAAAGAGAGATATAGGTCGCCACCGTGCTGCCAATAGTCAGCAAAATACCAATGATAATCACCCGGATATGCTGCGCCAGTAGCTTCACGGCACTTTCACGCACCACGGCCGCCTGAGTTTTGGCGGCTCTTGGATGCGGCATATCATTTTCCAGACTCAAACGTAGCCAGCAACCAATAGGTGCCAAAGCCACACCAATAAAGAATGGCACACGCCATCCCCACTCAGACATCACATCGGGTGAGTTAGTTATGACTGGTAAATAAGCGCTCAAACTTAATGCCACCAGACCACCAAACGTGGTAGCCAGTCCCTGAGTTGCTAATGCCCAGCTACTGTAGAAACCACGGCGATTAGCCGGAGCCGACTCCACCAGCATAGACATGGAGGCCCCCACTTCACCACCCGCTGCAACACCCTGAATTAAACGGGCCAGCACCAGAGTGATAGTTCCCCAATAACCCGCACTGGCATAAGTAGGCGCAATACCAATCAGTAAGGTACCCAGACTCATTAATGAAATCGTCAGTACCATGGCCGGTTTACGACCAAAACGGTCGGCATAAGCCCCAATCAGAATGCCCCCTAAAGGACGCATGAAAAAGCTAACGCCGAAGGTGGCAAAAGCCAGTAATAGTCCGATATTAGGATCGCTGGTCGGCGGGAAAAACAGGACCCCGATATACACCACGAAAAAGTTGTACACCCCAAAATCAAAAAACTCTAAAGCATTACCAAATGCCGAAGCAAAGATAACGCGTCGACCGCTAACCTTCTTTTCTGGTTTAGCGGCCGCAACCTCTTCTGAGGCGGCTGAAGTTAATGTATCTGCCATTTTTCCTGTCCTTAATCACCCATAATGAAAAGTGATTTTTTATTTACTTATTATTTTCAATATTATTTTTATAATTTATTTCAGATAAGCTTCAGTCAGAGCGCACCAGTAAGTACTGCCCGGCACCAGACACTTATCGTTAAAATCATAACCAGGGTTATGCACCATGCAGGAACCCTCGCCTTTATCACCATTCCCCACAATCAAATAGCAACCATTTGGATTAGCATCCAGCATGAAAGCAAAATCCTCACTGCCCATTAGCGGTTTTGCGCCATACAGGGCACGCTCTTCGCCAAACTGCTGCTTAGCTACTTGCCAGGCAAACTGGGTCATCTCTTCCTGATTCACTAATACAGGAGTGCCGTTAAGGTGATTGACATCCGCCGTAGCGCCAAAACTTTCAGCCTGTGCTTTCACCAGTTCAGGAATTCGTTTTAGCAACAGCTCACGGGTAGGACGACTCAGGGAACGAACGCTGAGTTTCATCACCGCCGTATCGGGAATAACGTTAGCCGCTTCACCGGCAACAATGCTGCCAACAGTGATTACTGCTGCTTCCAATGGGTCAACATTACGTGACACGATGCTTTGTAGCGCGGTGGTGATATAAGAGGCAACCACTACCGGGTCGATGGCTTTATGAGGCATGGCCCCATGTCCACCGCAACCCTTAATAACAACCTGATACTGGTCCATCGAGGCCATAAACGCGCCCGGCTGAAACAGGAATTGCCCGGTCGGGAAACCTGGCATGTTGTGCATGGCAAAAATGGCATCGCAAGGAAATTGCTCAAATAGCCCCTCTTTCACCATGATTTCACCACCGTTAATCATCTCTTCCGCAGGCTGGAAAATCAGATGTAACGTACCGTTAAATCGACGGCTTTCTGCCAGATATTTAGCCGCTCCCAACAGCATAGTGGTATGCCCATCATGACCGCAGGCGTGCATTCTGTTAGCAATTTTACTGGACCAGGGCTTACCGCTGGCTTCATGAATAGGAAGTGCATCCATATCGGCACGAATACCCAGAGTCTTTTTACCGTCACCAACTCTTAAGGTACCAATAACGCCAGTGGTTGCCATACCACGATGAACTTCATAGCCCCATTCAGTTAATTTTTCTGCAACCAGGTTGCTGGTTTTAATCTCTTCCAGACCCAGTTCAGGATTTTCATGAATCTGATGACGAATATCCTGCAACAGGGTTTCATATTCACGAACTTTCTGTTCAATCATGATGGTTCCTTATTTTTAAATCTCACTACGGAGTATTAATAACCAGTGAGAATAACAGAGCGTACCGTTATTACATATAACGTTTCTATCAGATGAAATAACCCAAAAGGCATATTCAGTTAACATCAAGAATATAAAGAATTTTGAGAAAAATGCGTCATTAATGACTCGCAGTCAAAATACTTAAGTGGGAAATTTATCAGAAATATCAGTTCAATGGCTCTTTTCTAAAAGAGTTAAAACTATTATCTGAACCGTTTTGAAATGTCTGTTTTTAGCAGAACAAATGATAATCAGGCAGACATTAATCGATATAGCCAAAAAGATGCCATAAAAATAGCAAAGGAGACAAGCTGATTATTTAGTACCGATAAACCCAAACCTTATATATAAAAAAATAGCATGATGCACTTTCACTTTAGTTATTTATCATTCCTTTTAACTGCTTATTCGGGTGAGTAATAGAAGAGTATTTGGCAGGTAATCATGATTTTAAAGCCGGGGTTGTCAATATACGCCTGAAGGTTACAATCATACTATCGCAACAGAATGGACTCATTATGGCTTTGTTTATCGCCTTCTTTGCCGCAGCAATTGGTGGTTTTATCACACTGGTTTTGCGTTTGCTTTATAACCTGAGCTCTCTGCCGGTCTGGATTGTCCCTTTAATTGCGGCAATCGCTGCGAGTAGCGCTTTCACTGTCGATGATCAATACGGCTTTTATACACTGATCGGCCTGTTTATTCTGACCGCTGTGTTATTTATTGCCGCCTTTTTCTATCAATTCTTCAGCGGATTAAAAGAACGTTTTATTGAAGAGCAGCAGAAAAGCCAATCCACGCCAAAAACTATTCTCAAATTCGTTGCCTCTGGATTACTACTACTGATTTTTTATGGTGCCTTAGTCTACGGCCCTATCGCTTTCGTTGGCCTGTTTCTGCTGATTTTTATTATTTCCTGGTTGAAACCCACCACTAAAGGCCAATTTTTTAAGCTACAGCAAATTCTACCTACATCAAAAATTCGCTCGCTGGCAATGGGGCTGGTTGAAGTTGAAGGAAAAGTGTCGTCATCAAAACAGGTTACCGCCCCACTCAGTAAAGAAAAATGCATTGCTTACTATTATACGGTGCACGAAGTCAGCCGCGACTCAGATGGCGATAAGCACTATCGCCTGATATCCACTGCGGAAGAATATCTGCCGTTTGAAATCACGGATGATACCGGAACGGTTTCCGTCGTACCGGATGGTCTGGAGCTGGTGAGCTTTTCCCCTTCTGCCGAGCAAGAGTATGGAGGCCGCAGTTATACTGAATATGCGCTATTTAATAATGATAAAATGATGCTGATTGGTGCTGCCAATGAACAGGATAACCGGGTAGTCATTGTTAAAGACAGGGTGAAAAACATTCTGGCTATATCACCGGTAACCAAGGTATCAATGTGGAACAAAAGCCGCCCGCTGGTGAATACTGCACTGGTCTTTTGTGGCACTACCGCTTTTCTGATCGCCATCATATTAACCATTCCCTATTCCTTTGATGGTCACACCCTCACTCTGAATTTTTGGCAGTCGCCATTTTTCAGTTGGTTAAAACCATAACAAGGGGAATGGAATGAACTCACTGATTGCATTAGTTATTGTTGTAGTGCTGGCTCTACTGATAGTTCGTTATCTGGTGGTGCTGTATAACAAAATTGTCACGCTCAAAAACTATGTAGAAAAATCCTTCGCCAATATTGATGTACTGCTAAAACAGCGGGCCGATGAGATCCCGGAACTGATTAAAGTAGCAGAAAAGGTAATGACACATCAAAGCGAGCTGTTTATTCAGTTAGCGCAGTTACGCAACCGTTATCTGACCAGTCGAAAAACCGAAGAAAAAGTTCAGTCGACCAACCAAACCGATACGCTGCTTCAACAAATTTTTATGCTGGCAGAAAACTACCCGGAATTAAAAGCGATACACAATCTAACCGCATTACAGCAGCGTATCTCCCTGCTGGAAAATCGCATCGCCGATCGCCGGGAGTTTTTTAACCAAAGCGTAATGTTATATAACATTGGCATTCAGGAATTTCCCAATATCATTCTGGCCAAACTGCTGGGTTACCAAAGCCGCTCATTATTGAACATCACCGAGGGAGAGAAGCAATATGCTGGAATTACCCTTTGAGCTGTTTGGTCTTACCCAAATTATTGAAAATGAACCGGCAAGAATGGCGTTTGTTGCCTCATTTGGCGTATTGATTGCCGCTTTTATTATTACGCTGTTTAGTCGCCTTCCGCTATTGAAGACTTTCTTCGGTATTATTGCCGGAGGCCTTGCTCTGGCGCTGTTTCCCGGATTTGTAGTCTGTATGGCTTTTGCCTTTTCCGGTATTGCCGGTATGCATATCTTCTTTTCCTGGGTAATGATTGTTATCGCCTGCATATTGTTTATGCTGCTTAATTATCAAAGAGTCACTGTCACCCTGAGTGATGTTGTGGAAGTCAAAGGCATCCTGCGAACGTTTGTTCCTTCAAAAAATAGAGATGTTTAACCAAAGCATGACGCTATATATCTTCGACCTTCAGGTATTTTCAAATATCATTCAGGTCAGGCTACCGGGTTACCAAACCTGCTTATTATTGAACATCACTGGGGAAGAGAAACGATATGATGAAATTACCCTTTGAACTGTTTGGTTTTACCCAATTTATTGAAAATGAGCCAGCCATGATGGCGTTCGTTGCCTCATTTGGTGTATTGATTGCCGCTTTTATTATTGCCTTGTTTATTCGCCTTCCACTATTAAAAACCTTCTTCGGTATTATTGCCGGAGGCCTTGCTCTGGCGCTGTTTCCCGGATTTGTAGTCTGTATGGCTTTTGCCTTTTCCGGTATTGCCGGTATGCATATCTTCTTCTCCTGGGTAGTGATTGTTATCGCTTGTACGGTATTCGTGCTGTTTAATCATCAGAGATTGATAAGCATGATCGGCGATTTAACGCCGCTAAAAGATGACAATGCTAAAAAACACGGATCGAAAAAAAAGAAGCAACGGTAATTATCTCAATTCCATCCTGCTAATTTTAAAACTTGAAATACCGTTTCAATTCGTCCAGCATGTGCGGCTGAAACAGTAATATCTTCGTCTTATTTTATCGTCAAACAGGAACGTTGCCGTGCAGGACAAAAGCGTATTCTTCACTCAAAAGCATGTTGTTTACCTGACGGCTGCCTTTTGCTGCCTGCTTTGGGGTAGCGCCTATCCGGCAATTAAAATGGGCTATGCCCTGCTGAATATTACTGCTGATGATATTCCCTCACAGATCCTGTTTGCCGGTTATCGTTTCACCCTGGCAGGACTGGTGTTATTGGCGCTGGCGGCCATGACGGGTAAACCTCTTGCCCGCATGAATCGAACCCAGTTTGGGCAGTTAACCCTACTGGGGCTCACTCAAACCACTATCCAATATATCTTTTTCTACGTTGGTCTCTCTGCGGTTTCAGGCGCTAACGGTTCAATTATTAACGCTACCGGCACCTTTTTCAGCGTTATCATGGCACACTTTATTTATAAGAATGACCGCATCTCAATGAATAAACTTTTGGGCTGCCTGTTTGGATTTGCCGGTGTGCTGATTGTGAACTTCAACGGAAGCCTGATGGATTTTCACTTCACCCTCAGAGGAGAAGGGCTGGTGATGCTGGCGGCTTTTATTTTATCCGCCACCAGCATTTATGGCAAACGAATTTCCCAAACTATGGAACCCGGCGTGATGACCGGTTACCAGCTAACTATTGGCGGCGTGGTTCTGACTGTAGTTGGCTTCCTGTGTGGTGGCAGTTTAACCGGCTTTGACTTAACCTCGGTTCTGCTATTGGCCTATATGGTGCTGCTTTCCTCTATGGCCTTCTCACTCTGGAGCATTCTGCTGAAGTATAACCGCGTAGGAATGGTAGTTCCGTTTAACTTCCTTATTCCGGTATCCGGCACCGCGTTATCAGCGCTGTTACTGAAAGAGAACATTTTTCAATGGAAGTATGCTGTGGCGCTGGTACTGGTTTGTACCGGTATTTATCTGGTCAACCGGGTGAAAAAAATCACCTGAGTCATCAAGCCGATTTCTTCTGCCAGTCGGTTTCTAATTCACGTACAATGCCCCCATTGCGGTTCAGTTAATTGAACCTAACGTTTCACCTTCTGCAATGGTAGCTGACACCACTATGACGCCATCTAAAAAGCCGTTTCCGACGCAAAAATCAGAATTGCACCCGCGTAACCTGCATCGCCAACGCTATGACTTCCCTGCGCTGATAGCCAGCTGCCCCGAACTTGCCCCTTTTGTATCACCCAATAAGTATGGCGATCTTTCGGTCAATTTTTCCGATCCTGCTGCGGTAAAAATGCTGAATAAAGCGCTGTTAAAACACTTTTATCGTATTGAACAGTGGGATATTCCGGCTGGTTATCTTTGTCCGCCAATTCCCGGTCGGGCTGACTATATTCACTATCTGGCAGATATTCTGGCGCAAAATAATGGCGGGCAAGTACCGCGCGGTAATGCGGTTCATGCGTTGGATATTGGCGTTGGGGCTAATGCCATCTACCCGATTATTGGTCATATCAGCTATGGCTGGAAATTTGTAGGCACCGATATCGACCCGGTATCAGTTAGCAGCGCCAGGCTACTGGCAGAAGTCAATCGTAATCTCTCTAAAGCATTGGATATTCGCCTGCAAAAAGAGGCTGAGCGCATTTTCAGCGGCATAATTAAACCCACTGACCGGTTTGATATTACTCTGTGTAATCCTCCATTCCACGCTTTCGCGCAGGAAGCTGAAGCAGTTAACCTGAAAAAGCAGCGTAATCTGGGCCATCTAAAAAATGACAATAAACCAGTACTCAATTTCGGCGGTAAAAATCATGAGCTTTGGTGCGAAGGGGGAGAAGAACAGTTCGTGCGCCAAATGGCACAGGAAAGCGCGACCTTTGCTCAACAGAGCCTGTGGTTTACCACGCTGGTATCTAAAAAAACCACTCTACCTATTCTGTATCACGCCCTGCGTTATGCTGGCGCTACTGAGATAAAAACCATCGATATGGCCCAGGGGCAGAAGGCCAGCCGTATTGTGGCATGGACCTTTTTATCCGATGAACAACAAGCGCAATGGGCTGCAACCCACTGGCAAAAGGCCTGATGTGATCAATAGGAGCTGATGTTGCCAAATTTACAGCATCAGCCAGTAAGTATATATTTTATATCTATCAGTGATTATCAATCTGGAGCGTACCATGTTAAAAGGCAGTTGCCTGTGTGGCGCAGTAACTTATCAATTAGATGAACCCATTAATCAGCTGTTTTTCTGTCACTGCTCTAAGTGTCGTAAAGCAACCGGAACGGCGTTTAATTCCGCGGCACTGATTCATTCTGACAAATTCACTCTGCTGACCGGCAAAGAAAGTTTAAAAAGCTTTTCTTCTACTCCGGGAGTTCATCGTATTTTCTGCGGCGATTGCGGTTCTCCGCTCTACAGCGCCAGAGATAATCAACCCGAAGCCTATCGCCTGCGGATAGGAACACTGGACACGCCAATTAATCCTACAGAGAAAATGCATATTTTCACTGCGTCAAAAGCAGAGTGGGAAGATCTCTGTGATGATAATCCAAAGTTTGAAGAGCGGCCTTAAAGTCTGAGGGATGCCCCCAAGGCTGCTGGCGAACTTAATAAATTAGCATCTGTGGATATTCCGACCGTAAAAGCAATGTGCTTAAATTAACGCTGAGTGCGGTCGGTAAACCGTTTGTACTCAGCTATGGAGCACGTCCGCCAGGTCGTCCCCCACAGCCCCCTCTCCCTCCGATTGGCTATTCTAAGATATAACGCTACAAATTAGACTTTGCTATCAATCTAAGGGCAATGCGATGCCCCTGAATCTATTTTTTGTTCCACCGGTTATTATTACAAAATGCATATTTTGTTTTAAAACGTGATGCTCCCCCAAATTTCTGCCCCATTCTTGCCATTTCTTTGCTGGTCAAAGCCTGAATAATCCTCTAATGTAAATTTATTGTTACAAAATTGAGCTATTTCATCACAGAGGAAACGTTATGTTGAGTATGTTAAGAAAAGGCAGTGTGCGATATCTGATCTTAGCTTTTCTGCTGTTTTGGCAGGGAACATTAGCGGCAAAAGTCGTCTCCTATGGTGTTGAAGAGGATATCTTCCACCCGGTGTATGCAAAAAACGGTATGGTTTCTTCCGTGAATAGCACAGCAACGCAGGTAGGGGTCGAGGTATTGAAGCAGGGTGGTAATGCCGTCGATGCGGCCGTTGCGATTGGCTATACGCTGGCGGTTACCCACCCGCAAGCCGGAAATATTGGCGGCGGTGGTTTTATGCTTATTCGAACCAAAGATGGCAAAACAACCGCTATCGACTTCCGGGAAATGGCTCCGTCAAAAGCAACACGGGATATGTTTCTGGATGAGAAAGGCAATGCTGACAGCAAAAAATCACTCACCAGCCATTTAGCATCTGGCGTTCCTGGTACCGTTGCTGGTTTTGCTTTAGCCAATGAGAAATATGGCTCAATGCCTGTAGCTGAACTATTAAAACCCGCCATTAAGCTGGCAAAAGAGGGTTTTGTGGTCAATGATGCGCTGGCAGATGATTTAGATGTTTACGGCCGGGAAGTTCTGCTTGATAACCCTAACAGTCGGGTTATCTTCATAAAATCAGGTGGTACCCCGTGGAAAAAGGGTGAAACGCTGGTTCAGACCGATCTGGCAAACAGCCTGAGTATGATTGCTGCTGACGGACCCGCTGCGTTTTATCAGGGCAAGATCGCCGATGAAATAGCCAATGAGATGGCAAAAAATGGCGGTCTGATTACCAAACAAGATCTGGCTGCCTATAAAGCCGTTGAGCGTACCCCTGTTTCCGGTACTTATAAGGGCTATGAGATCTACTCAATGCCAGCCCCATCTTCTGGCGGTATCCATATTATTCAGATTCTGAATATTCTGGAAAACTTCGATCTGAAAGCCATGGGGCAAAACAGCGCTGATGCCATTCATGTCATGTCTGAAGCCATGAAGTATGCCTATGCTGACCGTTCAGAATATTTGGGAGATCCGGACTTCGTTAAAGTACCGGTTAGCGCACTAACCAGTAAGAAATACGCTAAACAGCTAGCTTCACAAATTCATCTCGATAAAGCTAACCCCTCCAGCACTATCAAGCCGGGCAAGCTGGAGCCGTATGAAAGCGATCAAACCACCCACTATTCAGTAGTAGACTCTCAGGGTAATGCCGTTGCGGTAACCTATACTCTGAATACTAATTTTGGTAGCGGTATTGTGGCAGGGAAAAGCGGCATTTTGTTAAATAACCAAATGGACGATTTTTCTGCCAAACCGGGTGTTCCTAACGTATATGGTTTAATCGGTGGCGAAGCCAATGCGGTTCAGGCAGGAAAACGTCCACTATCGTCGATGTCACCCACTATTGTCACTCAGGATGGTAAAGTGGTTCTGGTAACCGGTAGCCCTGGCGGCAGTCGTATCATTACCACGGTATTACAGATTGTCCTCAATACTATTGAATTCAATATGAATATTGCTGAAGCCACTAACGCACCGCGAATTCACCATCAGTGGCTGCCGGAAGAGATCCGGGTTGAGAAAGGTATCGGTATCGACACCATTAAGCTGTTAGAGAAGAAAGGGCATAAAGTCAGTATCAAGCCAACCATGGGTAGCACACAGAGTATTGTGGTGACGCCGGAAGGGCTGTTTGGTGCGGCGGATCCGAGATCTAAGGATGATTTAGCGGCGGGGTATTAAGTAATATTTCGTTTTTTACTTGGTTATGGAGTTCGGCGGGCTTAGCCCGCCGATTGATATTTTACTATTAGCTGCTGTGGATATTCCGGCCGTAAAGACGATATTGCTCATATAGCAAATGTGCTCGGCCGGAAGACCGTTTGTACTTAAGTCTGCGGTGTGTCGGGCCTAGTCTCTCAATCAGCATTTTTTACTATTGGCGACTGTGGATATTCCGGCCGTAAAGGCGATATTGCTCATATCACAAGTGTGCTCGGCCGGAAGACCCTCTGTACTTAAGTCTGGAGGGTGTCGGGCCTAGTCCGCCTAGGGGCGCTCCGGCAGCTAAAGCTGCTACGACCCCAACGGCGGCCTCTCCCGACAATTAGCAATGTTAACTGCCAGCCAGATGATTCATTCAGGCATTTATTATTATATTTTGCCCTTTGCCCTTTGCCCTTTGCCCTTTGCCCTTTGCCCTTTGCCCTTTGCCCTTTGCCCTTTGCCCTTTGCCCTTTGCCCTTTGCCCTTTGCCCTTTGCCCTTTGCCCTTTGCCCTTTGCCCTTTGCCCTTTGCCCTTTGCCCTTTGCCCTTTGCCCTTTGCCCTTTGCCCTTTGCCCTTTGCCCTTTGCCTTTCAGGTTAAAGCATCCGAATGTTGCCGAAGGAAGCAAAAAAATAGCACGACCCGCAGGGATGCGGGGCGAGGCGCAGCGACATCTGGAGCAGCTCTGCGCCGGTGCGTCATTTTTTTGCTGACTGAGGTTGCCGCCGCAACGCGGCGGTCAACAGTCGGCTGCGCAGGTGCGGGGAGTGCAAAGGGGCGTTCACCTCAACGCCCCTTTGCTCGACGCAAACACCATTGCCGAGATATTCACGGCATCAAAGGCGGCGAAATTTACACGGGACAAAACATTCAAACTCAGCATCATTAGCGAACGCAATTTACTCTGAACCAAATCTTAATGGTCGCTAAAGCGACCATCTTTTCTCAGTGTATATCCGGCCGATACTCAAACCCACTCTCAGCCTGCGCATCACTAAACGTCTTCAGTTTTCTCTTCTTATTAAACATGCTGTTAATCAGAGAATTAGGTATCACTTCGATGCCGTTATTAAAGTCTTCCACATTCTGGTTAAAGATGCGGATAGCAGCGCCAATATTTTCCTGCTGTTCTGAAATTTCAGCCATCACATTGTTATACAGTGATGAAGCTTTCAGGTCCGGGTAGTTTTCTGCTACGGCATACAAACCACTTAGCAAACTGCTGGTTTTGGTTCGGGTTTCTGACAGCGTTGCCAGATCCATATCTTCGGTATTCAGGCGATTCAGTGAAGTACGCAGTTCGGTGACTTTAGCCATAATGGATGACTCATACTGGCTGTATTGAGCAGCAATCTTCTCCAGATCGAGAATAATATTGTTCTTTTGCCGTTCCTGAACCACCACATCAGCCCAGGCGCGGGCGACGGCGTTCATCCGACTAACGATACCGTTATAAATCACGATACCAATAATAATCACCAGTACGATGATGCCTAAAGGGATCCATAGCTCTAACATTATGTGGTTTTCCTGAAGTTACTGTCTGAATAGACCATTAAAGTTTCAATATGCACTAATGCTGCTTTCAGCTTTGGCAGTTCATTATGCTGTCTGATTAACTGAATAAAATCATCAGGCGCATTAAAGTCACTGCTTCTTTGCAGCGTAATCACATCGCTATCTCTGAAAGACATACATAATTCAGCCTGCGGGTTAAATTCAAAATTCAGCTCACTCATGGTTGCAGCAATATCTTCGCAGGCAAGCACCAGTGCTGGCTTAAGGAATTTAGCCGCGGTCATTTCGCTATCACCAACTACCCGATAGAGTTTATTGAATCGATTAGAAGCTGGCTTATAGATAGAACCTGATAGTCCACTAACCGATTTACCAACCAGCGCCAGATTGCTGACATAGATGAAGGGTAAATAGATACCATAGCGATCGTAATGATCGTAGGTAGTACGAGTTCTGGGACGTCCTTTGCTATCTGTGGTTACTGTGGTTCGTTTATCCACATAGTGGAAATGGTAAAAGTGATAGTCAAAGGCATGCTCTTTTCCCTGATAATGACCCTGATACAGCGCTTTAATCTCTTGGGAATAATTGCCCCGATTGAACTCATGAAATCGGGACATCAATTCACTTGCTGCTGCTTCTGGCTCAACACTTACCTGTTGCAGGCCATTATCAAACAGTAAATCCTGTTGAAACAGTTCATCTGCCAGATTGCCAATAGAACTGTTTTTACGCCAGCTCCAAACCATCATGGCGATCGCCGTTATCGCTAACAGCACCAGCAAAATGGTAGTACCACTACTCAGATGACGATATTGATACCATTGAATACCAGCAATAATTAAACCGGCCAGTACGGCAACAATAGCCACCGCATAGCGTTTACCATGGTTAAATTTTAACGGTCCGCCAAACGCCTTAACCTGCTCGATGGCATCAATCAGCTGTTGTTGATCCTGTGCTGCATTCACCTTCTCTTTTACAGAAGTTAAAAGCGCACTCAGTTTTTGATTATGGGTTTTAGGTTCAACCATATTGGATGGTTACATCCTTGTCATATTAGCCAATATCCCGGCTATCATAGCCTATTTTCCACCACTCACAATCATCAGCAATTAAACTCAACAACCGTTATTCATATCAGGATGCCTTCGCCAGCAGGGCCATATAAACCGCATCACGAATGTCTTCAATAAATTCCCCAAATAGTCCCTCCAGGGATGTATTGGTCATCACCACTACGCTGAGATCCTGCTCAAAATCGATAAACCAACTATGACCGTATACGCCTCCCCAACCAATAGTACCTGGCGATTGCGGAGAGTTAGCCAATAGCGGATCTCTTAATACCTGCCAGCTGGAAGCAAAGCCCCAACCCGGGTTGAACTCCAAATCTCCAGCCCGGTCGGTTAATAGTTGATTCAGCGTCTGTTTACCAAACAGCGGATGACCTCCGGTTCGAAATACCTGTAATAGCCGTTCAACATCTTCGGCGGTACCCACCATACCTGCACCACCAGAGAAAAACTCTCCTGATTCCAGCGCCCTGCCAGGAGAAAAATGAATACCACCGGCAATACCAGCCTCTGGATCAACCAGCCATTCGTCTGCTTCCATTTTTCTTGGTTCAGGCGAGCTATTAACATAAGGCACGGCAAGCCGTTCTGGTTCGGAAACTATAAAGCCGCTGTTGATGATACCTAATGGTTCCGTGACCAACTGACGGATAGCATCTGCCAGATTAGTAGCGCATACCTGAGCAATCACTGCCCCTAAAACATCGGTTGCCACTGAATATTGTATTGATGTTCCTGGTGGGTACAGTAATGGTGCACTGGCTATGCGTCGAAGATTCTCTTCCAGCGTCAACCCGGAGATATCCAGTCCGTCTGAAACGCCTGACTGATGATAAGGGCCATCTGGCTCTTCAGAAAAACCATAATTTAATCCGGCAGAGTGAGAAAGCAGGTGAGCAATAGTAATATCCGGCTGGCTACCATCCGGTAAAGAGGGGGTAAAATCAGGCAACCATTTAGTAATAGGATCATCCAGCCCGATTCGCCCCTGTTCCAGCAGCACACCTGCAGCCGCCGTTACAAAAGATTTAGTGACGGATGACAAGCGAAACGGCGTATCCATCATCATCGGGATTTGGTTTTCCCGATCGGCATATCCGGCGGCTCGTTGATATAATCGTTTTCCGCATTGTGAAACTAATACCACTGTACCAACGATAGTTGGCGTCAGGCCCGCTTCTGGCCAAATGGCTTCTTCAATGACTCTATCTAAAGAACGCTGCATAGTCTTATCCTCGCTGGCGGGGCATTAAGCCGGTAATTCATCTCAGAATATAATTCTATTTTAGGTTACTCACTGTGGCTCTGCAGAAGTTGTTCTACAATCCGCTGGGCGTAAATCGCTTGTTCGCCAGAGGTTTCTGCCTGAGTCTGATTGCTTACCGCCTCAATAAAATGGCGAATTGCACCGTCAAAACCACGTTGTTCTAGCATGGTTTGCCAGCCGGGGGCCGGTAATTCAACTATTCCCCGCACACTTTCACTCTGCCAGCGGCGCATATCCTCGACCAGATAAACCGCTCCGGAGGTGACTGCCTGTATGCTTTCCCGCTGACTACCCGCCTGTCGGTGCATACTGGTGGTAACGATAGTATTTCCACAGCGGAAATGGTGCTCGGCATACAACATCTGTTTTTGCTGATTAACCAACAGCTGTTCACTCATTAGCCCGGCTTCCTGACCAGCTAACCAGAGTGCGGTATCAACCACATGCAGGTAATCATCCAGCATGGTAAAACTCACATCATTTGGCCCTACACTGTTAGTGCGATGCTTATCCATACGCAGAGAAGAAGCCTGAGCCATATTCTGCTTAAGCTGCTGATACAAGGGCGCAAAGCGTCGGTTAAATCCTACCATCAACGTTTTTCGCTGCCGATGGGCTAGTTCAATCAACTGTTCGGATTGCTCCAGAGTTTCTGCCAGCGGCTTATCCACATAGACATGAACTCCCAGCTTTAGCAGTTCACTAACAACCTGAAAGTGGCTGGCTGTATTACTGTGAACAAAAACCGCATCACAATGGTGAGCCAGTTCAGACAGGCTGGAGAAGCAAGGAATGCGGTAGCTATCGCAAATCACTCTGGCCTTTTGTTGATTTGGTGAAAAAGCCCCAACCAGTGCCCAATTTTCAGTACGACTGAGTATCGGTAAATAAGCTTTTTGGGCAATACCACCCAGCCCGGCAACGCCAATACGTAATTGAGACATCATCTCTCCAGAGAATTAAAAGTTTCTGATATTGTTTAGTTTATACGAAGCAGGTAAGGTTCCCTCATCAATTCCTGTCGTCACATTGATTATAAAAAGATTCCGCTATTTGAAATGATAGAAAAATCAAAATCTTCCCCTGAAACAAAAGAGCAGTACCTGATGGATATGTCAGAGCAGACTGACGATCCTGCTTATATGCTGGCACTCGCTGATTTCTATCTGACAGAACAACGGCAGCCACAAGAGCTCTGGTACTGGTTGAATAAGTTACTGGTGAGGGATTACCTGCCAGCTTATCTGGTACAGGCGCAGTTGTATTTGTCGGGTAATACCGTTGAACAAGATTTGAATAAAGCTGCTGAAATATTCGGACAATTAGTTGAACGTTATAGCCAAAGTGAAAATATTGAGGCTAACCTTCATCAGTTAGCATTCTGTCACCTCTCACTGGCGCGCATATCCCACACCCAGCATCATACCGCCCCGATGCTCATGCACTACTTCTATGCTCTACAGCTTGACAGCGTGGAAGCTGCGGAGGATCTGGCCGCTATGTTCTCTCCCGATATGGAAAAAAATCCACAGCAAACGGGATATCTGGCAATACTACAGTGCGTTTTCTTAACCCTGAGTGCGATATTTTTACAGCAGCAAAGCGATGACAGTAATGATGAACAACAGCAGCAGATATTGTTGCAACATTATGCTGAACGAAAGAGTCAGATACAGGAAAACATCAGCCGTTATCAGTTAACCTCCGCCCAGCGAGACGAGATTCGCCAGCGAGTAAGGTTGTGGAATGAAGGTGAGCATCAGTATTTGATGGAAGAAGTAGTCAGCTATATCAATAGCTGACTACTTCGATTAGTGTGAAATGCCATTAGTTCGCGATTTTAGCCGCATTCTGAATTCTTTCAGGTAGGCTCGAATATTTGTACGCCACGTAACAATGTAGTAGCCCAAATCTTTTTGGGTATTTTTAATGCCCAGCCGCTTTTCTAAGTCGATGCGGTCTTCCGCCCGACGAATAAAGTTACAGTTCTTCCCTGATAAATCGATAATTCTTAACCCTTGCTCGGTGACAAAAAAATTACCACCATTAGTATCACCGGATATCATATCGTGCTGATGTAGCTCATCTATTAATTGTTTTGCATCCTGCTTAAGCTCATCAGTAATCTCTGGCATGTTCCACAGTTCAGTCCCTTCAATATACTCAACCAACATGATATAAGTGCTGACATAATTGAAGGTTTTTTTAGTTGCCAGTAAATAAAAATCATTTGGCGCTTTCAGGCCGCGCTTACGAACATTATTTATCTGGCGAATTAACTGAACGTAATAATTACGTTTGAAAATAGACTTTAAAACGCGTTCTAATTTTTTTTGTTTAGGGACAAATATTTTAAGTACAAACTTTCCCCAGTCGGTGTCAATTAACCAAACCTTAGTTTTATAATTACTCCTCATCACCTTAACAATAGATATTCTTCCATGCATAAAATCATTAAAAACAGATAAATATCTATCGTCAGGTTGTCTGGAGTGCACATGATAGCCATGCAGGCGACGTGATACGATCATGTCGTTTCTCCAAAAACACACATCTTGAAAAACGAATATACGATTACCACACCCCATTAACAACTCTTTAAGCACAAATAGCTTATTTATCACTTCAATTACTTATATTCAATTTAAATAATAAATAAATGTTATTATTACCGTGTTTTTAGAGTATTAAATTAATTATAAAAATAAAAACAAATATAAAAACTAATTAATAAATATATTAGGAAACTATATATTAGAAACACAGATAAATATTCGGGGACATTTATCCCCAAACATTAATAATGGCGGGAATAATTAACTACTAAATTTAATACCATCATAAGCGGTCTCTTCAGCACTGATTTTCAGCAGTGACATCCGTTGATATCCCATCGCTTTAGCACACAGCACATCAGGAAACAGAGCAATACCAATATTGTAGAGATTGACAGCATCATTAAAGAATTCACGACGGTGGGCAATTTTATCCTCAACTTCACTGACCGATTTTTGCAGCTCAATAAAGGTTTCACCGGAGATAAGCGTTGGATAATTTTCAGAAATGGCAATGACCGACTTTAAAGCCGTTTCCATCTGATTAGCCGCATCTACCTTATCTTTTATCGAACCCGCATTCAGATAAGCCACTCTGGCTTCACTTAAACGGGTAAAGGTTTCTTGCTCATGAGACATGGCTTTAGAAACCACCTGAATCAGTGCCGGGATCTGGTCTGCACGCTGCTTCAGGATCACATCGATATTGGCAAAAGACGCATCAATATTATTACGCAGCGCCACTAAACGGTTATAAATACTTATTGCCCAGCCACCCAGCGCCAGCACAACAAAAATGATAACCACAATCGTAATCAGTAATCCCATATCGATCTGCTCCCTGACTGGTTGAGTTAATGGCTAAAACACAGGTTACTCAGTATAACAATCCGCCTTAATCAAGACTACGGCTCCCTTCACCACGATAGCGGTAATCAACCTGTTCTGCTGGTACATCTGCCGGTCTGGCGACTTTAAGAGGGGATTCTCCTGCCGCCAGCGCACGCTCTACGGTTAACCTATCACCGGTTTCTGCCAATATTTGCTGAAGCTGTTGATGTTCACCACACCAGATTGACTCAATATCAGCATCAAGCTGGGTATCTCGCTGTTCTGAAAACGCCACCGCCCGAACCTGAAAACGTTCACTTCCTTTAGCGCCGGCTAATTCCAGACCGTAGCCCGGTGTCGCCGGTTTGCGAATCACGACTTTACCATCATCAAGCCATGCTTCTGCATCACTCTCACGAACTTCATATCCCAATTTTGCCAGCCCATCGAGAACCGCTTCACGTCTGGCTAACGCAGCAATATCTTGTTGCTGTTGTTCTGTGGCGGCCTGAGCGACGGTAATAGCTTCAATCAATGGTTGTAGCTCGCGAGAGGTGAGTACCAGATTTAATCTCTCAATCAGGGCTGAAATTGCTGGAGAATGGTAGCTCTCAAGTCCGGCAAGCAGTAAACCGAGCTGTTGCCTTTTTTCTGTCACAATTCTGGCATGGCGGGTGGCCTGCGCTAAATCCAGAATCAATGAATCCTTTAGCATGTTCCAGTTTGAATCTTGCGTCAGTCGATCCAACTCTGCTGCGCGCTGCATAAAAAGAGCGATATCTTGTTGAGGGTCTAACACTGTCAGTTCAGCAATATGCCGATCAATTCGCTGTAAAGATTGACTGCTGTGGTGATCACCCTGCTGCATTATAGCCTGTTGCCCTTCGGACATAGGTTCTTTTAAACGCTGGGCCAGCGCCTGCTGTGCTTCTGTCAGACGGGCTGGCTGTTGGCCAATCATCAATATAGCCTGACTTAATATCTTTTCTGCGCTGCTGGTTTGCTCACCTTTTGTCACTTCATCAAGCTGTTGTAACAACGTTTGCTGTTCCGGCATTCTTTGTTGCAAGAGATTCAACAACATTGCGGCATTTTCCTGCTGCGCACGCTGATGCTGGCGTTGCACAGTATGTTGTTCAATCAGCGCTTCCTGCATCTGCTCAATATCCTGGCGAACAAACTCAATCATGCCGGGGATTTGTTCAGTTAAGTGGGCAAATGCTTCCGCGCTATAACGGTGAATATCCTTTTGATATTGCTTCATTTCCTCAAAGCGCTGACGTATTTGTTCAATCTTCAGCGCATCCACTTCACTATATTGTTGGTTAACCGCCTCCCATTGTTTCATCAGCGCGTTCAAACAGGCCATTGAACGGCGATATTCTGCGATATCCTCACTTCTGGCTCGAATAACATGTACAGATGAACTCATGGATTTTCCTCGCTTATATTTTCAGAGGTGATGGCAGCAACCTCAGGTTGTTCTGCATTGATTGACTGCAAAATGGCCTGTTTTAAACGAGCTTGTTCCTCTGGGCCATTGTTATACCAATTTTGTATTGAAATACGGTGGCGATATGGTGCAACCCGCTTCAACACCAACGGGCGCCATAACTCACGGGCTCGGGCATGCTGTAGCAAGCCATGGCGTGGCATATCGCACTCAATTCCCAGCAGATAGCGTCCCGTTAGCGGATCTTCAATAATACAATCAAAATAGAAAGCACCTTCCTGACGGGAGTCAGCAATCAACCAACCCTGAGAACGAATATACTCAACAACCGACGCAATAAAACCATCATGTTGTTCTGTCTGGGCTCTGCTGGCTAATTCTGTCCGGTTCATTCGCTTTAGTAGCGCCTGACCGTTGGCAAATTCACCCGTTGACAGGCTGCGGGCATATTCCAGATACCCTTGCAGAAAATCGCGAGGAATATCAGGCTGACGGCGGGTAGAGAGCAAATCAGAAATCTCTTCAATTGGCATAGAAGACATAATCATTACCTGCTTTCTGGCACGGGTAATGGCAACGTTTAACCGTCGCTCACCGCCCTGTTGGCCGAGAATACCGAAATTACGCCGGAAAGTACCCTGATGGTTACGTCCAAAGGTAGTGGAGAAGATAATCACATCCCGCTCATCCCCCTGAACGTTTTCCACATTCTTCACAAAGAATGACATATCCTCATCATCTTCCAGCCGCTGCTGCTCTTCATAGTAAGCCAGACGGAACCCCTCATCCTGCTCCGCTTTCGCCTCCAGGACATTTTGGATCAGCTGGGCCTGCTTCTGGTTAAAGGTCACCACACCAACGGAAGGGCGCTGAGCGTAAGGCTGTTGCCAAATTTCTGCCAGCGTAATGGCAACCTGTTCGGCTTCCTGCTGGTTACTTTGATTCTGATACAGCCCATTCACCATGATCAAAGAGACCGGTTTAACCGCATCAATAACTTTGCCGGAGTGCTGTACCGGAATATTTAAGCGATTCTCATAAAATGCATAGTTAGAGAAATTAATCAGCTCCCGATAGGCAGAACGATAGTGGATTTCCAGCGTTTGTACTGGCAATACCGTTCGGGCCAGATGCAATAAGTCCGGACAGTCGCTAATTTGCCGATAGTTCCAGTTCTCTGCTGCGGCTTCCTGTTGGCTATTATCCGCCTCAAGTTCGTCTTCATTATCGTCTGCATCGTTATCAACAATGCCCCTGCCAGAGAAGAAGGTGGATGGCGGCATCTGTTTCTCATCGCCGCTGACCACCATATTCCGGCTACGAAACAGGGTAGGCAGTGCAAACTCTACCGGCATCTGCGAGGCTTCATCATAAATCACCGTATCGAACAATCCGGCTTTTAACGGCAGTACCTGACTGGCAACATCCGGCGTCATCAGCCAGACTGGTCGCAGTTGCATCAATCCCCGAGCCGTTCCCTGCTCCATAAACTCCCGCAATCGCCGTGCCCGTTTCCCCGTCAGGCGGGTGATCTCTTCCCACGCCCGCAATGGGCTAATATTGTTGGTTTTGATAACTTCAGTGAGTTCCAGCCGGTTCAGTGCCCTCATTTGGCTATCCGCATTCGCCAGCTGTTCAATCTTGTCATTGATGGTGGCTTGCTCCTGCAGCAATATCGGTGAACGCCACTCCATTTGCTGTTTCCAGACTAAACGCACTTCGCGATCCAGCGCCCGGGCCACCACCAGCTCCAACTGTGACTGACTGAAACCATGCAGAATTTTCTGTTGCTGGCGCAAAATCTCCAGCACCGTCAGACAGGTCTTATCCAGTTGGGCTGCAACAGGGCGAAACTGTTGATAAGCAGCCAGAGACGGTAATGCCGCAGTAATCGCTTCAAGGGAATAAGTCAGCGGACGATTCTGATGAATCGCTAAAGTAAACTCATCGCTTGCCGATGCTTCCAGCCAGTCCCGCAGGTTTTCCAGTGCGCTTAAACTCGCTGCCCGTGCCTGACAGCGGTTAATGGCGGCGGTAATTTCTTCACATTCCCCCTCAAAACCAGCCTGCTGATGTTCAATAATCGCCGGAATCAATCGGTTAATATCAGGCGAAACAGACAACGGCTGATACAGCGAAGCACTGCGTCGGAAATCTCGCAGAGTGGTACCCAGTTGGTTAGCCAGCTCCAGGCTATCCAGCAGTCCAACCTGCGGCAAATTCAGACGTTGATGCAGGCGGTTAAGCTCTGTTCTGACTCCGCGCCATTGCTGCTCGGAACGAGCAGAAATTAACAAACGCATCACGGTGTCATGGCTGTTTTGTAGCCCTGTTTGTAATAAAAACGCTCTCAATTTACCGCGGCGCAGATAGTAGAACGGATTCAATGCCTGAAGAAAACCGCGCTTTTCGGTCTCTGCCGTAGCGGCAGCAATCAGCTGTAGCAACAGCTGACTGTCACAATTAGCCAAAGGTTCAAACAGCAGTTGGTCGCAGCCGGAGGAATCTATTTGCTGTAACCGGGCGGACAACTGCTCCAGTTGGGCCAATATCTGCTCACCTTGCACAATACTGCCGTGATAAGCGAAAAATAGCGGTAACCACCGGGCCAGATTTTCCCATTCGGCGGAAGTTAACAATGCCAGCGATGCCCGACAATTCGCTAAACTTTCCCGATATTCACTCTCTTCCGTTACCTCAAAAGCACGATGCGGGTTAGCCAGAATCACATCCCGTTGCTGTTCTGCCTGACAAAACCGTTCAAAACGAGCGAAAAAATCAAACAACGTAGCCTGATTTGATAAGAAGGGACTCAGTTGTACCAGTGGGCTTTGCTCGTAATTCGCTTCCAGCCATAACGCAATGCCGGGAATAATTGCCAGTTTGATATCTTCTATTTGTTCAAGAGAATAACGCTGCAGTATCGGTTGTAGCGCAGGAACCTCCAGACGATCCGGACAGGCTTCCAGCTCCATCAACTCACCTAATAATGAGCGGTAGCTGATACCCGTCTGTTCATCTGATTGATACAGAGCCTGATAGTAACTATCCAGCTCCTGCTCCAACCGATCGAGATGGCGACCGCTCTTTTTTCTGGAGGTAACCCACGGATTAACTTCGCTGGTTTCAGCCGGTTTATATAGTGTCTCAAGCTGAGCTCGCACATTACGAATAATGGTATCGCGATCTTTTTGCGCATCTTTCACCATCACAATGCGATCGCCCAATCCACCAGCCATTATGCGTTTAAATACGACTTCGAGTGCTGCTGGCTTCTGGCAGATAATCAACAGACTACGTTTTTGACCAATGGCGTCAGCCACCATATTAACGATGGTCTGACTCTTGCCGGTGCCCGGCGGTCCTTCAATCAATAATCCTGGCGCATTACGCGCCGCCAGAACCGCGGACTCCTGAGAAGGATCGCTGGCGGCGGTAAAATAGCACTCACCCGCGCTGACAGGCTGCCTTACAGCACTCATATCCGAGTTCAGGCCGAGCGCCGTTTCCAGCGCAGTTCCTCCCGGAGATTGGGTACTCAGCTGACGCAAATCTTCACTGATTGCCTGACCAATAAACGAGGCATGAAACAATACCGCAGAGCACACCAGTTGACTGGCGTTTTCCGGCACTTCAACATCTAACGGCGGTAACCTGACCAGTTGATTCTCGCGGGCTGCTACTAGCGTAGAGAAGCTCTCCATCACCTCTTCGACACTTAAAGCCGCCTGACTCAACAGTTGATCTGCCACCTCTTGCCAACGTTTTACTGATGGAATACCAACAAAGTTTTCCAGTGCAGGGTTTAGACGTACTGCGCCTCGATCATGGTCGAAACGCAGGCTGGCAACCCCTCGAATACCCGCTTCCATATTGATATTTACCGGCCACAGCAGCAGAGGCGCAATACGTGGCTTCATCTGTTTAGGCTGGGTATTAATCAACAGAAAAGGGAAACCGAGATACATGCCATTAATACCGGTATCCCGCATATAGAGCTGAGTCTGGGAATTCAGCGTGCGCAACCGTCCACTCACCAGCTCATTATCCAGCAGGGTCTGGCTATCGACGGGAATTGCCTGCCGATTGCGCGTCAGCAAATGATTAAGTAGCGCTTCAGAACTCTTTTTCTCTCCACCCAGTTCATAAAGGTCCACTCGCCCTGCATGGGGGCTGATACTCATACGAACCAGTGAACCTCGCATGGTAGAGGCGGTTATTTTTCGGGTAAAGAAATCCAAAACCTGATGAATATAGCGCTGTTTTTCCGGCACCATCCAGTGTTCTGGCGGTATCGCTAGCATCACCAGCACTTGTTCCAGTGGCAGACGACGTGTCAGTAAAAAGCGTTCTGCCCAGCTATCAATATCAGCGATATTACTGCGGTTAAAACCATCCAGGCGATCCGCCAGCTGCTGATAAATATCGACGCGGGGAAGAGTCAGTAGCTCCCGTGACTCCTCCCGGTCGAAATTTATTATGTTGTAACGATCGGCCAACGTACTGGCTTGCACCAGCAGGCTTTCTGCTGAGGTAAACTGTCCGATATCGGCACTTAACAGCAGAATCAGTTCATCTTCATTCAGGTTGCGCCGGTCGATTAGCGTCCTCAGTCCACTATGGGTGGTATCCGGAAACAGCTTGCGCTGTTCCTCCCAAATAGCCAATAGTCGGGCCCGAGAAGTGGCCAATAAATGGATACGCAATGCCTCTTCATCAAAGGCTATTCTCAGGCTTTTTCCCCGCTGCCGGACTTTTATCTGTCGTATTTTTATTTGTGACAGCCAATGGCCCGATTCCATCTGACCAAGTAAATCGGGCAATGGACTGAGTAATAACTCATAACCTTCCAGCGGATGTTCCAGCAGCCAGGAAGGTGTCACAATCTCCCCCTGAAGAATCAGCGGCATATTTGGGTTCAGCAGTTTTAACACCAGCATCAGACGATAGTTATCATCCAAATCCGTCAGTTCGGCCACCTGCTGTAGCATGGTCAATAGGGCGTCAGCCAAACCGACCTGCTGTGCCCATGACGTTATGGCTCCATGCTGCATTAATTCCAGCGCTTCTTGCCAGTATTGGTGTCTGGCGGCCGCTAACGCAAAAATAGCAGGTTGAGTATAGTGCTGCTGATTTAGCGTAATGCCAAAATTTTGGTTACCAGAGACAGAAAGGGTTTCATCCGCTACCGCTACTGGTCGGCCATCCAGCCAGGCTTGTACTTCTGGCCACTGCCAGCGCTGATGACGATCGCGGGTTAATAGTCCCCGCAGCAGAAGACGTAAATTCGCATCCAGACTTTCAGGCAACGTTATGCCATTAGCCAATACCTGAATTAAAAACGCGTGAGGATGAATATTTTCAAAACAGCGGCCCTGAGTCACTTGCTCCAGCAATATAATTCCCAGACTCCACCAGTCAGAAGCTGCTGCTACGCCGCCGGCTAATGTTTCTGGTGCACTATAGCGACTAATTTCCAGTGGAGAAACGATATCCAAATCGAACTCAGACAGGCAGGCAGAACCAAACTCGATAATAACGATATCTAACGGGTGGCGGGTGCGGATCAGCAGATTAGCAGGTCGAAGGTCGAAGGTCGCGATGGCGCAAACCATGCTCAGAAAAACTGGATAGTGCACTTCCCAGCTCACGCACAATATGGGAAATTTCATCCGGCTGCCAAAAGTCACCCTGGGTTGCAGAATCTGCCAGTGAGCCGCCTGTCAGTTCCTCAGCCACCTGCCAGGCCCGATCGTTCCAGCGGCCTGTTTCTATAATCTCTGGCACGTGCTCACGCGGTAGCCTGCGGATGACTTCATAAATGGCCGGATCAGGTTCAGCACCATAGGTATACAGGGTCAATACGCCATGCTGACCGCTTTGCTGATGCTGTGCCTGATAGCGTTCGCGAATACTGTCATTACGGTTTATACGACGTAGAACTTGCCAGTTTCCAATGCAAGTCACGCTATCCGTATCAGCAACTTCCCCGGAGACAGAAAGTGAAACATCCGAATTATCTGAAGTGGCAGTAGCGGCATCCGCACCGCACTGCATACAAATTAAATCGCCCTCTTCCATCAGATGGCCGTTCTGGCAATGGGTAGCAGCTGATGGCGTAGCTATGCTTTCAACCGCTTCCTGAGCCACATCTTCAGCGCTGATAATGGCAATCGGTCGCCAGCCTTCTGCATGAATGGGTTCGGAAGAGAGATCCCAGCCGCAAGAATGATTGTCGATGTGCCCCTCACAGAAAATTTCTGTTAATGCACGTTCCGTGTGGCAATTTGGGCAAAAACGCATCATAGCGATAAATTCCGAGCCGGGTTATTTAGTTATTGGAGCAAAATGATGCCCCTGTTGTTGAAGAATCACCTGTAAACGAGCCATATCATCGCGACGGGGAATACCTATCAAGTTTACTATCCCCTGCCCATCAATAGTCATATCCAGGGCTTTTTCTTTATCGTTTAACGGTTGGTCAAAATCACCAAAGTTTACCTTCCCGGCCTCAGTCAACAGGTGTAACACCTGATTATCACTGCCTCTGAGTTTGATGGTCTGTGGACTATCCTGCTCAAAGGGGCCGGAAACCAGCGCATCAATCAATCCATTCATCGTATCAAGATAAGCGCTGATGGCCGTATATGAATAACCGCTAAACACCAGAATATCACCTTGAAAATCCTGACGAATCGCATGCAATAACGCGGTCAATGCCTCTGGCTGATCGAAGGGTTCACCACCGGAAATAGTGATACCATCCGCCTGTGAATACCAGGGGCGGATTTGCTCTATCAGAGCCTCTGTTGCTATTTTTTCCCGGGTAAAACGCCATGTTTCCGGTGAAAGACAACCAGCACAACGAATTGAGCACCCCTGAAACCAGATACCAATGCGCTTTCCTGGTCCCAGCGTGGTGACGGGAAAATGTAACCGCGACAGGCCAATTGCCATCAGAATGATGACTCCTGTTTGGTCAACACTAACTGTGTTGATTCCCCGGTGAGTAAACCTGTTATCTGGTAGCTATCTCCCGGTTGCGCATCTATATCAAACAGCACACGAGAAAGAGGATTAACCAGATGCGCTTCCAGATGGTTACGAATTCCCCGTCCACCGTTAGATAAATCAGCCAGACAGAGCTGGCGTAACGCATGTAGCGCCGTTTCACTGATGGTTATTGTCAGATCGAGCTTGGTTAATCCTTCCAGCGTATTCTCTACCATCTGGCTGAATATCTGCTCCGCCACTTCAGGACGAATAAAGTCGAAGACAATAATATTTTCTCCGATACGGTTAAGCAGTTCAGGACGGTTGAGCACCAGTTTAAAGTGACGCTCAATTTCTGCTTTCACATTTTTTTGCACCGTTTCAAATGGCTCTTCAGGCCTTACGTTAGCCACGCGCTCGCCGCTGTTATCCAGACGATAAATACCCAGGTTGGAGGTAAAAATAATCAGCGCTTCAGAAAAATAGACCCGATCGCCACGGCCGGAGGTCAGCACGCCATCGTCAATAATCTGTAGAAATTTATCCATCAGACGCGGGTGGGCTTTTTCTATTTCATCAAACAGTACTACGCTAAACGGCTTTTCCCGAATGGCATTGGTTAACTCACCACCGACGTTATAACCAATATAGCCCGGAGGAGCACCAACCAGACGTTGATCCGCATGTTCGGCGCTAAATTCTGACATATCGAAGCGAATATAAGCACTTTCATCACCAAACAGTAATTGGGTGACGGTTTTTGCCAGCTCAGTTTTCCCTACCCCGGTAGGCCCGGCCAGAAATACTACACCACGTGGTCGCCCACCCTGTTTCCCTCCGCCAACACCGGTTACAGCTCGCTTGATAATATCCAGCATATGGGTAACGGCATGAGTCTGCCCCTTCACCCGTTTTTGAATAATGGTTCCGGCGTTACGGATTTTATCTTTTTCGATTTTTAACCATGGGTCTTCAGTAATTCCCACTTTATAACGACGAACTGCATCACTAATACGTTCCTGGCTAACCCCTTCAATACGAGCCAGTTGAGCAATAGCATTCATATCCAACAGCAGTAACCCTTCAGTTTCATCAACAAAATCCTGCGCGTTTTTTTCCTGCATTGTGGCATCTTCAGACTGCCCGGATAGTGAACGCAACAATGCTGGCGCTAATGCCCGACGCGCAATCCGATCCGGTTTAGCCACCGGAATATGACGGATACGCGGATTATTTATCAGAAACCAGTCAGGTAAATCCCCCTCTTTTTCCACCACCCACAGCACGGTATTAAAGAAAGCCTGGCGCTGTTCACCACAGGGGCGCGCACGGGCCTGATGAGAGAGCACCAGCGCACGGGTAAACAGGTTATGTTCTACAGGAGAAAGGTTATCCCGATGGTTAATCAGGCAAGAGGCAAAATCGACGATTAATGCAACCGGTTCTCCCGGCAGCTCAATCAATCTCTCCAGCATGCTGCTTAGCAGATCAATCCCACCGCTGACCCGACCTTCAACAACATTCAGACCAAGCTGACCAAGTAATTTCTGCGTAGGGGTAGGATCGTCTCCCGGTGGTACCATTGGCGCGAAGCCATTGAGAGGATTAAACACAATAATATGCTGATAGCCCGCCTCCCTCAGCGTATTATGCAACGCCTGATTAAACGGCAAAGGCGTTACAATATCGGGACTAATCTCACTGGCCTGAAGATCCCGAACGTTACCAGAAAGCACAAACTGACTTTTCAGCGGTAAAAAGCGTAGCAAATCACGCATCCAACGGGGTTTCTGATAACGATAATGCTGCTGCATTGAGATTCCTTTCTGTGCTTTTTCTGCGAGTGCAGTGATTGTACTCCCTCAGAATAAAAATCCGAACCATCCAGATAGCCAACCGGCATGATATATGTTCAATAATGATTACCGACAGAATAATGCTATCTAATGCATTAAATTGGTTAATAAAAAACGAGGTAAAACAGAAAGATAATTTAGAAAGAAAAAGCAATCAGGAGAGCTGGATGATAACGGATAGTTATTAAATAACTATCCGTTAAATTATCTTATTTATTATAAAGTTGTTGCTGTGCTAATAAACGATTTTGAATTTCTTTATTTAGATCGGATACCCAATCATTATAATCACTTGGTACTTTATCAGTACCAGGATTTAGATTCTGACTACCAACATACTCAATCGAATAATTAGCTAATGTATAAGGAATACGAATTTCTGCTGAACTGTCATCTGTTACCAACTTACCGGTAATCAATCCGTCACGCATCTTTTTCATTTCCCAGTGCTGCGCTCTGCCCGAATCAATAATTGCTTTTTCTACCTGAGGCATTACAAAAGCACCATTAATATCTGCGTTCACATTACGGGCGACTCGGGTACTACAGCCTGCAATAAGCGCAACTGCCAATACACCCAGCAGCAATGACTTTATTCTTTTCATATTCATGCTATCTGTTCTCCATTAATATATATCTGAACTAACTATCCAATAGTTATTCATATGTCCTGATTGTCACCTGCCCAAATGATACCGCAATACTTTACCATTTAGCTACTGAGGAAAAGAGCCACATTACGATAGCTAATTAAACTTTATGAAATAACCAGATATGATCAGAATTACTTCAAAAACAAACGCATTACTGGCCTGAAATTCTGATGGCTTTTTGACAGCACAATAGTGCCAGCCTATCATGACAGCATGAATCTAAATGCGACTAACATTACCATTGCAACGCTGCGCCTGCCGAATGAGGAATGGTTACCCACTCAGCAATCGCGGCTTTCGCTATCCATTCGGCAGCAAGGGGAACTGTTTAATCCTAAACGTCGCCAGCAATATATTTCTGGCCGCTGGCTGTTGGCCGAGTTAATGTTCCATCAGCTTGGCTGTTCTGAACTTCCTGCTGTCATCACCTCCGATAATGGGCGCCCAATTTTCACCGACGCTGAATTGCCTGATTTTAATATCAGCCACAGCGGTGAATACATTATGGTAGCGCTGGTACAAAGCGGTCGAATTGGATTAGATGTAGAACATATCCGCCCCAGAAGAAAGCTGATGGAGTTAGCACAATACAGTTTTAGTGATGATGAATATCAGTGGTTAATCAACTTACCGGAATCCAAACAAACTGATGGTTTTTGGCAGCTCTGGACGCTGAGAGAATCGGTACTAAAGCTTTCGGCTAAAGGCGTCTGGCAGATGAAGCAGATTCAAATTAAACCACAGCAAAAGACGCTATTTGCTGACTTCCAGCCCGAGTTATTTTGCATTACCAGTCGCCATCATGATATCGCCTGGGCCATTAGCACTAATTTAGCCGTTCAGCATATTGAAAGCTGGCTAGCAGACAGTGAAAAATGCATTCTCAGCCCAATGAAGTTGCCGCAGTTAGTGGGATTCACTACACCAAAGTAAGCTAAAAATGCTATAACGAACCATCAGGAACACAGACAGGGAATATTTGGCTTAATTATGGCACTCTCCACCGATGAACAAATTGCGCTATTAGCAAATCTCGCCAGTCAAAACGTGATTACCGAGCAGGAAAGACGAAAAGCCATTGCCTGCCTGCTGTCCGGAACCGCTAACGGCTTTGACAGTGAATCAAGTGCCATCACCTGGTTATTGAATAACAAAATTATTGCTGCCCCACAGGGAGAGAGTGCCGCTGAAACACCGCCACAGGCAAGTTCATCAACCAGAGTCACTCAGCCAGAAAACCGTATTAGTCCCCAACAGCAGCAGCATCTTGATTTATTGACTCAGCTTCACAATACCAGTTTTATTGATGATCAACAGTTTGTGGATGCCCGTTCGCTGCTTTTGAGCCGTAATGACCTCAAATTTAATACCTCTTACCACCTTTTCTTATGGTTGGTGGAACAAGGGGTTGCCCAAGAACAAGTAGACCATTCAGCCGCCCAGCGTTCTATTCAACGAGAAGCCAATCAGCCCGTGATCGTTCAACAGGCACCACCAAGATCGGTCAATCAGCCAAAGAAAAAGAGCGGATTTATAAAGAGTAAATTGCTGCCTTTTATTCTATTTATGATGTTTATTAGCTGGGTAAATAAATGCAGCAAAACTGATAAACCAGACTCTGAACTGCAGAACGTTGAATCTATCGCCCCATTGCCGGCAACAGATATCCCCCCAACGTCAGCAACACCCTCAGTCAGATCTGAACAACCTGTAACTCCAGCTCCGGAACCCGTAGTAGTCGCAGCAAATTGCGATCATCCAATGATTGTTCAGAGCGTTTTAAACGCACTAAGAAAACATTATAAAGAGAAGCATCCTCATGAAAAGATGCCTCAATTCTCAGCAGGAAAAATCATTCAGACCAACGATTCTAATGCTTTCCGCCAGTGCAATATGCGCATAGTACCTTCCGATGGAGAATCCATTTCTTATCATCTGGAGCCCGGTAATAATGTAAAAAATGATGTCTCCATGACCATCTCCAGCTTCCATGGGTATGACAATGACGATGAATAACCCGTCAGAAAACGAATAATAATTACAGGAATAATCAGAAATGTCAGATAACACTCAACGGACGGAGCTGCTTACCCGACTGTATGAACAAAACCTGATCACCGAAGATCAACTGAGTCGGGCAAAGCTCTACCTGCAATTTATCTCCAACGTTAGCTTTGACTCTCAGGATGGTGCTATCGATTGGCTACTGGAAAATCGAATCATCAGTGAACGTCCGGTAACCAACGAACCTGCGATAGAACAAGAAACCGTTGAAGAAAACCAGCCTGAAAATATTCCTGAACCAGAGGCTGTTGAAGAAAACCAGCCTGAAGATATTCCTGAGCCAGAAGTTGTCGAAGAAAACCAGCCTGAGGATAATACTGAGCCAGAGATTGTTGAAGAAAGCCAGCCTGAAGATATTCCTGAGCCAGAGATTGTTGAAGAAAACCAGCCTGAGGATATTCCTGAACAAATCATCCCTGAAGAACTCGCCTCTAATTCCGAAATGGTTATTGAAAAAGTAGCCACTGAATCTGCGGTTATCGACAATTTCCAGCCGGAATCACCTAATATCGAACACGATGAAACGTCGTCTACCGATAGCAACGTGCTGGAAATGCTAATGCTGTTGTACTATTCCGGCATTCTTAATGAACGCACGATAAAAAGAGCTAAGACAGTACTTTCCCAACATCCTGATATTCATTTTAAAGACAGTGATGAGCTACTGGCGTGGCTTGAAAAGCGCGAACTGGTAAAAAAACCACCAACCAATTCGCCACAAAAGAAAAAGAAGAAATCGGCTAAAACTAAACAATATATTACTCCCCCTAAAAGCACGGTAAAACTACCACCATCAGTAACGCCAGCATCAGCTCCCGTCAAAAAAAGTAATGGAGGGGGATGCCTTAAGAAATTGCTGATTATTGCGGTTGCAGTCGTCATTCTTATCGTTTATTTCACGCCGTCTACAGCACCGGACTGCAATAATATAAAAATTGTTCAACAGCTAAACCAAAGCTTCAATGCTATTGATAACGCAAAACCATCAACGAATAACATCAGACTTCAGAAAATTATCGGTCAGCCAATTTTTTACCGACTTAATTCAATAGCTGGAATGAGCCAAACGACTTATAACGACGAATCGCGTGTACGCAGTTGTACAGCCTCAGTAACCTATAAAGCCTCAGGAAGAGATAAAACGGCTACCGACATTGTCGAAGAGTTTAACTATCAGGTAGTGCCAACCAGCAAAAGCGATTTCACTGTTAATATTGAAGACAGAGATAAAATTATAAGAAAAGTTAACGGTGAAAATGCCTATTACAATATGCTGAGTGAAAAAGAACAGGCATAAAAATCGCGTTTCTGGCGGGTCTGATGCAGTTGGATAAAATTATTAATGGCGGTAATACCGGCAAATACATCATCTCTATGCCGGAAAAAGTCACATGGATTAAAATCCTTAGCGAATGTGAGGTAACCAAAGATCCTTATTATATCTGCCCTCTTGCCGTTGGATATAACGATGGTTTGATGAGCCGGATGCTTGACGACGCTAACAAAGATAAAGAACTGGAATTATATATCGATATGCCAGTGGTTAAGAAAGATGATCAATGGTATCCAACTAATGGTTTTTTCAGCGTGTTTCTGACCGCTTATCGGGAAGCTCATCAGGCTGTTGAGGAAAAAAAACAAACGGAAACACCTTCATCTCCGGCTATTCAGACTCACTAATTACTGGAGACAATAAAAAACCGGCCTGAATTTCAGGCCGGTTTTTTTCAATTAAATTAATGATCGACAAAAACAATCTTAATCAAAAACAGTAAAGCAACAATCAGTACGCAAGGATTAATTTCTCTCCAACGGCCAACGCCCGCTTTCATTACACAGTAAGAGATAAAACCTAAAGCAATCCCTTCGGTAATAGAGAAAGTAAACGGCATCATTACTGCAGTAATAAACGCTGGTGTTGCTTCAGTTAAATCATTCCATTTCACACGAGACAGGCTGGAGGTCATCAGAACCCCCACATAAATCAGCGCACCAGCAACGGCATAAGGCTGAACCATTTTCGCCAATGGAGACAGGAAGATAACCAGCAAAAATAACAGACCAACCACAACCGCCGTCAGTCCGGTTCTTCCACCAACAGAAACCCCGGAAGAGCTTTCAATATAGGTAGAGATAGAGGACGTACCCAAATAAGCACCAGCGGTAGAAGTAATACTGTCCACCATTAATGCCTGTTTCATACGTGGGAACTTACCATTTTCATCTGCCAGTCCGGCCTTGTCGGTTACCGCAATTAACGTACCGGAAGAGTCAAACAGGTTAATCAACATAAAAGAGAAGATGATGCCGGCTAAGCCAATATCCAACGCCCCTTTTACATCTACCTGACCAACAATACTGGCAATACTTGGCGGTGCAGAAAATACGCCCTGATAGGTTACATCACCCACCAGCAGGCCAATACCTGTGGTAACCACTATGGAGATCAGTACTGCCGCATGAATATTTTTTGCCGCCAGTACTGCAATAATAAAGAAACCTAAAATACCTAACGCAACATTCAGCGAGGTCAGGTTACCTACTGCCACCAGCGTATCAGGATTCGGTACAATAATACCGGCGTTTTTCAGCCCCATCATCCCGATAAACAGACCAATACCGCTGGTAATACCCACACGCAGGCTAACCGGGATACTGGAGATCATCCAGTAACGAATCCGAAATAGCGTCAGCAACAGAAAACCAAAAGAGCCCCAGAAAATAGCGCCCATGGCCACTTGCCATGAATGGCCCATCGCCCCAACCACCACGAAGGCAAAAAAGGCGTTTAACCCCATGGCTGGCGCCAGTGCAACCGGCAGATTGGCCAAAACCCCCATAAAGATGCTACCAAATGCAGCAACCAGACAGGTGGTAACAAAAACGGCTTCGGTATCCATTCCTGCCACCCCTAAAATTTGAGGGTTAACAAAAACGATATAAACCATAGTTAAAAAGGTGGTAAAGCCAGCTACAATCTCAGTTCTGATGGTTGTCCCATGTTGATTTAACTGAAATATGCGCTCTAGTAATCCTTGCCCATTAGCAGGTCCAGAAACTGGTTTGTTCATTTTGATATCCGGGAAAAAGATGAAGTAATGGAAAACTAAGCCGCTACATATACCAAAATACGCAATCGATTACATGAATTATTTAAGTTTTTATCATTAAGTTCTTACTCTGACAGGTCGTTTTGTACTACAAACCATATGATAAGTATCAAAAAATTCAAAATAAACAAAGGGCTATCATTTTTTGAAACGCTGTTTTAATATATACAATGCCACATGGCATGAAACACATTGGTCACTTGTAAAGGAATAAATTATGCAACCGGTTGAATGCGTGCTGTTTGATAGTGATGGCACCTTAGTAGACAGCGAGATTTTATGTTGTGAATCTTTTTCTAACGTTTTTAAGAGCTATGGCATTCCACTTTCTACAGAAGAGTGCATAAAACAGTTTAAAGGAACTAACCTTTATAAAGTGTTTGCTCAAGTCAGAGAGACCTATGGTCTCGATCAGCCTGACGAAAAACTGGAGAAAGAGTACCGGCAGGATATGGCACGGTTGTTCGAACTGAGCCTGAAGCCGATTGAAGGGATCCGTCCTTTGTTGGAAGGCATTACTGTGCCTATGGCCGTTGTTTCTAATGGTCCGGTCAGCAAAATGCAGCATTCTCTGGGGCTAACCAAACTGATCGATTTCTTTGGCGACCACTTGTATAGCGCTTTTGATATCCAGCGTTGGAAACCCGATCCGGCACTATTGGCATTTGCCTGCGATAGTCTCGATATTCCATTGGAAAAATGTATTTTAGTTGAGGACTCCGTTGCAGGAGCTCATGCGGGTATTGCTGCCGGTATTCCGGTATTTTACTACTGTGCCGATCCACACAACCAGCCAATCGATCACCCTCTGGTCACCACATTCTATAATATGAGTGAACTACCGGAGTTATGGAAAAAAAGAGGCTGGAATATTTATCAGTCGTAAAATTGATTTACCGCCCTGTTTTAACTGAATTCCGGTTTTAAAAGGGCGGTATTAGTGGCATTCTGAGATTGTGTATTAAACACTCGCCGTAATACCACTCTATGCAGGTCAAACATGCCAACAGAAGATCCCGACACGATAGAACTCACTGAACCAGTTAACTGGCAGAGAAATCTGATGGTGGTTTGGATTGGATGTTTTCTCACCGGGGCAGCCTTTAGCCTGGTGATGCCTTTCTTACCTTTATATGTAGAGCAACTCGGCATAACCGGCCACCGTGAACTGAATTTATGGTCAGGTCTGGTTTTCAGTATCACCTTCCTGTTTTCTGCCCTGGCTTCCCCATTTTGGGGCGGGTTAGCGGATCGTCGTGGTCGAAAACTGATGCTGCTTCGCTCAGCGTTGGGTATGGCAATTATTATGGTATTAATGGGATTGGCCCAGAATATCTGGCAGTTCCTTGGGTTACGCGCAATGTTAGGTGTATTGGGAGGATTTGTACCCAACGCCAATGCGCTAATAGCCACTCAGGTACCCCGCAACCGTAGCGGATGGGCACTGGGAACCCTGTCAACCGGGGCTGTTAGTGGAGCCCTGTTAGGGCCACTGATTGGTGGTTTTCTGGCTGACCGTTATGGTCTGCGTCCGGTGTTCTTTATTACCGCCAGCGTACTGTTTATCTGTTTCCTGCTGACCTGGTATGCGGTTAAAGAGCAGTTCACCCGAGTACATAAAAAAGACATGTTGAGCGGACGACAAGTTTTTGCCTCACTGAGTAAGCCCAAACTGGTACTGGGACTATTTGTTACCACCATGATTATTCAGGTAGCAACTGGCTCTATTGCACCAATTCTGACGCTGTATGTGCGTGAAATATCAAATAATATTGAGAACCTGGCTTTTATTAGCGGATTTATTGCTTCCGTCCCCGGCTTTGCTGCCCTGTTAAGCGCACCACGATTAGGTAAATTAGGCGATCGCATCGGGCCGGAACGTATTTTGATAGCCATGCTGATTTTCTCCATTTTGGTACTGATCCCCATGGCATTTGTGCAAAATCCTTGGCAACTGGCAGCACTGCGTTTTCTGTTGGGGGTGGCTGATGGCGCACTATTACCAGCGGTACAAACCCTGCTAATTTATAATTGCAGTAATCAGGTAGCCGGACGAATATTCAGCTATAACCAATCATTTCGCGATATAGGTAATGTTAGCGGCCCACTACTGGGTTCCGGCGTAGCCGCAACCCTCGGGTTTCGTGCAGTATTTATCGTTACTGCTATAGTGGTATTGATTAATGCCGTCTACTCTTATTGGTTTCTGGCAAGAAAAGTACATGAGCCTCCGCAGGAAGAGTAATTTATTTCCAAAAAGGTGTTTCATCCGCTAAAACTATTGTTAGAGATTCGTTGTTTATCCCAAATACAGAAAATTTATCCGCAATTAACCCTGATAGATAATTCCTATCTTATTTATTTAACTGGATTAAATACGTTATCGATTGCGTGTGATCATAATATGGCGAAGAGTTTGTTATTTTATCGCCTTTTATGGGATAAAATGAGATGTTCCTCGTTGAATAACAACAAATAATAATTATTAAAAATCAAATAGTTTACATTGATAACCGCGAAAGGATACTTAACATAATGCAATTTAATGTTCAGCAGCAGGCTGCCCATCGAAATCTGTCTTACCTGGTTGCAGAGAAGATAGCGCACCGCATTTTGTCTGGCGAATTTGCAGCAGAAAGCATACTGCCGGGTGAAAATGAACTCTGTGAAATATATAGCGTTAGCAGAACCGCTATCAGAGAAGCAGTGAAAATGCTTACCGCTAAAGGAATGTTACTTGCCCGACCGCGGATTGGTACGCGGGTTATGCCTAAGTATTACTGGAATTTTCTCGATAAAGATCTGCTTTCATGGTGGATTAGCAAAGATAACTTTTTTGAAGTTACTCAACACTTTGTGGTACTACGCCGGGCGTTAGAGCCTCAGGCAGCAGCTCTGGCTGCAATGCACGCCAGTAATGAACAGCGCTATCAACTCTCGCTTTTAATGGCAGAAATGCGCTCATTACATAAAGATTTCGATGCTGAAAAATGGATACAGGTGGATACGGAATTCCATAAGCTTATCTACAATGCCAGCTGCAATCCGCTTTTGACATCTTTCTCCAGCCTGTTCAGTTCGGTCTATCAAACCTACTTCAGATCGGTAACCAATAATGAAGTGATCAAGCTGGAACACCATCAATCCATTGTTGATGCTATTCTAAAAAAGGATAGTGCCGAAGCACTTAAGGCTACACAGGAATTATTAGAAAAGGACATTAAGATTTACAGTATTGAATCAACCGCAGGATAATGAATGACTCAATCAGCGCGTAGTGTAGCCGGCCTCCCCTGGATTGCCGCTACTGCGTTCTTTATGCAGGCTCTGGATGCCACCATATTAAACACGGCGATTCCAGCTATTGCTAAAAGTCTTAATCATTCCCCTTTGGCAATGCAGTCGGCCATTATTAGCTATACGCTTACTGTTGCCATGTTGATTCCCATTAGCGGTTGGCTGGCCGATCGCTTTGGCACTCGCAAAGTCTTCATGATTTCTGTTTTATTGTTTGTGCTTGGTTCACTGTCATGTGCCCTGTCACATTCATTATCAATGCTGGTTATTTCGCGAATTATTCAGGGTGTGGGCGGAGCGATGATGATGCCCGTTGCCCGCCTTGCACTATTAAGAGCCTATCCTCGCAGTGAACTATTACCCGTATTAAATTTTGTCACCATACCCGGATTAATTGGCCCTATTGTTGGCCCGTTATTGGGGGGATGGTTAGTCACATACGCCACCTGGCACTGGATATTCCTGATAAATATTCCTATCGGGCTAATAGGAATGTTCTACGCCCGTAAATATATGCCTGACTTTACCGTTCCCGGTCGTAAATTTGATATTTTAGGCTTTCTGTTATTTGGCTTAAGCCTGGTGATGCTACTCAGCGGATTGTCACTGTTTAGCGAACGCATTGTTTCAACGCAATTAGCCATACTGATCTTTATTTCAGGAATAATTTTACTTTTCCTGTACGTGTGGCATGCTCTTAGATACCGGCATCCGCTGTTTCATTTATCACTATTTAAGATCCGCACTTTCTCCGTTGGTATTCTCGGCAGCATCGTTTCGCGCTTAGGAACCGGAAGCGTTCCTTTCCTGATGCCGCTAATGCTACAAATCGGCTTTGGCTATTCAGCGCTGATAGCTGGCTGTATGATGGCTCCAACCGCCGTTGGCTCACTGCTGGCTAAATCGATAGTCACTAAAGTGCTGAATAAATTTGGTTACCGCAATACGCTGATTGGCGTTACCCTGCTAATTGGCGCAATGATCTCTCAATTCTCACTACAAGACCCGGCAGAACCGCTCTGGATGCTGATAATTCCCCTGTTTCTTATGGGAATGGTAATGTCCATACAGTTCACCGCCATGAATACCATCACGCTGGGTGACTTAACCGACAAAACCGCCAGCTCCGGCAATAGCCTGATGGCAGTAACCCAACAGCTATCCATCAGCTTTGGCGTCGCCGTCAGCGCAACCGTACTTCACGCTTACGAAACCTTCTCCAGCGGAAACACCATCGACCATTTCCACTACACCTTCATCACCATGGGCGTTATCACCTTCTTATCCTCACTGGTATTTATCATGCTAAAACCTGGCGACGGGGATAATTTGATAGCAGGAAGAAAGGATTAATAATAATTATCTCTGGATAAATTTAGCTGTTAGCGAAGCTAATCGGAGGGAGAGCTTTCCGTTGGGGTCGACTTGGCGTTAGCCAACGACAAACAGGCAAAGCCTGTTTGAACAGCGCTAGCGCTGGCCCGAAGGGCAAAATACCAAAGGTGTTTTGTAACGGCCCCTAGGAAAGGTAGGCCCGACGCACTCCGAACTTAAGTATTGATGGTCTTCCGGCCGAGCACAAAGGAGATATGTACAATATCGTCTTTACGGCCGGAATATCCTCATAGCTGATTAAAAATATAACTATAATTCGAAGAAATTAGATATCTATCTGCGTCCCCAACTCAATCACCCTATTCGGCGGTATCTTAAACTGGTCCGGAGCCCTCAACGCATTACGATTAAGCGCCAAAAACAGCTGCCCGCGGATTTTTAAATACCACGGACGTTTACCTAATTTCACCGATTCGTGGGAAAGGAAGAAAGAGGTTTCCTCCATGCTAAACGACAGCCCCTCCAATCCACACAGATAGAAGATGTTTTCAACATTTGGCGTTTCTTTATAACCATAACTCGACACTACCCGCCAAAACGACGGTGAAAGCTGCTCAATTGTCACCCGCTGAACGTTATGTACATAAGGAGTATCAACAGTTTTTATCGTCATCAGAATGACTCTCTCATGCAGCACTTTGTTATGGGTTAAATTATGCAGCAAAGAGAATGGAATAACGTTGGTAGTACGAATCATAAACACCGCAGTTCCCTTCACCCGGGTAGGCGGATTCTTTTCCAGCGAAGCAATTAACGCTTCCAGAGAATTACCATGCTCATGTAAACGACGCAGCAGACGGAAGCGTTCGCTTTTCCAGGAGGTCATCACTATAAACATACACAACCCCAGCAGCAACGGTAACCAACCGCCGGAGAACACCTTAACGGCGTTAGCTGAAAACAGTGGAATATCAACAAACAGTAAAACCGTCAGAATAGTGACGGTCGCAATACGCGGCCAGTGCCAGTTCTGATTAGCCACAATACAAGAGAGTATTGAGGTAATCACCATGGTTCCTGTTACGGCAATACCATAAGCGGCGGCAAGATTACTGGAGTGTTTGAAAGTCACAATAACCAGTACCACAGCAATATACAGCAGCCAGTTAATCACAGGGATATAGATTTGCCCCGCCTCCATATCAGATGTGTGCAAAATTTTCATTGGTGGTAAATAACCTAAATGCACCGCCTGCCGGGTCAGCGAGAACACACCAGATATAACCGCCTGAGAGGCAATAACCGTAGCCAGTGCGGCCAAAATCAACAACGGAATTAATGCCCAATCAGGCGCCAGCAGAAAGAATGGATTTTTTATCGCTTCCGGGCTTCTTAGCAACAGAGCACCCTGACCAAAGTAATTCAGAACCAGACAGGGCAATACCACGGTAAACCAGGCATAGCGAATGGGCATTTTGCCAAAGTGCCCCATATCCGCATACAACGCTTCCACACCGGTAATAGCCAAAACTACAGCCCCAAGTGCAAAAAACGATAACGCCTTATATTCAAGGAAAAAGCCAATCGCCCAGGAAGGATTCAATGCATACAACACTTCCGGACTGGCCATAATGCTGCGGATACCCAATAAACCAATAACAAAAAACCAAAGCAGCATAACCGGAGCAAATACTTTACTAACACCACCGGTTCCGTGCTTCTGAATACAGAATAGAATGGTTAACACAACTACCGCACAGGGAACAATGTAGGCATCAAGAGAAGGAGCCAGAATCTCTAACCCTTCCAAAGCGGACATTACGGAAACTGCCGGAGTAATTACCACTTCACCGTAAAAGAAGCTGCCGCCAATCAGGCCAATAATCACCACAAATGCGGTTTTTTTATCGCTGGCATATCTACCCGCCAGAGACATTAGCGTCAGAATACCACCTTCACCGGCGTTATCTGCCCGCATAACAAAACTCAGATACTTAAGGGATACCACTAAAATAAGCATCCAGAAAATTAATGACAGAAAACCAAAAATGACATCCGGTTCAACGCTAAATCCATAGTAGCCCGAAAAACATTCTCTTAAGGTATAAAGAGGGCTGGTACCTATATCACCATAAACCACACCAATTGTGGCTAACATGGTTGCCGGCAACGAGCGTTTATTATCTGTACTCATAATTGCTTCTTGTATCCGCGTTTTTATGCGGTGGTTAGAGAACCAAAGGCATAATGATAACTATCTGCTCTATATAAAGCAGATATGAATAATATATTCCATAACGACGTTTGTTTTCCCTGATTGATCTATTTTAGTTGGAAAGTAAAAGTATTACTAATCATTGATCTGCTATAATTTTTTAACTAATTATTATTCAGTCGTCCTCATTATGCTTAAATCTAAATACCTGTCAGAACGAATAACTCGTTTAAGCAGTATCCTTGAAACCGATCTTTATGAACGTCAACACGTCATAAGACTTTGCCTGTTAGCCGCGCTCTGTGGGGAAAGTGTTTTCCTGTTGGGGCCTCCGGGTATTGCTAAAAGCATGATAGCTCGTCGATTAAAATACTCATTTAAGCAGGCCAATGCTTTCGAATATTTAATGACGCGTTTTTCAACGCCAGAAGAAGTATTTGGGCCATTATCTATTCAGGCATTAAAAGAAGATGGTCGATATATTAGATTAACTAAAAATTATCTCCCTGAAGCTGAAATAGTTTTTTTAGATGAAATATGGAAAGCAGGTCCTGCCATTCTAAATACATTGCTAACCGCAATAAATGAAAGGCATTTTCGTAATGGTGATACCGAAGTTGCCATGCCATTGCGATTATTAGTTACTGCCTCTAACGAACTTCCTGAAGAAGACAATAGTCTTGAAGCCTTATATGACAGGATGTTAATCCGTTTATCACTCAACAATATTCAGGATAAAGCTAACTTTTTATCGATGATTAATCATCAAACCAGTGAAAAGCTTAATTCAGCCATTGAATCATTAAGTATCAGCGATGAAGAATACGTTGAATGGCAACAGCAAATTAACCAGGTAAAATTACCTGATGAGGTCTTTGAACTGATCTATTCATTGCGCCAAAACCTTAATGCTTTGAATAATGGACCTTATATTTCCGATCGTCGTTGGAAAAAAGCTATCCGACTTTTGCAAGCCAGTGCATTTTTTAGTGACAGAGATGCGATAAGCCCTATTGACCTCATTTTGTTAAAAGATTGCCTGTGGCACGATATTAATTCTTTATCGCTGGTAGAACATCAAATTGAGCAGTTAATTGCTGAGAAAGCATTTCAACAGCAAATTATTACATTACAAATTCAACAAATTAACGCCGACTGGTTGAAATACAAACAACAACAATCTAATCAGTTATCTTTAAAATTAGAACGTAAAACAGCCCTGTTTAACCGTAAACAAACCTATGTATTACCGGCTAATATTACCGACGACAAGATAACGCTATTATTACAAACACCACTAAAACTCCACGGTATTGAAGTAACGCATATTGTTATTGAAAAACAGCAAATTGAATTATGGTTAACCAAAGGTGAATCACCAAAAGGTAAACTAAACGGCATTGGTTTTTCACAATCTTTGGATATGGCCGTTGATGATAATTTACAACTTATTGTTCGGGATTTAAGTTTATCGCCTTCTATTCTGTCACTGTCAGACAAAAACTTTCATATACAACCAACAGAAGAGTTGGTTCAACGGTTGGAAAATGCTCAATCCAGACTCAATCAGCAACGTAAAAATTTTACCGATGCCCAACCCTGCCTGTTTATTAATAAGCAATGGCTGGAAAAAATTGAAGCCAGTCTGTTTGCGGTACATGAAGAAATCAGCAAACAAAAACAGCTTTTTTCCGGAGCTGAATAGTCATTATGAGCCTGCAAACTATCGAGTTATTACTTTCTATCAGTGAAAGTGAAATAATCGAAGAATTACTTATTAGTCTGTTTGCAGCGCCTCAGTTAGCCATCTTTTTTGAAAAGTATCCCAAAATCAGAAATGCTTTTAATAAAGAGGTTTCTGGCTGGAAGATAAAACTTCAGGATAAATTGAAGCAATCTGAAGTACCTGTATCTATTTCCTCAGAATTCACGCTCTATAAACAAAGTATCTCTTCAGATAATTTCCTGTTTTTTGATCGGCTGGATGATGTGCTTAAACAGCTTGAGGAACTTCATTCTCCTTTTTTTGATCAAGCCAAAAAACTTTCGGCCACAGCAGAGTACCGCAATGAGAGCTTTCGCAGCCTTTTTTTACAGCAATGGCGAAAAATCCTTTCAATACAAGTAACTACGCTACATAAATCATTGATTGAAGGAGACTGGGAGCAGTTGATATCTCAGCTTCAGGATCGCCTGGCCATTAACAGCGCGCTGGAACCTTTTTTGGTGGAAAATGACCGGAGTTCTGGTCACCTGTGGGATATGAGTCGTGGAGAAAAATACCGTTCTGACTGCAATACATTAATTGAATACGGTAAATTTCTGGCACAACAACCTGAATTACAAAAACTGGCTGAACAGCTGGGCAGAAGCTACCAGCCCACTTCAGTCGATCGCAAAGATACTCAATATGAAAAGTACCGGGTCATGGTCAGAGAGCCAGCAACGCTGCCTGAAAGCGTTAATGGTATATTCCAGAGTAGCGACATCGTCAGAATGCTACCTACAGAAATGGTATTGCTAAATATTGATGAACTGGAAATAGAATTTTACCGGCGTTTTTTAGAGCAGCAACTTCTGACTTATCAGCTAAAAGGCGATGTGTGGCGTGAGCAGGTGAAAGTAAGGGCTATTTCAAAAACCGTCAATGAACAGCTCCCCAGAGGGCCATTTATTGTTTGCGTTGATACCTCAGGATCCATGGGTGGTTTTAACGAACAATGTGCTAAAGCATTTTGTTTAGCTTTATTATGCATAGCCATGGCTGATAATCGACGCTGCTATATATTACTTTTCTCTACTGAAATCGTTCATTACGAGCTGACATCATCAACCGGTATCAGTGAAGCTATTCGCTTTCTAAGCCAGCGCTTTAGAGGCGGTACCGATCTGGCAGCCTGTTTATCAGAAACAGTAGAAAAGCTAAACCAGCAGGACTGGATCGATGCAGATGTCGTGATCGTCTCCGACTTTATTGCCCAACGTTTACCAGAAAGTTTAATCAGTCAGATAAAGAATAAACAAAAAAAACATAACCACCGTTTTCACGCGGTGGCTATGTCTAAACACGGTAAACCAAACATTATGAAAATCTTCGATCACGTCTGGCGTTTTGATACCGGACTTGGCCAGCGGTTACGTCGCCGCTGGCGTGCTGGCTAATTACAGCATGCACTCTACGCTTTCACGTAATTCCGGAGTCCATACACCACACTGTACCTGACCAATGTGCTTTTGTTGCAGCAGCAGCATAACTACGCGGGACTGCCCAATACCACCGCCGATAGTTTGTGGCATTTCTCCACGTAATAACGCCTGATGCCATTCTAAAGCCAGACGACCTTCATCGTTGGTTAATGCTAACTGACGCTTCAGGGTTTCTGAATCTACACGGATGCCCATAGAAGAGAGTTCAAAAGCATCTTCCAGTACCGGGTTCCATACTAAGATGTCCCCGTTCAGGCCTTCGCCATCAGCACCTGGCGTTGTCCAGTCATCATAATCAGGCGCACGCATATCATGTGCTTCACCGTGGGATAACTTACCGCCAATACCAATCAGGAAAACTGCACCAAATTCTTTTGCAATCGCACGTTCACGGCCTTTGGCATCCAGATCCGGGTAACGCTGTAACAGTTCTTCACTGTGGATAAATTTAATTTCAGCCGGCAGGAAAGGTTTATAACCAAATTCTTTAGCTACTGCAGCTTCAGTTTCTTTGATCGCTGAGTAAATAGAGCGAACCGTTTGCTTCAGGTAATCGGTGTTACGCTCAGAATCAGACATCACACGCTCCCAGTCCCATTGATCCACATACACGGAATGGATTGGGCTCAGGCGATCCTCATCAGGACGCAGCGCTTTCATGTTGGTATAAATGCCTTCGCCAGGTACAAAACCAAAACGGCCCAGCGTTTGACGTTTCCATTTAGCGAGTGAGTGAACCACTTCAAAGGTAGCGCCTGGAATAGCTTTTACTTTTACCTGTACCGCTTTTTCACAACCGGACAGGTTATCCTGAGTACCATCACCAACACGGCTTAATATCGGTGCCTGAATCTCAACCAGACCAAGCTTTTGCTCTAACTGGCGAGAAAGGAAAGATTTAACAAAAGTGATTTGTTGCTGTTTTTGAATAAAGGACTTTTTCATTGTGGTTATCTCAATACTGTGATGTCGTTGATGAGTATTAAGCAACAGAACCACACCTAAATTCAATATTCATTAATAAATATAGCCATACTAGTTTCAATTATTCATTTTTAAAGCTAATTTAATAACAATACATTAAAAAAGAGAGTTAAAAATGGCCGATAATTACCAAATCGATAATTTAGACCGCAGCATACTGAACGAATTAATGAAAAATGCCCGGGTTCCTTACGCTGAATTGGCAAAGAATTTCAACGTCAGTCCGGGAACCATTCATGTGCGAGTGGAGAAAATGAAACAATCGGGGATCATTTTAGGTACTCAGGTTGAGATCAGTCCAAAACAGTTGGGTTATGATGTTTGCTGCTTTATCGGCATTATTTTAAAGAGTGCTAAAGATTATCCATCAGCTCTGGCCAAACTTGAGAACCTGGAAGAAGTAGTTGAAGCCTATTACACCACCGGTCACTACAGCATCTTTATTAAAGTGATGACCAAATCTATTGATGGGTTACAGCAGGTACTTATCAACAAGATCCAAACTATTGATGAAATTCAATCGACAGAGACACTAATCTCTCTTCAGAACCCGATTATGAGGACCATCAGACCATAAGCACTATTTTATTATACCCACATTATCCACAGGTAGATCCCAGCTGTTTCACAGCGTACAATACGCGCGAAACTGAATAATTAAGGATGGGTATGCCTGATATAACGCTGATTAGCGGCAGTACTTTAGGTAGTGCTGAATATGTTGCTGAGCATCTGGAAGAAAAACTGACTGAAGCAGGTTTTACGACAGAAGTCCTGCACGGTGCTGAACTGGATGAATTAACGCCTGAAGGCATCTGGTTAATAGTGACATCAACCCATGGTGCAGGTGAAATACCCGATAACCTACAGCCACTATTTGAACAAATAGAACAGCAGAAGCCAGATCTGACTCAAGTCAGATTTGGAGCAGTTGGTTTAGGCAGTAAAGAATATGACACTTTCTGTGGTGGTATTAAAACTGCGGATCGTATTTTGCAGGATCGTGGAGCAAAACGTATAGGCGATCGACTGGAAATTGACGTTACTGAACATGAAATTCCTGAAGATCCGGCAGGCGTTTGGATCGAAAGCTGGATTAATTTAATCAAAAACGATTAATTAATACGCAGTCAGTTGTGTATAAGTATAGTTAAAAGCAGCTGTTAACCTGTAGTTATCCAACTAACAACTTAAAGGGCCGGTTGTGCATGTGGATAACTACCACTATTATGCTCAGCTTATACTGTTCAGGATCACCGATCATCCACAGTAAAAGGATCCATTTAATAAATTGATCCCAAAGACGAATTATTGCTTATCCACAACATCAAAGGATCCTAGTAGTAGATCCAATAAGAAGATCTCTAAATAAAAAGATCTTTCTTTAATTAACCAAGATCCAAGCCAGTTGGACTAAGCTTTAAACTCAAGTAGAATCGCTGACTCAAGATCATTTATATTCGATCGTCCGAACATCCCGAGGTGTAATACCATGTTTTATCCAGATTCCTTTGACGTCATCGTTGTTGGTGGCGGTCATGCCGGAACTGAAGCCGCTATGGCTGCTGCTCGTATGGGGCAACAAACACTTTTATTAACCCATAACATCGACACACTGGGGCTAATGTCTTGCAACCCAGCCATTGGTGGTATTGGTAAAGGTCATCTGGTTAAAGAAGTGGATGCTTTAGGCGGATTAATGGCTCATGCTATTGATAAAGCAGGAATTCAGTTCAGAATATTAAATGCCAGTAAAGGCCCGGCAGTCAGAGCAACCCGAGCTCAGGCAGATCGTGCTTTGTACAAACAGGCAGTAAGATCCGCACTGGAAAACCAGCCAAATCTAATGATCTTCCAACAGCCAGCAGAAGATCTCATCGTTGAAAATGACAAAGTCACCGGTGTGGTGACTAAAATGGGGCTAAAGTTCAGAGCTAAAGCTGTTGTACTGACAGTAGGAACTTTCCTCGATGGTAAAATTCATATTGGACTTGAAAACTACAGCGGTGGCAGAGCAGGGGATCCCCCCTCCATTGGCTTATCTCAACGCTTGCGTGAACTTCCTTTGCGAGTAAGTCGTTTAAAAACCGGAACTCCACCAAGAATCGATGCCAGAACCATTAATTTTGATATTCTGCAACAGCAACACGGTGATACTCCATTGCCGGTATTCTCATTTATGGGAAATGCCAGTGAACATCCAACGCAGATCCCGTGCTACATCACCTATACCAATGAACAAACTCATGATGTGATCCGTAATAACCTGGATCGTAGCCCAATGTATACCGGGATCATTGAAGGGATCGGCCCGCGTTACTGCCCTTCAATCGAAGATAAAGTGATGCGTTTTGCCGATCGTAATGCACATCAGATCTTTCTGGAACCTGAAGGCTTAACCAGCAATGAAGTTTATCCTAACGGGATATCTACCAGTTTACCGTTTGATGTTCAGATGAAGATCGTTCGATCCATGGTAGGTATGGAAAATGCGAGGATCGTTCGTCCTGGTTATGCCATCGAATATGATTTCTTCGATCCGCGGGATCTCAAACCTACGCTGGAAAGTAAATTTATTCAGGGTCTGTTTTTTGCCGGTCAAATTAACGGCACAACGGGTTATGAAGAAGCAGCAGCTCAAGGGCTGCTTGCAGGCCTCAATGCGGGTCGTTTCTCATCAGAGAAGGAAGGATGGTCACCGCGTCGCGATCAGGCCTACATTGGCGTTCTGGTTGACGATTTATGCACTCTTGGTACCAAAGAGCCTTACCGGATGTTTACCTCAAGGGCAGAATACCGCCTGATGTTGCGTGAAGACAATGCAGACTTACGCCTGACTGAAATCGGACGGGAAATGGGTCTGGTTGACGATCGGCGTTGGGAACACTTCGTTACTAAGCAAGAGAGCATTGAACAAGAGCGTCAGCGTCTGAGAAGCATTCTGGTCCATCCAAATATGGATCGGGTGGAAGAGATTAATTCCTTGCTGAAATCACCATTGTCCAAAGAAGCCACTGGTGAAGAGCTGTTAAAACGTCCTGAAGTTGATTATGCAATGTTGTCCACCTTGTCACTGTTTGCACCAGGATTATCCGATGAGCAAGCCGCTGAGCAGGTAGAAATTCAGGTTAAGTACGAAGGTTATATCGCTCGTCAGCAGGGAGAAATAGAAAAACACCTGCGCAATGAAAATGCGATCCTGCCTCCGGATCTGGACTATCGTCAGGTTCCCGGGTTGTCTAACGAAGTGAGTATCAAGCTTAACGATCACAAACCAAGCTCTATTGGTCAGGCATCGCGTATTTCTGGTATTACACCGGCGGCTATTTCTATCTTGCTGATTTGGCTAAAAAAACAAGGCATGCTACGTCGTAGCGCTTAAGGATAAGTTTTGCAAAACCAATTTGATAAGCTGCTCAAAGCCGCAGGAATGGAACTAAGTCAGCTTCAGAAAGAACAGCTGCTGGGATATGTGGCCTTATTACACAAATGGAATAAGGCTTATAACCTCACTTCAGTCAGGGATCCTCAACAGATGCTGATCCGTCATATCATGGACAGCATCGTGGTTAATCCACACCTTCAGGGGAATTGTTTTATTGATGTAGGGACCGGACCTGGTTTGCCTGGTATTCCACTGGCCATTGTTCGCCCTGATGCCCAATTTACGTTACTGGATAGCTTGGGTAAGCGTATTCGTTTTATTCGTCAGGTTATGCATGAACTGAATATTACCAACGTCACACCCGTTCAGAGCCGTGTGGAGGACTATTCCATACCACAAGGATTTGATGGCGTTATCAGCCGGGCTTTTGCTTCACTTCAGGATATGTTGAAGTGGTGTCATCACTTACCATCTAAAGAGCATGGCAAGTTTTATGCACTAAAAGGGATTATATCCGAAGAAGAGTTGTCGCAAGTACCTGCGGGCTTTCATGTGCAAGAAATCGTTGCTTTAGATGTACCTGAACTGGATGGGGAACGTCATCTGGTTATTATTGCTGGTTAAATGTTAATCACTCAAATTAGGTATTTATGCTTTTAATGAGTAAAACGTGCTCTTGCAGATTTATTTTAAAAGATAAAATTAATTTACATAATTGAGTGATTTTCAAGTTTGAATTCAAGGTGTATTAACACTTTTATTACAAAACGTTATCCACCTTTCCTATATGTTTCCATTGTGTTTGTTATCAGAAAGACAAAAAGAGGGGATTTGACCATTATGGTCATTAAATTTTTGTTGAATCCTTTCAGGTCTTTGATTTTATATAAAATCAATAATAATTAGTAAGATATGTGATATTTAATTAAGTCGGGAAACTAAAATTATTTATGTGATTAGCTTCACAAAAGGATAATTAATCAAAACATATTTAACATTATTAGTAATAATAGGCCGCGCTTTCGTTAAAAATGCCAAAAAGTGAACATTTGGGAATTTAATCATTTGTTCACTTTTTTGTTACTTAAATATAGAATCAACCGCGTTTGTCCGTATAATCCACTGGTTTTTTCCGGCTTGACTCTGGTCGATAAAGACAGTTTTATACACTACTCGGTTTCTACTTTTTTAGTAGAGAGAAAGCTAACGCTCAAAGAGAGTATATGCCATGTCTGTAGCGCTTTATGATTCAGTCACAGCCCGCAGACTTTTGTTAGCACAATTTGCCATTGTTATTATACTTAGCGTGGTTTTTTGTCTTAGCAGCCAAAAATGGGCTATTTCTGCTTTTTTGGGTGGTTTATCCGGATGTTTGCCTAACGCGGTGTTTTTATTGTTAACATGGCGGCATCAGGATAGCGAGCAGGCTCAGGGTAAACTGGCCTGGTCATTTTTTATCGGTGAGATAGTAAAAATTATTTTGACCATCGCGCTGCTGGTTATCGCGTTGGTTGTGTTTAAGGCGGAGTTTTTGCCTCTTTGCGTGACTTATTTGGCTGTGTTGATAGTGCAAGTAGTGGCGCCGGCTATAATAAATATTTTTCGTAACTAATTGATAATAAAGAGTGAGAGGCATCATGTCTGCATCAGGGGAAATCTCTACTCCACAGGATTATATCGGCCACCATTTGAATAACCTTCAAATGGATTTGCGTACTATGGAGCTCGTTAAGCATGGTGATACACCAGGCTTTTGGGCGATTAACATCGACTCGATGTTTTTTTCCATTGTTCTTGGTGTACTGTTCCTGTTTATTTTCCGCCGCGTTGCGGTTAAGGCCAGCAGCGGTGTTCCGGGTAAACTTCAGTGTGCGGTTGAGCTGATTATTGATTTTGTTAATGGTACGGTTAAAGACATGTACCAAGGCAAAAGTAAGCTGATTGCTCCACTAGCGCTTACCGTATTCGTCTGGGTTTTCCTGATGAATACCATGGATTTATTGCCAATCGATTTACTTCCTTACATCGGAGAACACGTTCTTGGTTTACCTGCTTTACGCGTGGTACCAACTGCGGACGTGAGCGTTACTCTCTCAATGGCGCTGGGCGTATTCATTCTGATTCTGTTCTACAGCATCAAGATGAAAGGCGTGTCAGGTTTTGTTAAAGAACTAACCATGCAGCCGTTCAATCACTGGGCGTTTATTCCAGTTAACCTAATTTTGGAAGGCGTTAGCTTGCTATCCAAACCTGTTTCCCTCGGTCTGCGACTGTTCGGAAACATGTATGCGGGTGAGTTAATTTTCATCCTAATTGCTGGTCTGCTTCCTTGGTGGTCACAGTGGTTACTTAATGTCCCATGGGCAATATTCCACATACTGATCATTACGTTACAGGCCTTTATCTTTATGGTTCTGACGATTGTCTATCTGTCGATGGCTTCTGAAGAACATTAATATTAACAACCCTGCTAAGTTTTAACTGAAATAAACTGGAGACTGTCATGGAAAACCTAAACATGGATCTGCTGTACATGGCTGCTGCTGTAATGATGGGCCTTGCAGCGATCGGTGCTGCTATCGGTATCGGCATTTTGGGTGGTAAATTCCTGGAAGGTGCTGCTCGCCAACCAGATCTTATCCCATTATTACGTACACAGTTCTTCATCGTTATGGGTCTGGTTGACGCCATTCCGATGATCGCTGTTGGTCTGGGCTTGTATGTGATGTTCGCCGTAGCCGGTTAACATTGCACATTGAAACCACACCAAACTGTTAAATTAACAAGAGGCATTGTGCTGTGAATATTAATGCAACAATCCTCGGCCAGGCGATAGCGTTTGTCCTGTTTGTCTGGTTCTGTATGAGGTTCGTATGGCCGCCGATTATCTCTGCCATCGAAAAACGTCAAAAAGAGATTGCTGACGGTTTAGCTTCTGCAGAACGAGCTAAAAAAGATCTGGATTTAGCGCAAGCCAATGTGACCGACCAGTTAGCTCAAGCTAAAGCCGATGCTCAGGTAATTATTGAGCAGGCAAATAAGCGTAAAGCTCAAATAGTCGACGAAGCTAAAGTTGAAGCTGAACAAGAACGTTCTCGTATTCTTGCTCAGGCTCAGGCTGAAATAGACGCAGAACGCAAAAGAGCGCGTGAAGAATTGCGTAAGCAAGTGGCTATGCTGGCGATTGCTGGTGCTGAGAAAATTATCGAACGTTCCGTGGATGAAGCTGCTAATAGCGACATCGTTGATAAACTGGTCGCTGAACTGTAAGGAGGGGCAGATGTCTGAATTTATTACTGTAGCTCGCCCCTACGCCAAAGCAGCTTTTGACTTTGCCGTTGAGCAGAATGACCTGGATAACTGGCAACAAATGCTGACATTTGCTGCTGAAGTTAGCCGTAATGAGCAAGTTGCTGATTTGCTGTCCGGGGCACTGGCGCCGGAACATTTAGCCAGCACGTTCATTACCATTTGTGGTGAACAGCTCAACGAAAGTGGTCAAAACCTGATAAAGGTCATGGCCGAAAATGGACGTTTAATCGTGCTTCCTGACGTGTTAGAACAGTTTATTCAATTGCGTTCAGAGCAGGAGTCAACCATTGAAGTGGATGTTACTGCCGCTGCTCCATTGAATGATGCCCAGTTGGCAAAAATTGCCACCGCGATGGAAAAACGTTTGTCACGCAAAGTTAAGCTAAATTGCAAAATTGATAAGTCTGTTATAGCCGGTTTTGTTATTCGTGCCGGTGATATGGTGATAGACGATAGTGTACGTGGTCGTCTTGAACGTCTAACAGACGTCTTGCAGTCTTAAGGGGACTGGAGCATGCAACTGAATTCCACAGAAATCAGCGAACTGATCAAGCAACGCATTGCTCAGTTCAATGTTGTGAGTGAAGCTCACAACGAAGGTACTATTGTTTCCGTCAGTGACGGAATTATCCGTATTCACGGTTTAGCCGATGTAATGCAGGGCGAGATGATTGCACTGCCAGGTAGCCGCTATGCGATTGCACTTAACCTTGAACGTGACTCCGTTGGTGCGGTAGTTATGGGTCCGTATACTGACCTTGCCGAAGGCATGAAAGTTAAGTGTACTGGTCGTATTCTTGAGGTTCCGGTCGGTCGTGGCCTGCTTGGTCGTGTTGTTAACACCCTGGGTGCGCCAATCGACGGTAAAGGTCCGGTTGAGCATGATGGTTTCTCTGCTGTAGAAGCTATTGCACCTGGCGTTATCGAGCGTCAATCGGTAGACCAACCGGTTCAGACCGGTTATAAGTCTGTTGACTCCATGATTCCAATCGGCCGTGGTCAGCGTGAGCTGATTATCGGTGACCGTCAGACCGGTAAAACTGCTCTGGCGATCGATGCCATCATCAACCAGCGTGATTCTGGTATTAAATGTATTTATGTGGCTATCGGCCAGAAAGCTTCAACTATCGCCAACGTTGTGCGTAAGTTAGAAGAGCATAATGCATTAGCCAACACTATCGTTGTGGTTGCTTCAGCATCTGAATCTGCCGCGCTGCAATATCTGGCACCGTATGCCGGATGTGCAATGGGTGAATATTTCCGCGATCGCGGTGAAGATGCACTGATTATTTATGATGACCTGTCTAAGCAGGCTGTTGCATATCGTCAGATCTCCCTGCTGCTGCGTCGTCCACCGGGTCGTGAAGCGTTCCCTGGTGACGTATTCTATCTCCACTCCCGTTTACTGGAGCGTGCTGCTCGTGTTAACGAAGAGTACGTTGAAGCCTTTACTAAAGGTGAAGTGAAAGGTAAAACCGGTTCATTAACTGCGTTACCGATCATCGAAACTCAGGCGGGTGATGTTTCTGCATTCGTTCCGACCAACGTAATCTCTATTACCGACGGCCAGATCTTCCTGGAATCTAACCTGTTTAACGCGGGTATTCGCCCGGCGGTTAACCCAGGTATTTCCGTATCGCGGGTTGGTGGTGCAGCACAGACTAAAATCATGAAGAAACTGTCCGGTGGTATCCGTACCGCTCTGGCACAGTATCGTGAGCTGGCGGCATTCTCCCAGTTCGCTTCTGATTTGGATGATGCAACACGTAAACAGCTGAGCCACGGTCAGAAAGTTACCGAATTACTGAAACAGAAACAGTATGATCCTATGTCAGTTGCTAACCAGTCTCTGGTGCTTTTTGCAGCTGAGCGCGGATATCTGGAAGATGTGACGTTAGAGAAGGTTGGTAGCTTTGAAGAGGCTTTATTAGCCTATGCCGAGCGTGACCACGCTGAGCTTTTACAGAAAATCAACCAAACCGGTGGTTACAATGATGAGATCGAGGCAGGCTTTAAAGCCATTCTCGATACCTTCAAGGCAACCCAGTCTTGGTAATACCAAACGGCCTCCAGGGGCCGTAAGGTAGTGAGGAGAAGCTTAAATGGCCGGCGCAAAAGAAATACGTAGTAAGATCGGCAGCGTACAAAATACGCAAAAGATCACCAAAGCGATGGAGATGGTTGCCGCGTCTAAAATGCGTAAATCGCAAGAACGCATGGCGGCAAGCCGTCCTTATGCAGAGATGATGCGCAAAGTGATTGGTCACCTTGCGTTAGGTAATCTTGAGTATAAGCACCCTTATCTGGATGAACGTGACGTTAAGCGCGTTGGTTATCTGGTTGTGTCTACTGACCGTGGTCTGTGTGGTGGATTGAATATTAACTTATTCAAGAGATTACTGGCCGAAATGAAAGAGTGGAATGATAAAGGCGTTAGCGTTGATTTAGCGTTAATCGGCTCTAAAGGTGCCTCTTTCTTTTCATCGGTGGGTGGCAATATTGTGGCTCAGGTTACCGGCATGGGAGATAGCCCATCGGTATCTGAACTGATAGGTCCGGTAAAAGTTATGCTGCAGGCCTATGATGAAGGTCGTTTAGACAGACTGTATGTTGCTAACAACAAGTTTGTTAACACCATGTCGCAATCGCCAGAAATCAGACAGCTGTTACCGCTGCCGCCGTCAGATGACGAAGAAATCAAAAATAAGTCCTGGGATTATCTATACGAGCCCGATCCGAAGTCGCTGCTGGATACCTTGCTGCGTCGTTACGTCGAATCGCAGGTTTATCAAAGTGTAGTTGAGAACCTGGCAAGCGAGCAGGCCGCGCGAATGGTAGCGATGAAAGCCGCAACCGATAACGGTGGCGAGCTGATTAAAGAGCTTCAGTTGGTTTATAACAAAGCGCGTCAGGCCAGCATCACTCAGGAACTTACCGAGATTGTCTCGGGAGCTTCGGCGGTCTAGGGCTTGGTTTAGGAATTACGTAGAGGATTCAAGATGGCTACTGGAAAGATTATCCAGGTTATCGGCGCCGTAGTGGACGTCGAATTCCCTCAAGACGCCGTACCAAAGGTGTACGACGCGCTTGAAGTTCAGATCGATGCCAAGCTGGTGCTGGAAGTTCAACAACAGCTCGGTGGTGGTGTAGTCCGTTGTATCGCAATGGGTACATCTGATGGCTTAAGCCGTGGTCTGAAAGTATTAGATTTAGAGCACCCTATCGAAGTACCGGTTGGTGTTGCGACTTTAGGTCGTATCATGAACGTACTTGGTGAGCCTATCGATATGAAAGGCGACATTGGTGAAGAGGTCCGTTGGGCTATTCACCGTGAAGCACCAAGCTATGAAGATCTGTCAGGTGCAACTGAACTGCTGGAAACGGGTATCAAGGTTATCGACCTGATTTGTCCGTTTGCTAAAGGTGGTAAAGTTGGTCTGTTCGGTGGTGCGGGTGTAGGTAAAACCGTAAACATGATGGAGCTGATTCGTAATATTGCGACTGAGCACTCAGGTTACTCTGTATTTGCGGGTGTAGGTGAACGTACTCGTGAAGGTAACGACTTCTATCATGAAATGACCGAATCAAACGTACTGGATAAGGTATCACTGGTTTATGGCCAAATGAACGAGCCACCAGGAAACCGTCTGCGCGTTGCATTAACCGGCTTAACCATGGCGGAAAAATTCCGTGATGAAGGCCGTGACGTTCTGTTATTTATCGATAACATCTATCGTTATACCCTGGCCGGTACGGAAGTATCCGCACTGTTAGGTCGTATGCCATCAGCGGTAGGCTATCAGCCAACGCTGGCAGAAGAGATGGGTGTGTTGCAAGAACGTATTACATCAACTAAAACCGGTTCAATCACCTCGGTACAGGCAGTATATGTACCTGCGGATGACTTGACTGACCCATCACCAGCAACCACCTTTGCCCACTTGGATGCAACGGTCGTATTAAGTCGTCAAATCGCTTCTCTGGGTATTTACCCTGCGGTTGACCCACTTGATTCAACCAGCCGCCAGCTGGATCCATTAGTGGTTGGTCAGGAGCACTATGATTGTGCTCGTGGTGTTCAGTCAATTCTGCAACGTTATCAGGAACTGAAAGACATTATTGCGATTCTGGGTATGGACGAGCTGTCAGAAAGTGACAAGCTGGTGGTATCTCGTGCTCGTAAGATTCAGCGCTTCCTGTCTCAGCCATTCTTCGTTGCAGAAGTATTTACCGGTTCTTCTGGTAAGTACGTATCGCTGAAAGACACTATCCGTGGCTTTAACGGTATTATGAACGGTGAATACGATCATCTGCCTGAGCAGGCGTTCTACATGGTTGGCTCCATTGACGAAGCTGTGGAAAAAGCCAAGAAACTGTAAGCTGCAATAGGAGGGCTACATGGCTGTATCAACTTTCCATCTGGACGTAGTGAGTGCAGAAAATAATATGTTTTCTGGCGAAGTACAAAGAATCCAGGTGACGGGTAGCGAAGGTGAATTGGGGATTTATCCTCAGCATACGCCGCTGCTCACTGCCATCAAGCCGGGCCTGATTCGTATCGTTAAGCTAAACGGTGATGAAGAGTTTATCTACCTTTCCGGTGGTATCCTCGAGGTTCAACCAACTATAGTTACTGTTTTATCTGATACGGCTATCCGCGGACAGGATCTTGATGAAGCTCGGGCAATGGAATCCAAGCGTAAAGCGGAAGAACATATCCGTAATTCGCATGGTGACATCGATTATGCACAGGCATCTGCAGAGCTGAGTAAAGCGATTGCAAAACTGCGTGTTATCGAATTGACCAAGAAAATGATGTAATCAGCACCCGGTATTTTGATTGCTATGTGCGTTATAAAAAGCCAATCTGTAAACAGATTGGCTTTTTTACTATGGATAAGAAGTTGCAGAGATAATATGGACGTTATTGAATGAAAAATGTGCTTTTCATTATTATTCTGGTGCTGATTGTGATTGTCAGCCTGTTGATTTACCAGAATCTTACCAGCCGCCCTCCTGAAGGACCTGGCCCGGATGACGGAGTTATTCATCCTCGTCCTCCTGAAACTGAAAAGCAGATTAAGTTTGGCGATCGTCTGTATATCCGAATTCTTAAAGCAGAAGATAAGTTTGAGCTGTGGTTTAGTTCAGACAATAAGCCTTATGAGTTGTATAAAAGCTATATCATCTGTACTTACTCTGGTGGTTTAGGGCCGAAAAAGAAGCAAGGGGATCATAAAAGCCCGGAAGGTTTCTACTCAACCACCAAGGGATTACTTAACCCCAATAGCAGTTATCACCTCTCTTTTAATATTGGTTACCCAAATGCTTTCGATCGCGCCAATGGTTATACCGGTGATTTTCTTATGGTACACGGCGGTTGCGCTTCTGCAGGTTGCTACGCCATGACTGACCCGATAATTACCGAGATATATGGGTTAGTTGAACAGGCTTTTGCCGGTGGGCAGAAGGTGGTTCCTATCCATATTTTCCCGTTTGCTATGACGAAAAATAAAATGACTCAGTATCAGGATTCGGAATATATCGATTTCTGGCAAACGCTAAAGCCAGCGTATGATGCTTTTGAAGGTACACGCAGAGTGCCGTTGGTTGAGGTGAGTGGGAAACAGTATCTGGTGAAAGCGGGTCGATAAACATAAAGGGATATAGTGGATGAATATTACGTTTCTAGGCCATGATGAGACACATAATCCTTCGGGAGGCCTCTGTAATGAATATAGAATTGATAAAATTGAAAGCCTGAATGGTTTGTTAGATTTTTATCATCAGAAAAGCCAGGAATATAGTAATCAACAAATTTTATTAACTCTGGATGATGTATCTCAGGCTTGCTATACCTCTGGCCACGCCAGAATGACCTGTGATTTAGCCGATAGTGACGATCTGGATTTATCCGGGTTACCACCTGAGTGTTTTGAGCAGGGGGAATATCTTGGATATCTAAATACCCCATCTGAAATGTTTATTTGTCAGCATAATTTTCAACGTTTAATAAAAGACATCACCTTTGAACAGGCTTGTGAAAAAGGACTAACGTTAACAGATGAATGTTTAGAAGAATGGATTGAGTATCAAACAGATCCTGTTTCTATTTTTGATTGTCCGGTATCTGCATTAATTGTACCGGTTAATCATAGTTATGAAACTTTATATGCATTTCCTAATGGCTATTTTAGTTGTGATTTATCACCGGCAGAAAACTTTATATTGGCAAAACGCTTTCAACAACAATATGGCTTAGAGCTTATTGGTATCGGCGCTTCTTATTTAGGTTTTATCAGAAAAGAGCCATTAACAGATATACAGCTAAACTATCTCTGTGAAGATTTATTGTTGTTATACCATGTGACTGATAGTGAAAAAGAAAAAATGAAAGCGCTGTTTAGCCAGATGATTTCAGATAGTGAGTTACTTTGGGTTAAATATACTGATTGATATGAAAACACCAGACGGTGAATATTTATACCTAAAAAATATCCAATCGGAGGGAGAGCTTTCCGTTGGGGTCGACTTGGCGTTAGCCAACGAAGGGCCCCTAGGAAAGGTAGGCCCGACGCACTCTGAACTAAAGTACAAATGGTCTTCCGGCCGAGCACCAAGGCTATATAAGCACAAGAGTTCTTACGGCCGGAATATCCTCAGAAACCAATTTGTTGCATTACAACTTATTTCTTCTTCGCATACTTCAACGAATCCAATGCCACCGCAAAGATAATAATGCTGCCCTTAATAATATACTGCCAGTAAGGGTTTACCCCGATATACGTCAGGCCATAGTTGATAACGGTAAATATCAGCACCCCAGTGACCACGCCGGCAACGGTACCCACACCGCCACTAAACGACACACCACCGACTACACAGGCAGCGATAGCATCCAGCTCATACATAAAGCCCAGGTTATTGGTGGCGCTACCGATGCGGCCAGCTTCCAACATACCACCAAAAGCATAAAACACACCGGACAGGGCATACACCATAATCAGGTTCAGGGTTACGTTAACGCCGGATACTTTTGCCGCTTCCGGATTACCGCCAATGGCAAATATGTTTTTGCCAAAGCGAGTTTTGTTCCACAAAATCCAGACGAATCCAATAGCGATAGCTGCGTAGAAGGTAATATACGACAGCTTAAAATCGCCAAATCGAATAAATCCCTGAGCAAAGGTAGAAAATCGTGGGTCAAAACCGGCGATAGGAGAGGCACCAACAAAGTCATAATAGAGGGAGTTAATACCATAAACGATAATCATGGTGCCTAACGTCGTAATAAATGGTGTCACGTTGAGATAGGCAATAATTAATCCATTTATCAGCCCAATGATTGCACCAATAGCGCAAACAATCAGGATCACTACCGGAATAGGAATTTCACCTAAACCAGGGAATACTTTATTTACGTTACTCATGGATTGCAGCAAGGTAGCAGCAATTACCGCCGCTAAGCCTACCTGACGACCTGCTGACAGGTCAGTACCCTGAGTTACAATCAGTCCGGCAACCCCAAGAGCAATGATAATTCGCACCGAAGATTGAGTCAGAATATTACTCAGGTTAAGTAAACTAAGAAACGAGGTATCCTGAATAATAATAATGCCAAGCAGCACGAAGAGAACGATATAAATACCGTTCTCTTTCATGAAATTCACAACAGAGCCTTTATTTTTGGTACTCATAATATGCCGATCCTATAACTTATAGATATTTGGAAGCCAGTTGCAGAATTTCACTCTGAGATGTTTCTTTAGTATTAACAATACCCGCCAGATGGCCATTGCTCATAACCAGAATACGATCGGTAATACCTAATAATTCGGGCATCTCAGAAGAAATAATAATGATTCCTTTCTCTTTTTTTGCCAGCTCAATAATTAATTGATAAATTTCAAATTTGGCACCTACGTCAATTCCACGGGTAGGTTCATCCAATAATAAAATTTCAGGTCGGGTTAGTAGCCAGCGGCCAATAATCACTTTTTGCTGATTACCACCGGAGAGAGAGCCAATTGCTGTTTTATGACCGGGGGTTTTTACCCGCATTGAATCAATAACCCACTGAGTATCACTTTTCATTCGGTTATTGTTTAATAAACCAACTGAATTTTTGTAGGTTTTCATATTGGAAATTAAAGAGTTAAATCCAATATCCAAATGAGCATAAATACCTGTCGATCGGCGTTCTTCCGTTACTAAAGCAAAACCATGGCTAATAGCTTCATTAGCATTGTTATTCTTTATCTCTTTTCCATTCAGAATAATTTTACCGGCACTTCTTTCGCGAATACCAAACAGTATTTCCACAATGTCAGTACGTTTCGCGCCAACTAAACCGGCAATGCCTAATATTTCTCCTTTACGCAGAGAGAAAGAGACATCCTGAACTGAAGGTTGTTTTTTTGACGTCAGGTTTTTAACTTCGAGAATGACATCGCCAATATCATTGGTTTTTTCCGGAAAGCGTTGAGTTAATGAACGGCCTACCATCATAGAAATGATGTCATTCATCGCTAGCCCTTCAAGCGGGCGAGTGGTGACCCATTGGCCATCACGCAGTACGGTTATTTCATCACACAGCTGGAATATCTCTTCCATTTTATGGGAGATATAAACAATACCGCAGCCGCGATCTTTTAATTTACGAATAATACTAAACAGATGGCTAACTTCTTTCTCGGTTAAAGAAGAAGTGGGTTCATCCATAATGACGATTTTAGCGTTGTAGGAAAACGCTCTGGCAATTTCTATCATCTGCATTTGGGAAACAGATAAGGTGGCGACTTTTACCAGTGGGTCAATATTAATATCCAGTTCATCGAATATAGCCTTAGTGTCTTGATACATTTTTTTATGGTCGACAAACAGGCCTTTTACCGGATATCGACCAAGCCACATGTTGTCCATAACGGTTCGCTGGAGCACTAAATTCAGCTCCTGATGCACCATTGAAACCCCTTGTTCCAATGCTTCTTTGGAATTACTGAAATTAACTTCTTTTCCCTGAAAGATAATTTTTCCGCTGTCTTTTTTATAAATACCAAACAGACATTTTAATAACGTTGATTTTCCGGCCCCGTTTTCGCCCACTAATGCGTGAACGGAATGAGAGCGAACTTTAAGATTAACGTTATCTAACGCTTTTACGCCGGGAAATGATTTACTGATATTGATCATTTCCAGTAATAATTCATCGGTTGGCGGTGTTAGTTCTTCGCTCATACAACAGGCCCTTCTATTGCTATCAATAAAAAGGATTATTTAAATTTATCCAGATTGTCTTTATCTACTGCTACGTAAGGAACGCGGACAACTTTGTCTTTAATTTCCCACTTGGTGCCTTGTGCTGCTGGTTTGCCTTCAGCCAGGTTTTTAGATAATTCAAATGTGGCTTTAGCCTGATTGCTGGCATCGTTTAACACGGTACCCGCCATAGTGCCCTGACGTACCAGAGCCAGTGCTTCTGGCAGAGCATCAACGCCAAATACCGGGATTTTGCCTTTGTTATGCGCTTTTAATGCTTCGATTGCGCCCATGGCCATGGCATCGTTATTAGCGATAACCACTTCAATCTTGTCAGCGTTAGGGCCGGATAACCAGGCATCCATTTTGTCTTTAGCCTGTGCGGTGTCCCACATTGCGGTATCCAGTTGCAGTTGCTGGGTTTTCAGTTTTTCATCATCATTCAATGTTTTAATTACATAAGTGGTACGTGCTTCAGCATCCGGATGTCCCGGTTCACCTTTAAGCAGTACAAATTGAATGACGCCATCTTTATTCAGATCCCACTCAGGATGGGCTTTCCAGTGTTTAGCAATCAGTTGGCCCTGAATAACGCCAGACTCTTTAGAGTCGGTACCAACAAAATAAGCTTTGTCATAGCTGTCCAGTGCGGCTTTTGAAGGTTCTTTGTTGAAGAACACTACTGGAATAGAGTCGCCACGTGCTTTATCAATCACTACCTGAGCTGCCGCCGGGTCAACCAGGTTAATCGCTAGGGCTTTAACCCCTTTAGCGATCAGAACATCAATCTGGTCGTTCTGTTTGGATTGGTCATTCTGTGAGTCATTCATCAGCAGGGTGACATCTTTATTGCCGGCAGACTCTTTTTCAATCGCTTTACGGACAACAGACATAAAGTTGTCATCGTATTTGTAAATCGTAACCCCAATTTTGGTGGCTGCTAAAGTAGCTGCAGAAACGGCCATACAGGTACCAAACACAATCGTGGCTAATAGCGTTTTTTTCATGAAAATCTCCATGCATAACTATTTTAAGTTTGAATTGTTAACACGCGACAGCCGATTAGTAACAAGGTTACTAATAAGACTGATGTATTAATATTTTTTACAAAACAACACGATAACTACCGGTAGGGGTTATGGATGTTAAATTAATCGTAGTAGAGTCTTAAAGGAATGCCATGAAATGTTATTAAATTGTGATTAATTTCATATAAAAAAATAACGTTAGATTATGGTGTTGTTATTAGGGGGATGACAAATCAGATAAATTGGCATCACAGAATATTCCGGTCGTAAAATCTAAAGTGTTTATACTGGCTTAGTGCTCGACCGGAAACCAATCTGTACTTGATTTCTGTGTGTGTCGGGCCTGGTCTCCCTAGGGGCAGTTATGAAACACCTGACGGTGTTTCACCCTTCGGGCCAGCGCTAGCGCTGTTCAAACAGGCTTTGCCTGTTTGTCGTTGGCTTACGCCAAGTCGACCCCCACGGGAGCCCCTCCCGACAATTGGCTATTTTAAAATACAGAATTAAACAAACCAGACTTTGTCATCAATCTGAAAATAACGTTAATTTATGATGTTATTTTGGATTTAATTATTAAAGTGGGTATTTATATTAAAACTTTTATTTAAAGCATTATTTTTATTCGATTACTTAAGAAATCTAAAAAACAGGTGATTCTGGCAGATAGCTGAGTATTACGATAATAAACCGCGTTAATAGGTTGCATAACTTTGACCGTTTGTTGCGGTAGTATCTCTATTAGATCTCCCTGCATCCTGTCTTTATGGGTCATAAAATCAGACAGGCAAACAATTCCTTCTCCGGCTAAAGCCAGCTGCCTTAACGTTTCCCCACTGGAGGCGGTCAGGTTTGGTGTTATATGCAGCAGATGACCATTATCATCGCTGAAGGGCCATTCATTTAACTTTTCTATTTGGGTAAAACCCAGCAGCTGGTGGGATGTTAAATCTTCTGTACTGATGATTGCCGGATGGTTTTTTAGATACTCAGGACTTGCCAGCGCTCGCCTCTGGCTGGAACCTAAATGACGGGCATGTAGGGTTGAATCACGTAATTCACCAATGCGAATAGCAATATCGGTTTTATGTTCCAGCAAATCAATAAAGTGGTCGTTAGTATTTAATTCCAGTTCAATTTGTGGATAAAGGCGGCGAAACTCACCGATAATTGGCACTATGGTATGTATCATAAAAGGGGATGCTGCATTGACTCGCAGTAGCCCTGAAGGCTGTTGACGGCGTATTGCCATCTGATCTTCTGCTTCATCCACTGATGCCAGAATCTTTCTGGCATGTACCAGAAATGCCTGTCCCTCTTCCGTTAATGCCAGTCGTCGGGTAGTACGGTTTAACAACGAGGTTTCCAGTTTTTCTTCCAGTCTGCCCAGCGCCCGACTAATGCCTGAAACCGTTTGATTCAGTTTGCTGGCTGCATGAGTAATCGAATTACTGTCAACGACGGTAACAAATGCCAGAAGTTCTTCCAGAGTGGTTTTCATGATGATTATTGATTCCTGATCAATGATATTAGACATTTAATCAGATTTATGTGAAAAACAGGTATCAATTATTTGTGTTGTACCAATTCATCGGGGAACTTTCCCTATGCTTCTTGTTCTGAATAATAGATAAAGAGTGGATTTCCATTATTTTTTTAAATCAATAATAAATTAATTATGTTTAAAAAATAATAAAGGATAGCGTGGTAAAAGTATTGTTCAGCCAATATTTTACCCATCAATTAGGGAAACAGAGATGTCTGATTATATGGAAAAAGCTGAGTCACTGACCGCCATAGATGCGTTGGCTGATTTACCAGCGCCTTATGCATTAAGCTCGCCGGTGGAAGAGCAGATATTTACTGCTGCAATGCAACAAATAGACCGCTGGCACTGCTCGCATAATCCTACATATGCGCAACTCTGTGATGAACAATCATCACCGGTTATACCCGTTGGATTGTTTAAGACCCTTAATTTAGCTACGCCGATGAATGAACCAGGGCAATGGCTCTCCAGTTCAGGCACCGGAACTCACGGAAAAACTCAGGTATTTTTTGATGTAGCCAGTATGGGCCGTATTCAACGGGCAATGACGCAAATGTTCATTGCCAATGGCTTGGTGTCATTAACGCCTTCACGTTTTCTTCTACTCTCTCCGGACCCTCGCTCAGGGGATCATGCCGGATATGCCACCGCCTTTATGAAGTTTACTGCCTGTGCACCGGTAAAGGAGTGTGTATTTGCCGTTCAGGCGGATGGTCGTTTTGATAGCCAGCTGGCCTGGGATACATTGCAGCGTTGGGCCAATGACCCTGAACCTATTTATATTTTTGGCCTGACAGTATTTTTTGAACATCTGTGCTTAAGTAGCCCGGATGCATTCACGCTACAGGCACCAGTAAAAGGTTTAACCGGCGGTGGCTGGAAGGGAATGACTCAACAGCTGGATCGCCAACAAATTGTTTTTGGTTTGAATCAATGCTTACAGGCGCCCTTGGTAGATATCCGGGATATCTATGGCATGACGGAACACCCACTGCATTACATCAGCTGTCAGGAAGGGCATTTTCATATTCCGGCTTACTCTTCCTTTACTATCATTGATGCGGATGGCAAGCCCGCAGCGTCAGGCAAACAGGGGCTCATTCAGCTTGAAAACCCTTTCTTTGCTTCACTGCCTGCTCAGCGCTTATTAACCCAGGATTTAGGTATGTGGGGTGAGCGCTGTTCTTGTGGTCAGCCGCGACCTTATCTGCGTTATTTAGGAAGAGCCACAACCCCGGAAGGGACCTGTGCTGCCGAAGCTTTATGAAACCGCAATTGCCTGAAAGGCTGTTAAAGATAAGATCGTGGATTGCCAGCTGTATACAGTCAGAGATGCAATTCTCTCCCGATCCTGCAACTCAGCAGTTTTGTCTGTCCCGGCTTCATTTATGGTGTTCAACCGATTTGCCGGAACAGAAAATTGAGCGGGAACTGGCGGGGAAGAGCTGGCATCCACCTGGTCGGTTACTGCTGGTGATCTCTGAAAAAGATCCGTTGGGTACGCTGGAGGGTTTTTTAGCCGCTTATCTGATTGGTAGCCGTATGCGAATCAAAGCCCGGCATTCGCGACCCTGGCTGGAATCTCTGCGTCAGGCATTAGATTTATCGGATGATGAGTGTCAAATCAGCGATTGGCAAAGCTATCAACAAAGTGATGAACAGCTATTGCAGGGAATTGATACGGTTTTACTGGCTGGTGGTGAAGCATTAATTCACCATTACCGAAAGATAACTCCTGCACATATTCGTTTAATTGAGCTTGGCCCAAAAATTAGCGGAATGGCAATATTGGGCCACCAGCTACCGCCGGTGGAAAAAATTCTGACGGATGTTTGTCTGTTTCTACAGCAAGTGTGTAGCTCACCGCGCTTTATTTTGCTGGATAGTGAGCTGGCTGCGGAGCAGTTATACCAGCAATTACGGCATGTATTAGACAGGTTACCCCGTCTGGCAGAAGATGAACGAATCGCTCAGTTAGCCAAAGCGCGTGAATTGACGATGTATCAGAAGCTAACTTTGGACTGGGGAAAAATTGATTACAGTGAGTCCAGCGGCTGGGGAGTTACTCTGAGCCGTCACTTCTCCCCTGAATTATGGCTATCTAAAGGCTTTCAGCTTATTGTGTCTCCTGTTGGCACCAGCTTATCTGATGCGCAATCACGCTGGCCGGGTCGCCTGCAAACGTTAGGATATTGGGGAGACATTTCAGACCTTCAGCACGGTGGTTTTACCCGCTATTGTCCAATAGGACGTATGCACGATCGCTCGTTGCTGGCACCCCATGATGGATTTTTTATTCTGCAATCATTGGTCTATTTTATCGACAAGGACGACTATTCATGATGAACAGGCCACGAATTTTTATTACTGGCGGAACCGGATTTATTGGTTCACATTTGCTGCCAAAACTATACCAGCAGGGCTATGCGCTGACGGTTTTAGTTCGATCGCCGTCACTGAAGAAAATAGCAGGTCGGCCAGCGTTGCCGCCGGAAACGACACTGATCACGGGTGATTTATCTAAGCCGGAAAGTTACAAAAGTGTGCTAAAGGGTCATCAGGCATTGATTCATATGGCTGCGGATTATCGGGTTGGTCTACCGGCATCTTCTTCTGCTCGCCGGGCGATGTATCAAACCAATGTGACAGGAACGCTGGATCTGTTTGATGCAGCACAGCAGGCATCCATTCCGCAAATGATTCACATGAGTACCACAGCAGCATTAGGGGAAACTCAGGGAAGTTATCCGGATGAAACCCACCAGCATAATGGTGTTTTCCGCTGTTATTACGAAGAAACCAAGCAAATTGCTCATTACTTTCTGCAGCAAAAACAGCAGCAAGGCTTACCGGTAAATATTGCGATCCCCGGCGGGGTTTTTGGCCCGGGTGATAATAGCGTATTAAGCCAAACCATACGCGCTTTTTACCGCGATAAAATCCCGTTTCAAATTGCTACTACCAGCCGCTTTCAACTTTGTCATGTGGATCGCCTTTGTGATGGATTGATTCATTTACTCAACCCTGATATCCAGCGGCAAAATTTCCTGTTTACCGGAAAAGATTTCTCAATGCCGATTTTGTTTACGCTGATGGCGGAAATTGGTAAACGTAAAATTCCACCTTTTAAATCGGCATCATCTTTAAATGCACTGGCCTGGCTGATGGATAAAATTTCTTCTATGGGGCCAGAAATGCCTCTTTCACAGGAAGCTCTGCACATTATGGATGGTAGTACCTATATGTATTGTTCTGATAAAGCCAGACGGCAACTTAACTGGTCGGAAGGGGATCCTGCACAGGAGTTAACCGCGTTTATACGGACACTGGCTGATGAAGTAGCAGCGGAAAGCCGGTTGGCAAAATAAGGGACAAATGATGAAGACCACCCAATTAAAAAGCCCCTGGGGAGATGTCAGGGTAATGCTGGAAAATCCACAGCAGCTGACGGTTCAGGGAAGTAGCGATAAAGCGGTGTTTTTTGGTCAGGGCTATGGCGCAGCCCGTTTACGCTTATGGCAATTGGATCTTTCTCGTAGAGTAGCGACAGGTACGCTGTCAGAAATTATGGGTAATGGTGCGCTAAGAACCGATATTTTCCAACGCCGTCTGGGATTAGCTTCACTGGCACAGCAGGCAGAATCGATTGATGCCAGTGCGGAACCCTTATCCTGGCAAGGCCAACAATATCAGCATATTCAGGCCTATGTAGCGGGTATTAATCAGGCGATGATGGATATGAAGCTATTGCCGGTTGAGTGTCTGTTATTACGCTATCGCCCGGCTTCATTTCAGGTTATGGATGTCTATTTGCTGGCCCAGCTAAAGTATTTTATTAACTCGGCCTGGCAATATGAGCTGTTTCATACCCGACTATCTGGCCGCTTAACGCCCCAACAGCATAAGCAATTGCTCACTACGGTGAGTCAGGAAGGAAACTCAATACCGCCATTACCACTGAATGAGGTGGGAGAACGCCTTGCTGAAGTAGAAGAAGCATTAAAAGATGGATTGCTGGGTATGCAACATCTGGGACTTGCTTCACCGGACACCGGATCGAATGTTATCGCCATTAGCGGGCAACATACGGTTTCAGACAAGCCAATATTAGCGGCCGACACTCATATGGGACACGTAAACCCCGGTTATAATCTGATGTGTAAGCTGGAAAGTGATGAAGGGTTATCTGTTATAGGCTCTCACTTTCCCGGTGTACCGGGCATTATTGTTGGTCGTAATCACCATGCTGCCTGGGGAATGGTAGGTATCATGGCGGATAATCAGGATCTGTTCTGGGGCAAGATTAATCTGGCGGAAGAAAAGGTTGAAACCACAGAAGGTTGGGTACCACTCAAGCGAGAAAACCAAACCATCCAGTGTAAATCAGGTAAAGCCCATGAGTTTACCGCGTACGGTTTTTCTCAGGGGAGATTGCTCTCAGAAAAAGGAGACTACGGCCTGTTTTTACGCTGGCCATCTCTTGACCACCCAGGTGGTGATATCACCTTTCATTCTCTGGCGAAGTGCCACAATTGGGAAACATTCCGTGCCAGCCTGGCTCATGTGCATAATTCCCCGATGATGGTGGGGTATGCAGATATTCATGGTGATATTGGTTTGCAAACCATGGGATTTATCCCTAAACGGAAAACCGAGATTGGCAGTTTAATCCTTAATCTGACTAGTCCTGATCATCAGTGGCAGGGGTATGTCCCTTATGAAGACTTACCGTTTCAATATAATCCGCCGGAAGGTTATGCAGTCTATGCCAATCAGTACAGTGAAGCGCTGTTTAGCGGTAAATGTGCTTTATCAAACCGTTGGCATCCGCCAAGCCGGGCACTGCGCATTAGTGAACTGATTGAACAAACCCATCAGCATGACCTTAATACACTGCAAGCTATTCAGGACGACAAAGTGGATGTGTTTGCCCGCAGTGCTTTAGCCATACTCCTTCCCTATCTATCGGTTTCTACGCCGTTATCCGGCTGGAATGGTGATACACGAAAGATTGAGCAGGCACAGCTATTTGAACGTTGGATGCAGCATCTGGCGGATAAGCTATTACGTAAAGTACTTAAACGCGGCTCACGGGCGTTGTATTCGGATTTCTGGCCGGGTTGTCGATGGAATATGCTGACTATTTTGCATCATCATCTAACCGACTGGGGGCATGAAAAAAACTCTGCCAGCCAACTGGTTCAGGACGCCTATAACAGCGCGTTGGCAGCTACTCAACATGCCACCGTTCCTGAAGTGGAGTTTCAACACACTATTAAACACCCGGCATGGTTAAGAAAATTACTCACCGGCCGTTACCCCTATCAGGGTGGAAACCGCGAGACGGTTCATGCCACCCGTCAAAATACTGATTTTTTGACCCAATCCCAAACCGGGAGTGATGGTCCGGTAAAAAGTAAACCCTATACTTTTGGGCCAGGATTCAAACTGTTATGTGACTTAAGTGACAGAGGTGAAGTGCGATATATGATGAATACGCCTGCGAAAGGAGGGCCTTTCTTTTGGCTGTTAACACCAACACTATGGCGCTGGCAACAAGGACTGCGTTGGTCAATGTCGATGCCTGATATGAAAAAAAATTATAAATAGCGTGAACAATAAAATACCCGGCAACTGTTAGCCGGTATGTCGTGTCAATCAGAGGGATTATTGTATGGCTGGTTTAAAAGAGTGGCAAAAAAGTGGGCATCCTGCCCGTTTATGGCGGCCTTTGCCAGAAAACCGAGTGCAGTGTGAGCTGTGCCCACGGGAATGCAAAATTAGCGGGGGACGTTCAGGAACTTGCCGTATGCGACGCAATGAAAACGGTTCATTGGTGACGCTTAACTATGGTAAGTCAGTACCCATGACTCAGGAGTGCATTGAAACCGAAGCGGTTTATCACTATGCACCGGGAGAGCAGATTCTTTCACTGGGCAACATTGGTTGTATGTTGCGCTGTGATTTCTGCCAGAACTGGACCACCAGTCAGGCGCGTTACGTGCAGGATAGCCATGTGATGTACTACAGTCCGGAAGATGTAGTTAATTATGCGCTAAAGCATAATATCAAAGTGCTTTCATGGACTTACAACGACCCTATTGTCTGGCATGAATTTGTTATGGATACCGCCAGACTGGCGCGCCAACATGGTCTGAAAAATCTGTATAAAAGCGCCTTCTATATTGGTGAAAAGGGTATTGATGAACTGCTGGAAGTGATGGATATCTTCAGTATTTCCCTTAAATCAATGCAGGACAGCTTTTACCGTAAACATACCGCTGGTCGTCTGCAGCCAATACTGGACGGCATTAAGCAGGTTTATGCAGCAAGACAGGGAGGTAATGGCCCCCACCTGGAAGTTTCCAACCTCTGTGTTACCGGACGTAATGATAATTTAACTGAAAGTCGTAAGGTTTCTGACTGGATGCTAAATAATCTGGATGCGGAAATCCCTCTTCACTATGTGCGTTTCCATCCGGACTTCCGCTATACCCAGGTTGAACGTACTTCGGTACCTTTCCTGGAACAGGCTCGCCTTCAGGCAATGGCTGACGGCATGCGTTATGTCTATTTAGGGAATGCTTACAATACCACCAGTACCAACTCTTACTGCCCGGACTGTCAGGCTTTATGGGTACAACGTAATGGTTTAATTGCTCGTTCATTCCTGCAAAATGGCTGCTGCCCTCAGTGTGGTAAAGCTTCGCCGATTCAGCTTCCATGGAAAGATTCAGCGCCTGAATCCGTTAATCATCAAATTCCGGCAAGCTTTGTCAGTACTACCCATATGTTCCGGGGACCGATACAGGCTTGTCACGTAGAACAACAACAAGAATCCGCGTTGTTCTATCAGTTTATTTCCGCATCGGGTCAGCCGGTGGGCGAAATTGGCACTAACGGCTGTATTCGTTTTATGTTGTCTAAAAGTGACGACAGAGCGGAAGGAATACGCCTCTATCATCCGGCAGAGAATAAACTGCAAGTGTTTGAAGTGTATGACCGGGCACACTTCCCGGTTACCGGTGCTGAACAAACTCACCTTGCCAGCGAAGATGTTCCATTAAACTTTTTACCCATCCCGGGGCGCTGATATGCCGCTAAATTGGGGATACTCTTATGCCCGGTCGCAATCTATTGCGTATCAGCTACGCAAGGCCGGGCTTGGCGGCGAAGGGAAAAACCTGCCGGTAGTTTATCTGTCCGGCATTTTGGGCTCAAAGCTGTATGACCGTCAGGAGCAGGCTCAGATCTGGGGTGATTACCGGGGAGTCTTTTTCCATAAGCCACACTATGCCGGTTATGAATATGAGGACAGTGAAGCCCATCGCGCCAGAGTATTTGCTAATGAACATCTGCATGAGTTCACTATTGTTCCGGGATTAGTACATACTCTGGTTACCGCGGAGCTAAAGCAGGTTTTACAGGCAGGACTGGGCTATAAAGAGGGGCAGGACCTGTTCTTTATGGCCCATGACTGGCGGGCGGATCTTCGTTCACTGGCCGGGCGGTTGGATGAGGAGTTTGCACGGCTAAGAGCCCGGTTTGGTAACGAACAGAAAATTATATTGATGGGACAATCGATAGCCAATCTGGCTATTCGCTATTGGCTGCGAACGACTACCAGTGAAAACCGGGAGATGATAGCCAAATGGTACGCTTTTGGTCCGCCATGGCAGGGTACTTATCATGCACTATCAATGATGGAGACGGGGTACTATCCGGGAACCCGACTGTTCCACGGTTTTTCTGCTGATGAGGTTACCAGCTACCCCAGCGCTTATCAGTTGTTGCCTTCCCGGCCCGAAGTTGTGGATATTCAGGGCAAACCTTTAACCGGTTTTGATATTTATAGCCCTGAATGCTGGCAGGAATACCGTATGGGGCCTTATCGGGCATCGGGAATTGATATAACTCCTGTTTGCCAGCGCGCCAGAGAACAGCTTGGACAAAACTTACAAAAAGCCCGTGAGCTGGCGGCCAGTATTGAAGGGATTTCCACATTGGAGCAAGCGATTCCTCAGGTGTGGTTCTTAAGCGATAACAATACCGCTGTAAAAACTGCCGTCTACGATGGTCATCGTTGGTACTTTGAAACCAAGGCTATTCAGCGTGATATCCCGCAGCTGGCTTCACAAGTGCTGGAACAGGGAGACGATCACCTGCCATTAAGTGGTTTATTGTCTCAACGTTGCGGGCCTGTGATTCGCGATGGGCACCATCAACCCTGGGGAGAAAGTTTTGTCTATATCAGCAAAGCCAGAACCCATCGGGCATTAATCAACCACACACCAAACTTACGGTCTTTGGCTTTTGATTTGGCGGTAGAAAGAGAAAGGTTTCAGAGGTAATAACACATACCGCTCAATAGTTAATCAGAGGGAGACCTTTCCGTTGGGGTCGACTTGGCGTAAGCCAACGAAGTGCCCCTAGGAAAGGTAGGCCCGATGCGTACTAAATCTAAGTATATGGCCCTTCCGGCCGAGCACAATTATTATGTTCGCTCAGTGAGTTTACGGCCGGAATATCCACCAAAATTAAAATAAACATGTCTGCCTGACACCCTCACCACTCATACACCCCTGTTACTTTAACAATAATCATCTAATTCACCCTTTTCTTCACTTTTTAATCATCTTGATACGCGTTGAAAAAAAAGTGGTTTATCACAGGTGGTAACACGTTATTATTCACCGATAGCGGCTAAAAATCTGTCTCCGAATGCCGACAGTTTTTCAGCTATTTTCTGGTAAAGCTGGGTTTTTCATCAACCCTTGTGCCACAAGGCTTATCGGCATTTTTTGATGAAAAATAAGTAGCATTTTTGTTACTAAACAGGTTTACTTTCGCCAATCAATTTTTTAGCAGGTTGTTTATGTCAATGTCTCAACTTAGCGTAGCTATTCTTGCCGCTGGCAAGGGTACACGGATGTATTCAGATCTTCCAAAGGTACTGCATCTTTTAGCCGGTAAGCCAATGGTGCAACATGTCATTGATACCGCATCTAAACTGGGTGCCCAACAGGTTCATTTAGTTTACGGACACGGTGGCGACCTGCTGAAGAAAACGCTGTCCGATCAGCCAATTAACTGGGTATTACAAGCAGAGCAGTTGGGTACTGGCCATGCAATGCAACAGGCTGCACCCTATTTTGCCGATGATGAAAATGTCCTGATGCTGTACGGCGATGTGCCACTTATTTCAGAAGATACCCTGCGTCGTTTAGTGGCAGCCAAACCGGTTGGCGGCATTGGCCTGTTGACCGTTAAACTGGATGACCCAACCGGATACGGCCGTATCGTACGTAAAGATGGTCAGGTGATTAGTATTGTTGAGCATAAAGATGCCAGCGAAGAGCAGCATAAAATCAATGAGATAAACACCGGTATTCTGGTTGCCAGTGGCAAAGATTTAAAACGCTGGTTAGGCAAACTGAATAATAACAATGCACAGGGCGAATATTACATTACTGATGTTATCGCTCTGGCTTATGAAGAAGGCAACCGCATTGAAGCGGTACATCCTTCCCGTTTGAGCGAAGTTGAAGGGGTAAACAACCGCCTGCAACTGTCTCGTCTTGAACGCGTCTATCAGTCAGAACAGGCAGATCGCCTATTACTGGCGGGTGTGATGCTAAACGATCCTTCCCGTTTTGATTTACGCGGTGAACTGATTCATGGCCGTGATGTGGTGATCGATACTAACGTTATCATTGAAGGTCGTGTAGTCCTTGGGGATCGAGTACGTATTGAAAGCGGCTGCGTGTTGAAAAACTGCGTTATTGGTAATGACAGCGTGATAAGCCCTTACAGCGTCATTGAAGATTCTGAGATGGGTGTTGGCTGTACCGTTGGTCCATTTGCTCGTTTACGCCCTGGTGCACAGCTTGAAGATGAAGCGCACGTTGGTAACTTCGTTGAAATGAAGAAAGCGCGTCTGGGTAAAGGTTCTAAGGCGGGACATCTTTCTTACCTTGGTGATGCGGATATTGGCGATCGGGTTAATATCGGTGCCGGTACCATTACCTGTAACTACGACGGTGCAAATAAGTTTAAAACCATCATCGGTGACGATGTATTTGTTGGATCTGATACCCAACTGGTTGCTCCGGTTACCGTTGCTAAAGGTGCCACCATTGGTGCTGGTACCACTGTCACTCAGGATGTGGGTGAAAATGAGCTGGTGATTAGCCGGGTCAGACAGCGTCAGATTTCCGGTTGGAAAAGACCAGAGAAAAAGAAATAACTCAATAAGTGATGGAGCGGTGTTAAATACCGCTCCATGGCTATTTACTGTTTTGCTATGGTTTTTTTGATCCAGTGACCAGAGAGACGATAGCAAAACATAATAATCCCCAACTCTACAGGCTCGGGGAGGCCGGAAAAACCGGCAACAAAAAGGTCAAGGGCATCGCAGAATCAGGATATCCTCCGGTTCTTAAATCAGGAATATAAACGATGTGTGGAATTGTTGGTGCAGTAGCACAACGAGATGTAGCTGAAATATTGTTAGAAGGTTTACGTCGTCTGGAATACCGCGGGTATGACTCTGCGGGCCTGGCGGTTATTGATGAAGCCCACAACCTACAGCGTGTTCGCCGTTTGGGTAAAGTGAAAATGCTGAGTGACGCCGTGGATGAATATCCACTGTCTGGCGGTACCGGTATTGCACATACCCGCTGGGCTACTCATGGTGAGCCTTCAGAAACTAACGCACACCCTCACGAATCAGGTTTTATTGCCGTAGTACATAACGGCATTATTGAGAACTATGAGCCTCTGCGCGATGCGTTGAGAGAGAAAGGTTATGTCTTTACTTCTGAGACTGATACCGAAGTTATTGCCCATCTGGTGCATGAAGAGCTAAAAAACAACAGTGAACTTAGCCTGCTGGAAGCGGTACAGCGCGTACTGAAAGTACTGCGTGGTGCTTACGGCACGGTAATTATCGATCGTCGTAATCCTGACGTTTTGGTGGCAGCCCGTTCAGGTAGCCCAATGGTAATTGGTTTAGGCTTGGGAGAAAACTTCATTGCCTCTGACCAGTTAGCGTTGCTGCCGGTTACCCGTCGCTTTATCTATATGGAAGAAGGCGATGTTGCCGAAGTTACCCGCCGTTCGGTAACTATCTTTGATAAAGCGGGAACGCTGGTGGATCGTCCATCCATTGAATCAACCAGTCAATATGATGCCGGTGATAAAGGTATTTACCGTCATTACATGCAAAAAGAGATTTATGAACAGCCTTTGGCAATTAAAAACACCCTTGAAGGGCGTATCAGCCATGGTCTGGTAAATCTGGAAGAGCTTGGCCCATCAGCTACTGCGCTGTTAGAGAAGGTTGAGCATATTCAAATCGTTGCCTGTGGTACTTCTTACCATTCAGGGATGGTTGCCCGTTATTGGTTTGAAGCGATTGCTGGTGTGCCTTGTGATATCGAAATTGCTTCAGAATTCCGTTATCGCAAACCGGCGGTACGTAAAGGTAGCCTGCTGCTGACGCTGTCTCAGTCTGGTGAAACCGCCGACTCTCTGGCTGCATTACGCCTGTCAAAAGAGCTGGGCTATTTGGGTTCTCTGGCTATCTGTAACGTGAGTGGTTCATCACTGGTTCGTGAATCAGATATCGCACTGATGACTCGTGCCGGTGCTGAAATTGGCGTGGCTTCAACCAAAGCCTTTACCACTCAGTTAACCGTACTGCTGATGCTGGTTGCCCGTTTAGGTCGTTTACATGGCATGTCAGAAAAAGCAGAACGCGATATTGTTCATGCTCTGCAGGCTCTGCCTAACCGTATCGATCAACTTCTGTCTCTGGATAAAGCCATTGAAACTCTGGCGGAAGGCTTCTCTGAGAAGCACCATGCCTTGTTCCTCGGCCGTGGCGATCAGTACCCTATCGCAATGGAAGGTGCGCTGAAGCTGAAAGAAATTTCCTATATTCATGCTGAAGCTTATGCCGCCGGTGAGTTAAAACACGGTCCTCTGGCACTGATTGATGCGGATATGCCGGTAATCGTGGTAGCACCTAATAACGAACTGCTGGAAAAGCTGAAGTCGAATATTGAAGAGGTTCGTGCTCGCGGTGGTCAGCTGTATGTGTTTGCCGCAGAAGATGCCGGATTCAGTGATTCCGAAGGCATGACCATTATTCCATTGCCTTATGTGGAAGAGCTGGTAGCTCCAATTTTCTATACTATTCCGCTACAGTTGCTCTCTTATCACGTTGCGTTGATTAAAGGGACTGACGTTGACCAGCCGCGAAATCTGGCGAAGTCGGTAACCGTAGAGTAATTAATAGTAAGCCCTGTGGACCAACAACAACGATCTCTATAGGGCAATAGCGTTATAAACGAAGTCAATCCGGTATGCTGTTCAAAAAGCATACCGGATTTTTTTATGGCTAAATCAACGCAGCCGTCAGGCAAGTTACAGGTGTTGTATGCCATCCATTCTGAATTACTGGTTCCCCGCCCAGACAACCATCACTTTGTCGTCTGCGGATTCACGGCTAAAGCCGTAGCCTTGTTTCATGCTCAGTGTGTTTTGTTTACCCGCACCAATTGCCGGATGACGAGCGCGAAATTGACCGATTTTCTGCCAATGAGAGAGCGTGGCGATATTTTGCCCCCAATTCATGTCCGAACGCGTTCCCTGAAGTGGGTCAGAACCTGTCGGGCCAAACGGGCGCTCCGTTTCATCACCATAGAAAATCTGTACCGTACCCGGCGTCAGCAGCAGTAATTCAGCTGCACGCTGCCCTCCTTTGCGGAACAAGCGAGTATCGTGGGAAGAAAGATAGCTAAGAACGTTAAAATCCTGCAATTTGGTCGCCATTTGCTGCCAGGTGAGATCGATGTTTGCGAGACAATCTACCGCTTTTGCCGCCTGCTCCTGATAATCAAAATTGATCATTGCGTCAAAACCGCTGTTGTAATAGTCGCTTTTCATCACGCCATGGCCCCAGGCTTCTCCGGTCATCCAGAACGGCGCATCATCCATCTTTTTGTCTGGATTGGCTTTTTTCCATTCAGCCAGCGCAGCAACAGATTGTGTTTTCAACTGCTGCCAGCTTGCCTTTTCAACGTGTTTTGCGGTGTCCACCCGAAAGCCGTCGATACCATAATCACGTACCCATTGGCTAAGCCAGTGAGTCAGATAGTTTCGCACGGTATAACCCGCTATCTCTTTGGCGTGGGTATCGGGTTTATGACGGTAAAAGACCGGTAAGTCCGCAGGTTGCGTAGATTCTGTTTTTAAATCAGGCAGGAAAGCCAACGACATGGTTAAGTCATCAAAACCTGGGGTGTCGTAATTGCCAATATCAGTACGAATCCAGTTTTTACCCCACCAGTTTTGCCAGTCCGTACTGTCGCTAAAGTTGATGTAATCATTGAAGGAGTGCCAACTTTGGCCTGGGCCTGGCTTCCAGTCAGTCCAATGTTTACCGAGCGTTTTAGTCAGTTCGTCGCCTTTAAGATACAGGGCGCCAAATTGATATTCCTGCATGTCGGCAAGCGTTGCGTAACCTGTGTGGTTCATGACGATGTCGAATAAAACACGTATACCGCGTTTGTGGGCTTCATCCACCAGTGTGCGCAACTCATTTTCAGTACCCATATTGGCATCGAGTGTTGTCCAGTCCATGGTGTAGTAGCCGTGGTAGGCATAATGCGGGAAATCTCCTTTTGTACCGCCACCAACCCAGCCGTGAATTTGTTCCAACGGTGAGCTAATCCACAACGCGTTTACCCCCAGTTGCTGTAGATAATCGAGTTTTTGCGTTAAGCCAGCCAGATCGCCACCGTGGAAGGTACCGATCTCTTGCATGCCGTCTTTATGGCGGCCATAGCTGTTATCGTTGTCTGGATTACCATTTACAAAACGGTCGGTCAGAACAAAGTAGACCGTGGCGTTATGCCAGCTAAACGTTGAGGCTTGTTGTGTGGCAGCGGATTCCAGAAGTAACAGACCGTTACTGCTCGCCGCAGGCATCAGGGTAATTTGGCCTTGTTTGACTGTTGCTGTTGAGCCGCTGTAGAAATCGCGTACTTCACTGCCTTCGGCGAAAGTTTTACTGACGTCTACCGTTAGCGGTTTACCATCCCATTTCGGGCACTGGCGGGTGATATCAACTGGTGCTGCTTGCGCCTCGTTATTGACACTCAGAGTCAGTGTCGGAGTACCGCTGCGCGTGTCGATCTGTACGCGATAATCGCCTTCACGAAATAAGCGCCAGATGGGAGCTTCTCCTGCGCATGGTTTTAGTGAAAGTGCCTGATTAAGTTTGATTGATTCCGCGGGCTGCCAGCACGCTTGATCTGATTTGAGATTTAATGGCAGCGAGCCCTTTTCAAGCTTTGTTTCACTGATAAACAAGCCTGGACTTTGTTGTTTAAACTCAGGCATTCCGGGTACCGTCCAGGCAGCTTGCACCAGCCCGGGAAACAGCAGAAACAGTAGAGGTAGCTTTTTCATAAGGTTAATCCCATGATTATCTTTTATTCAGTTTGGCATTGTTTTAATTAATTGAATTCCCCCCAAAAAGAAATAATAGAGGAGGAGATAATAGGGTGAGTGATGGCGTTATCAGTTTGCGAAAATAGGCTATAGCAATTGCACACTTTAATGTTTTTTCTGCCACAGGACGTTTGTAGGTAACATCACATTCAGGATAAAATTATTTTTATCAAAAATATCATTAAGTTAAATCGAAATTCCCCACTGTCATAAAACTGTAACCTGGTTGACATTATACTGTCACTAAACGGTCTTATCTTTGCGCTTGTACTCATCACCAGTCTGATTATTAACGATACAGAGCCAATAAATTCCTTTAGGAGGAATGATGAAACTGATACGTACAACTATTGCTTATGGTATTGCAACAGCCGTTTCTCTGACAACTCTGTCAGCATTTGCGGCAGAGAATATTACCGGTGCTGGCGCTACCTTCCCTGCACCTGTCTATGCCAAATGGGCGGACAGCTATCAAAAAGAGAGCGGTAATAATATCAATTACCAAGGGATTGGTTCATCCGGTGGCGTTAAGCAAATTAATGCTAATACAGTAGATTTTGGTGCGTCAGATGCTCCTCTGGATGATGAGAAGCTGGCTAAAGACGATTTGTTCCAGTTCCCAACCGTTATTGGTGGTGTGGTACTGGCAGTGAATGTTCAGGGAATTAAATCAGGTGAACTGACGCTGGATGGAAAAACCCTGGGGGATATCTACCTGGGTACGGTGAAAAAGTGGAACGACCCGGCAATAGCGAAACTGAATCCGGGCGTCAAACTGCCTGAGCAGGATATCGCAGTGGTGCGTCGTGCTGATGGTTCCGGTACTTCTTTCGTGTTCACTAGCTATCTGGCAAAAGTGAATGCGGACTGGAAAGACCAGGTTGGGGTTGGTTCTACCGTTAAGTGGCCTGTGGGTTTAGGTGGTAAAGGCAATGATGGTATCGCAGCCTTTGTTCAGCGTTTGCCGGGTTCCATTGGTTATGTGGAATATGCCTACGCCAAGCAAAATAATCTGGCCTATACCAAGTTGATATCAGCAGATGGTGAAGCGGTAAGCCCGACGCAACAATCGTTCAGCGCGGCGGCTAAAGGCATCGACTGGTCGAAATCTTTTGCTCAGGACCTGACTTTCCAGAAGGGTAAAGACGTATGGCCGATTACTTCAACCACATTTATTCTGGTACATAAAACCCAGAAAGATGCCAAACGTGGTGCAGAAGTACTGAAGTTCTTTGACTGGGGCTACAAAAAAGGCGGTTCTCTGGCAACGGAGCTTGATTATGCTGTACTGCCAGACACCGTGATTGAACAAGTTCGTGCAGCCTGGAAAACACAGGTTAAAGATAGCAGCGGTAAAGCGCTCTATTAATCATTCCTAACCGCCCTCTTCCCTATACCGGAAGAGGGCCGTATATATGAAAGAGAGACTCAATGGCGGTACATAAGCCGGTAATGAAAGCTCCGGGAAAACAGGGTGATATTATTTTCGGCGCGCTGGTTAAACTGGCAGCGCTGATTACCCTTTTATTATTGGGCGGCATAATCATCTCTCTGGTTATTGCATCATGGCCCAGCATTCAAAAATTTGGCATCAGCTTCCTCTGGCATAAAGAGTGGGATGCGCCAGCCGATGAGTTTGGGGCGCTGGTTCCTATTTACGGCACTATCGTAACCTCTATTATTGCGCTACTGATTGCGGTACCGGTAAGTTTTGGTATCGCGCTGTTCCTGACTGAACTCTCACCTAAATGGTTAAAACGCCCGTTGGGTATTGCCATCGAGCTATTGGCGGCGATTCCCAGCATTGTTTACGGTATGTGGGGGCTGTTTATCTTCGCTCCGCTGTTTGCCGAATATTTTCAACAGCCGGTGGGAGATGTGGTGGCAAACATCCCTATCATCGGTACGCTGTTTTCTGGCCCGGCATTTGGTATCGGTATTTTGGCCGCCGGTATTATTCTGGCCATCATGATTATTCCTTATATCGCCGCAGTAATGCGCGACGTGTTTGAGCAAACGCCAACGCTGTTAAAAGAGTCCGCTTACGGCATTGGTTGTACTACCTGGGAAGTGATCCGCAATATTGTGCTGCCTTATACCAAAAATGGTGTGATTGGCGGCATTATGCTTGGGTTAGGCCGCGCCTTAGGGGAAACCATGGCGGTTACCTTCATTATTGGTAACACTTACCAGCTGGATAGCTTCTCCCTGTATATGCCGGGCAACAGTATTACCTCTGCACTGGCTAATGAGTTTGCTGAGGCTGAATCCGGCTTACATACCTCAGCGTTGATGGAACTGGGATTAATTCTGTTTGTTATCACCTTTATTGTGTTGTCCCTGTCTAAATTAATGGTTCTCAGATTAAACAAGAATGAGGGGCGCTAAGATGACCACTATCGATAAATTTGAAATCGCTTCTTTTGATGCCGGTCGCAGACGTATGCAGTCATGGCGTCGTCAAAAAAACCGTATTGCGCTATTCATTTCGATGATGGCCATGGCTTTTGGCCTGTTCTGGTTAATCTGGATTCTGTTTTCAACCATTACTAAAGGCATCGACGGTATGTCGATGGCGCTGTTTACCGAAATGACACCGCCACCGAATACTGCCGGTGGTGGATTAGCTAACGCCCTTGCAGGTAGTGGCTTGCTGATTTTATGGGCGACGGTGATTGGTACTCCGTTGGGTATTCTGGCGGGTATCTATCTGGCGGAATACGGGCGTAAGTCAATCTTTGCTTCCACCGTGCGCTTTATTAACGACATCTTATTGTCGGCTCCTTCCATCGTGGTTGGTCTGTTTGTTTACACCATTGTAGTCACGCAGATGGAACGTTTTTCCGGTTGGGCTGGTGTCATTGCGCTGGCGTTATTACAGGTACCGATCGTTATTCGTACCACCGAGAATATGTTACGGCTGGTGCCCGACAGTCTGAGAGAGGCCGCTTATGCATTGGGAACGCCTAAGTGGAAGATTATCTTGTCACTGACGCTGAAAGCTTCTCTTTCAGGCATTGTGACCGGAGTGCTGTTAGCCATTGCCCGCATTGCCGGGGAAACCGCTCCTTTGCTGTTTACCGCATTGTCCAACCAGTTCTGGAGCCTCGACCTGAGTCATCCGATTGCCAACTTGCCGGTAACTATTTTCAAATTTGCCATGAGCCCGTTTGCCGAGTGGCAACAGTTAGCCTGGGCTGGCGTATTACTGATTACCCTGTGCGTATTGTTATTAAATATTCTGGCGCGTGTAGTTTTTGCCAGTAAAAAACACTAGAGAGACGACTTAATGAATCTGACGAGTGACAACAGCTCAACTGAAAGCAAGATTCAGGTACGGGATCTGAATTTTCATTATGGCAAATTCCATGCGTTAAAGAATATCTCCCTGGATATTGCCAAAAATCAGGTCACTGCATTTATTGGGCCATCCGGCTGTGGTAAATCGACCCTGTTGCGGACGTTCAATAAAATGTACCAGCTTTATCCGGAACAGAATGCCACCGGACAAATTCTGTTAGATGGACAAAATATCCTTGAAGATAATCAGGATGTGGCGTTACTGCGGGCGAAAGTTGGTATGGTGTTCCAAAAGCCAACGCCATTTCCGATGTCGATTTATGACAATATTGCCTTTGGAGTGCGCCTGTTTGAGCGTTTGCCGCGTGCAGAGATGGATGAGCGTGTGCAGTGGGCATTAACTAAAGCCGCGTTGTGGGATGAAACTAAAAACAAACTCAATCAGAGTGGTTATAGCCTGTCGGGTGGTCAGCAACAGCGTTTGTGTATTGCCCGCGGTATTGCCATTCGCCCGGAAGTGCTGCTGTTGGATGAGCCATGTTCGGCGCTTGACCCCATTTCTACCGGCCGTATTGAAGAGCTGATTAGTGAATTAAAATCCGAATACACTGTGGTGATAGTAACTCACAATATGCAACAGGCGGCTCGCTGTTCTGACCATACTGCATTTATGTATTTGGGTGAGCTGATTGAATATTCCAATACCGATATGCTGTTTACCGCACCGCAGAAGAAACAGACTGAAGACTATATTACTGGCCGCTATGGTTAATAACGGGGAGCCCACATGGAAAACCTTAATTTAGGCAAACACATTTCCGGTCAGTTTAATGCGGAACTGGAACATATTCGTACTCAAGTCATGGTGATGGGAGGGTTAGTAGAACAACAGCTAACCGATGCCATCAATGCCATGCATCAGGCGGATGAAGAGCTGGCCCGTCGGGTGATTGAAGACGACCGTAAAGTAAATAATATGGAAGTGTCGATTGATGAAGCCTGCGTGCGAATTATTGCCAAGCGTCAGCCAACCGCCAGCGATCTGCGTTTAGTTATGGCCATCACGAAAACGGTTTCCGAGCTGGAGCGTATTGGTGATGTGGCGGATAAAATTTGTCGTATGGCGCTGGAAAAGTTCTCTCACCAGCATAAGCCACTGTTAGTAAATCTGGAGTCTTTGGGTCGCCATACGGTTCAAATGCTGCATGATGTGCTCGATGCCTTTGCACGCATGGATATTGATGAAGCGGTTCGTATCTACCGGGAAGACAAGAAAGTCGATCAGGAGTACGAAGGAATTATCCGTCAGTTGATGACTTATATGATGGAAGACCCGCGTTCGATTCCCAGCGTGTTAACCGCGCTGGCTTGTGCGCGTTCTATTGAACGTATTGGCGATCGCTGTCAGAACATTTGTGAGTTTATTTTCTACTTTGTAAAAGGGCAGGATTTCCGTCACCGCAGCGGTGATGAGGTTGAGAATCTGCTGGCGAAAAAGTAAAACCTCGGTTCTTTCATGCCCGGCTCAGATGTTTTATGAATCGGGCATGAACTTATCTTCTTAGACAAATTTGAGGCACTTCCGTATTTTCAGGATGTCCATAAACGCAGAGATCTGCCTGATACCAGCGCGTTAGCAACTCATCTTTTAGCACTTCCCCCGGCGTTCCACTGGCAACAATACTTCCCTGATGTAACAGTAGAATTCTGTCTGCATACAGTGCCGCCAGATTTAAGTCATGCAGCACGGTACATACAGAGAATGGCACCTGACGCGTCATTTGCTTTAGTAAACGTAATGTTTGCTGCTGATGATAGAGATCTAATGCCGATGTGGGTTCATCAAGAAACAGCAGCCGTTCTACCGGTGTTGGATGCCAGAGTTGAGCCAGCAGTCGGGCTAACTGTATCCGCTGTTTTTCTCCGCCAGACAGTTGGTTGTACTGGCGTTTAAGCAACGGTTCGCATTGCGTTATGCTTATCGCATGATCGATAGCCTGTTGATTTTGATGATGACGACCATAAGGCGTACGCCCCATAGCTATCACTTCCTGTACGCTAAAAGGGAATGTTAGCGCGCTGTACTGATTCATTACGGCACGAACGGCTGCCAGATCTTTATGCTGCCACTGATGCAGAGGACGATTTTGCAACTGACACTGGCCGCTGTCCGGTTGGATATATCCGGTCAGAATACGTAACAGCGTTGATTTCCCTGCTCCATTGGGGCCAATAATCGCCACCAGCTCGCCGGGGTTTAGAGTTAAAGAAACCTGATTGATAATGTCGCGGTTATACCGGCTATAGTTTAGATGTTCAGCCTTAAGCACGAGGTATCTCCCTTTGGCGCAAAATAAGCCATAAAAAATAGGGGCCACCCAACAGGCTGGTAATTAATCCAACCGGAATTTCTGCCGGAGATGCCAGCGTTCTGGCCAGCGTATCGGCCAGCAGTAACAGACAAGCTCCCCCGAGAACCGATCCGGGTAACAGCCAGCGATGGTCGGAGCCCAGCTGTAAACGGATTAAGTGGGGAATAACTAGCCCAATAAAACCAATGATTCCGCTCATCGCAACAGCAGTACCGATCAGTAGTGCACTTAGCATCAATAAACCTAGCTTTACCGATTCGACATTAACGCCAAGATAGTGAGCCTCTTCATCTCCTAACTGCAATATGTTCAACAGCCGTGACAGGCGCAGGCCTATTGCAATCGCAGGCAAAATTAACGAGGCTGCAATAATTAGTGTTGACCACTGAGCCTGGCCTAAACTGCCCATACTCCAAAGGGAGAATTGCCGTAACTGTTGGTCATCACTGATATAGCTAATAACGCCAATAGCTGCGCCAGCCAGTGCATTAAGTGCGATACCCGTCAGCAGTAAGCGAGTGAGATTTCCATGACCGGTTTTGCTCAACGCGTAAAGTAAGCAACAAACGGCAATGCTGCCGCCAAAGGCGGCCAGCGTATGTCCGTATAGTTTCAGAACGCCGGTTAGTGGCAGCGGAAGCAGAATTGCCAGTGCTACACACAAGGCTGCGCCGGTGCTGATTCCCAGCAATCCCGGGTCAGCCAGTGGATTACGAAATAACCCCTGCATGATGGCACCAGATACCGCTAAAGCAGCACCGATAAGGGTTGCCAGCAATACTCTCGGAAGACGAATGTTCAACCAGATGTGCCAGCTTCCTTCCTCTCCCGAGCGGGTAAGTAGGGTATAAAACGAGAGTTTGACCGGCCCCAGATTAGCGGCAAACAGCGTCAGGATGACCAATGCCATTAACATTGCCACCAGCCAGTAGCGTGGTGAAATGCGGCTATTCATCCCGCGTGTTCCATAGCTTTACGCAGCTCAGCAATAACTTCCGGTGTTTTCAGACTAAAACCAAGCAGCGAAAGATCGTCTACTACCAGCAAACGTTTATTCTTTCCGGCAGGAGTTTGGCTGATACCGGCTAATTGCCAGATATTGTCTTCACTGCCAAAGGTCGCATATCCCGCAGAGGTGATTAACAGGATATCTGGTGCTGCGGCAATAATACCTTCCTGAGAAAGTGGGCGATATTTGTTAAATCCCTGCATGGCATTGTTACCACCAGCAATAGTGATAATGGCATCAGCAGCAGTGTTTTGCCCGGCTGCCATCGGTGTTGAACCCGTGTAGTTCATGACAAACAACACTTTGGATGGCAATGGGTTCTTCGGCAGCGCAGCTAACTGATTCTGATAATCAGCAATCAGTTTTTCTCCCAGCTTCTCTTTGCCCAGTGCCTGAGCTACTGCATGGATTTTATCTGTTACGGTTTCCAGCGATGGTTTACCTGGAATACTGACAACTTTTACTCCACTCTGGCTAACCTGCTCTAATGCCAGTGCCGGTAACGACTGGTCGCTGGCAAGTACCAACGAGGGTTTGAGTGAAAGAATACCCTCAGCGTTTAACTGGCGCATATAGCCAATATCAGGCAGCGTTTTCGCTGCTTCAGGATAGGTACTGGTAGAGTCAAGCCCTACCAGCTGCGACTGCGCCTCTAACGCATACACGATTTCTGTTACGTCACCACCAATGCTGATAATTCGTTCACTGGCCAGTGCATTGAGTGATAACACAGAAAGGAGGGCTATCAGCCCTCGGTTGATTAGCCCTTTCATGCGGATACCGTTTGTTGTAACAGGGTGTCTATTTGAGTACGCCAGATTTGCTGCTCTGGTTGCCCTTCAGTACGTTGACCATAAAGTTGGGCAATTTGCGTACCGTCAGCGGCAAACAGTTCAAGGCTGGTGACAAAACCATCTTTGGTTGGTTTACGAGTCACCCAGCTTTCAACAATATCGTTTTCAATCAGGTGCAGTACAAACTCTTTATTGAAAATATTAATCCAGCCATCTATCGGTGCTACGCGATCGATTTTCCCGGTGAAAATTTGCACACAACCCCGGTTACCGACGAATACCATAATGTCGTTAGCTTCGTTTTTCGCCATTTGCAGAATTTGTCTCAGAGACTGATTATCTACTCGCTGTGCCAAATCGTCTTCAACCGCGTTAAAAGCCTGTTGACGGGTAATGCCATGTTTGTTCAGCAGTTTGAAAAACTGGTGTACATCGGTCATGGCGCGCCATTCACTGTCGATAGCCTGGTTATCGATAGCGGCGTGCTTGTCAGATGCTTGTTGCACTGCATCAAGTTTCAGTGAGGGGTTATCCTGTTGGGCAAAAGTATCAAGAACCTTTTGCCAGGCATCCATATCGGTATTTTCGGTGGTGTAGACTTTATGTAATGCATCGCCATATTCATCAAAGAACTGGATGCTGTGACGAGTGCCGCGTTTACCTTCCTCTTCTAAAGCAAAGACAAATAACCAGTGCTCAAGAAACAGACGTAAGTCCAGGGCATATGGATTCAGAATCAATCCGGCGTGATCGCCTAAATGTTGATTGGTATATTTGCCGACTTGCTCATGTACGGCGTGTTGGTTACGGGTAATCGATTTGGTTTCACCAACACTTTCCAGTGCGGCCAGTAAGGCCTTGATATCACTTTTCAGGCGAACGGCATCGTGGCCGACACGGGAATGAGTTAACTCCGCTTCGCTAATGTTGAGCAGCTGTGCCAGATCTCTGGCGTACTTTTCTGGGTGTTGCTGTTTTGCCTGCAAGTAGCTCTGATATAAAGAAGTGGTCATTTTTTATTCCTGAATAATGATATTCCCCCTGTAAACAGGGGGTCGTGGTTAGAACTGATAGCTTGCGAATAACTTCACATTGCGGCCATCCTGAAGGGCACCATTAGGTGCGTAGTACTCTTTATCGAAGGCATTAGCGATAACCACACTGGTGGTTAATTTGTCGGAAAGAATTTCCGGTTTGTAGCTAAGATAGAAATCGTGGGTGGCATAACCGCGCTGTGGTGTTGGTGTATCGTTGATGCGATTAGCAAACACCCCCATCCAGCCAACGGATGCATTACTGTGGCCAACAGGAACGTTCAGGCGGGTAGAAACCGTGTCCGGGTTGACGGTTGATAACCATTCGCCGGTATCTTCGTTTTTACCGCTGGTACGGTTATAAGCCACGCTTAAATCAAAATAGCGGCTCTGATAATCCATCATCACATCCCAACCCCAGATTTTGGCATTAGGAATATTGACGGATGTGGTTTCACACGGAGAGCAAATCACGCCAACTCCCGGGCGATATCCCATCTGCATATTGACGGAAGTGGAAATGTAATCGTCAGCCTTAGTGCCGAAATAACTGGCCTTGAATTTCAGGTCATCATCGGCAAGCAGAACGTTGTCAAACCGCAGTCCAAAACCAACTTCCTGAGTGGCGTTAGTTTCTGGTTTCAGGTTCGGGTTAGGTTTCCAGTAGTTGTTCATGGTAGGACCCATGCTGAAGTGCAGAGAGTCGTTATACATTTCACCCATGGTTGGCGCCCGGAAGGCCTCAGCATAAGAAGCAAACAGGCTTAACCATTCAGTAGGGAAAATAGATAAGGCAACTTTTGGTGACCACTGGTCGGCATCAATATCGCTATAGCCGCTGCTTTCTGCTTTGTAATTGTCATAGCGGATCGCACCAATCAGAGAAACAGGCAGGTCGCGCAGGGTAATTTCATCCTGCAACCAACCTGAAGCAAAGCGAATTTCAGCATCCGGGAAGCTGGTGGTTGCGCCACTTGGGGTCTGTTTTTGCTTATAAGTTTCAGCACCGTAAGTCAGCTGGCTTGGCATAAAACTTTGCTGGAACAGGCGTGAACGGTTATCCAGCTTGATACCTTCAGTTTTTTGCTTACGATCTTCGGCTTTCTGACCGGTAGGTGAAGAGTCGATATTGGTTTCAGAGTAGTAAACGCGAGTAGTGGCGTTTAACCAGTCCATATCCGCAGGATTCAGGTTGTATACCAGTTGGGCATCTTTATTCTCTGTGGTGCGGTTAGTCATCACATCAGTAGTGGTACTTCCGGCGCTCAGATTCTGTGGGTTTTTGGGCTCTTTAGCGTCGTTATTGTAATAACGCAGGTTAGCCATCAAAGATTGAGCATCGGTGATAGCCCATTTTCCTTTCGCCAGGAAAGAGCCGATTTGCTCATCATTAGGTGCCGTTTCACCGTTACTTAAACGCAGATTACCTTTATCACGGAAATTGGCGGAAAATACGCCATCAAGAGAGTCAGTTCTGCCAAAGGTTGTCAGACCCATAGCCTGACTGTGATCCAGCGTAGCGCCAGAAGTAAATAGTCTGACGCCACCCGCTTCGCCACTGCGCAGTAAGTCTTTCGCATCAACGGTTTCAAAAGAGATAACCCCACCTAATGCACCGCTACCATAAAGCTGAGCTGCAGGGCCACGTACTACTTCAACACGTTTAATCAGTGCCGGATCGAGGAAAATACCGTTCAGATGCCCGGTATCCGTACCCTGACGAATGCCGTCTACCAGTGTTAACACGCCGCGTTTATCATATCCGCGCATGTTGATGTCTTGTCCGTTACTACGAGATGTACCCGTGATGGTGATACCAGGAATAGAACGCACCAGATCGGCTGCGCTGTTTGCCGCCAGATTTTCCGGGGCGTTAGCATCGACCACGGTTACCATCATTGGGGCTTCAAACGCATTGCGGTCGTTTCCCGTTGCGGTAACGGTCATGACTTCATTGGTAGTTTTTGCCGGAGTTTCCGCATTGGCCAATAGCGGCAATGCACAGGTAACGGCAATCGTTAAAGATGACAGACGAAGCATAACTGCAACTCTCCATGAATGTTTTAAATGAAAGTTGCTGGCTGCCTGGACTAAATAGGAAGGTCTGGGTGGCTGGCTGTTTTTATGTATTAAGGATTATTTGGTTAAAATTAGTTTTCCGGTTTTGGTAATGCGTAACTGGTACTGCTGACCTTGATGCTGAATCAACAAAATGCCAGATTCCCCTAACAGCTGTTGGCTGCTTACCTGAGGTAATGGGGAGGCGGGATCCGCCGGTCGTTTTATTTCCGGGCGTTCCTGGGAAGATAGAGTTTTCATGAAAGCCACTTGGTAATGATAATTAATAGCAAATTGATAATAATTATCATTTAAAAAATTAACTTCAACAAGCCTTAATTTTGTGATGTGTGTTATGTTAATGAAATGTTGTTATATTTTGTTTTTTGAATCAGATGGTTATCTGATAATCAGACATGATCCATAGTAAGTTTTTCTTTGATTTCATGTGATTTTTTTTATTATTTATTTGAATTTTATATAATTAATAACTGTTTTTTGTAAATGGATAATGAATAGTATCGTGATGTTTTTATTGTATGAATCAGATAGGTTTTAGATCCTATCTAAACATTTGTTTCACATTTCAACCGATGGTTTGATGGTGTTTTAAGCTGACCAGACAGCCATGAAAATAGCAATGGGTCAGTAAGAGGCTATTTTTTCGAAAGAAATGCTTATAACTAAATAGCATATTAAATCTGTTTATATTATTTCACTCCATCTCTGATTTGCATTTAACTGGCTGACACAAACACGATTCTTTCTTTCATATATCGGGATTCAGCCATGAAATTGACATTAAAACAAAGCGTACTTTCATTAACTATACTGGCTGCTCTCTCCGGCACTGCAGCAGTAGCCCATGCGGACCAACTGGACGATATCAAAAAGGCCGGGGTGGTAAATATTGCCGTATTCGACAGTAACCCTCCGTTTGGTTATGTCGACCCGCAAACTAAGAAGATTGTGGGTTATGACGTGGACATCGCTAATGCGATTGGTAAAGCATTAGGGGTTAAAGTTGAGTTGAAAGCGACGAATCCGGCCAACCGTATTCCTTTACTGACATCCAGGAAAGTCGACTTAATCGCGGCTAACTTCACCATCACGCCTCAGCGCGCTAAAGAAGTTGATTTTAGCGTGCCCTATTTTGCCACGGGGCAAAAATTTATTTCTCATAAAGGCGTGTTAAAACAGCCGGATGATATTGCTAAGTTACGTATCGGGGCTGATAAAGGTACCGTACAGGAAATCACTCTGCGGGATAAATACCCAACCGCTAAAGTTATCTCTTATGACGATACTCCGGTTGCCTTTACTGCACTGCGTAATGGTAACGTTCAGGCTATTACTCAGGATGATGCCAAGTTAGTCGGTCTGCTGGCGAACCTGCCTGATGCAGTAAAAGCAGACTTTGAAATTACACCATTTAGTATCACTAAAGAGTATCAGGGTGTGGGTGTGACTAAAGGTGAGACTCGCCTGACGGAAGAAGTTAACAAAGTGCTGCTGGAGCTGGAGAAAGATGGCGAAGCAACCAAAATCTATAACCGCTGGTTTGGGCCTGAAACCAAATCTTCCATGCCGCGCGGGGAATTTAAGTTTGGTACGGTAACGCCTGATCCATCGAAAGCTTGAGTTAGTTAACAGACTCAATTGCGGGTAGTCAGATCGGGGCATGCTTTGGCGTGCCCTGTTTTGGTTTGTAGAGAATAAAGCTTTCTGTTTAGGTCGTGACACAAGGGTTGCCGGTTATACCGACGTTAATTGGAATAGAGTAGGGTTAGTGGATAACCGTAATAAATAGCTGGTGCTTATGTTCGATGAAAAATTAACAAAATTACTATTAGCGCCTGAATATCTGGGATGGTTGTGGGACGGTTTTTTATTGACGTTGGGGTTGTCTGCTGTCTCTATTATTGCCGCTACGGCGTTGGGTATGGTAGTTGCCGGAGCCAGAGACAGTAAACAGGCTGTTTTGCGCTTACCGGTGATTGCCTATTGTTCCCTGTTTCGCAATACCCCTTTGCTGGTGCAACTATTCTTTTGGTACTTCGGTGTGGGTAAGTTGCTGCCTGCCGGAGTTATTCCCTGGTTAAACACACCTCATGAAATAACGCTGTTTGGACTCACGCTGGCCTGGCCCTCCTTTGAATTTATTGCCGCCCTATTCGGATTGACGGTCTACTTCTCGGCATTTATTGCCGAAGAGATTCGTTCTGGTATTCGGGGTGTTAAGGCTGGACAGAAATATGCAGCACTGGCGCTGGGGCTTAATGGCTGGCAATCAATGCGCTATGTGATTTTGCCACAGGCATTAAAAATTGCGTTTCCGCCATTACTGGGCCAGTACATGAATATTGTTAAAAGTACGTCTCTGGCCATGGCGATTGGCGTGGCGGAACTTTCCTATGCTTCACGTCAGGTAGAGACCGAAACCCTAAGAGCGTTTCAGGCCTTTGGCGTTGCCACCGTGCTATATATCGTCGCAATTGCCGTGATGGAAGCCTGGGGTATGTGGTATGAACATCGCCTGTTAGCAAAGGAGCGCCGCTAAGATGGATTTCACCGTTATTTATGACAATCTGGATTATCTGCTGTGGGGGGCTTATCCGGATGGACCTATTGGTGGGGCGGCACTAACGCTGATTATCAGTCTGGTTGCAGGTGTGATATCTGCGGCTTTAGGTGTTGTTCTTGGTGTGGCGCTGGCTATGTTCCGTGGCTGGGTTGGTGGAATGATTGCCGGTATCCTTGGCTTCTTTCGCGCTATTCCAGTGATTATGCTGATCTTCTGGGCCTACTTTATGCTACCGATGCTGTTTGGTATTGATATCCCGGCGCTTACCTCGGTTGTTTGTGCACTGGCGTTGATCTCATCAGCCTATTTAGCTCATGGTGTAAAAGCGGGCATTATCGCGATTGGCGCAGGTCAATGGCAGGCAGGAATGTCATTAGGGTTCAATCGCTGGCAGGTATTGTGGTATATCGTATTGCCACAGGCTTTAAGGATGATGGTGCCTTCATTTATTAATCAATGGATTTCACTGATTAAAGATACTTCACTGGCGTATATTGTCGGCGTTGGTGAACTGACATTTCTGGCAACGCAGGTCAATAACCGCAGTATGGTGTACCCAACCGAAGTGTTCCTGTTTATTGCGCTGGTCTATTTCATTTTCTGCCTGTCATTAGATTTAGTGGCTAACTGGGTAAGTAAGCGCTATTCGGTAAAAGAACCTGCAGAAAAGCGTAAATGGTTTGCATGGATGGAAAAGTCACCCATAGAGGTTAAACAAAGTTGAGTTTTGGCTAAACAATCAGCAGTCAGAATGATTTTATCAATTAGCACTTGCCAGATGATTCTGAGTCCCTATAATGCGCCTCCACTGACACGGCAACAGCCGCTTCAGTTCAGACGTTATCGTGCATAAATCTGTGATTTAACACTTGACTCTGACGCGGGAAAGCGTAGTATACGCAGCCCGTGTTGCGGGAAGTTTTTCGCCGCAACATCGCTCTTTAACAATTTATCAGACAATCTGTGTGGGCACTCACAAGACGGTATCTCACGTCATTGCACTTCGGTGTAACGACACAAAAAATACCAAGTCTTAAAGAGTGACCAGACAGTAATTCATTTGAATTATTGAAAGTAATCTTTGAGCATCAAGCTGTTAATTGAAGAGTTTGATCATGGCTCAGATTGAACGCTGGCGGCAGGCCTAACACATGCAAGTCGAACGGTAGCACAGGGGAGCTTGCTCCCCGGGTGACGAGTGGCGGACGGGTGAGTAATGCCTGGGAAACTGCCCGATGGAGGGGGATAACTACTGGAAACGGTAGCTAATACCGCATAATGTCTTCGGACCAAAGTGGGGGACCTTCGGGCCTCACACCATCGGATGTGCCCAGGTGGGATTAGCTTGTAGGTGAGGTAATGGCTCACCTAGGCGACGATCCCTAGCTGGTCTGAGAGGATGACCAGCCACACTGGGACTGAGACACGGCCCAGACTCCTACGGGAGGCAGCAGTGGGGAATATTGCACAATGGGGGAAACCCTGATGCAGCCATGCCGCGTGTGTGAAGAAGGCCTTAGGGTTGTAAAGCACTTTCAGTGGGGAGGAAGGATGTGAAGTTAATAGCTTCATGTATTGACGTTACCCACAGAAGAAGCACCGGCTAACTCCGTGCCAGCAGCCGCGGTAATACGGAGGGTGCAAGCGTTAATCGGAATTACTGGGCGTAAAGCGCACGCAGGCGGTCTGCCAAGTCGGATGTGAAATCCCCGGGCTTAACCTGGGAACTGCATCCGAAACTGGCAGGCTAGAGTCTTGTAGAGGGGGGTAGAATTCCATGTGTAGCGGTGAAATGCGTAGAGATGTGGAGGAATACCGGTGGCGAAGGCGGCCCCCTGGACAAAGACTGACGCTCAGGTGCGAAAGCGTGGGGAGCAAACAGGATTAGATACCCTGGTAGTCCACGCTGTAAACGATGTCGACTTGGAGGTTGTTCCCTTGAGGAGTGGCTTCCGGAGCTAACGCGTTAAGTCGACCGCCTGGGGAGTACGGCCGCAAGGTTAAAACTCAAATGAATTGACGGGGGCCCGCACAAGCGGTGGAGCATGTGGTTTAATTCGATGCAACGCGAAGAACCTTACCTACTCTTGACATCCAGAGAAGTTTGCAGAGATGCGAATGTGCCTTCGGGAACTCTGAGACAGGTGCTGCATGGCTGTCGTCAGCTCGTGTTGTGAAATGTTGGGTTAAGTCCCGCAACGAGCGCAACCCCTATCCTTTGTTGCCAGCGCGTAATGGTGGGAACTCAAAGGAGACTGCCGGTGATAAACCGGAGGAAGGTGGGGATGACGTCAAGTCATCATGGCCCTTACGAGTAGGGCTACACACGTGCTACAATGGCGTATACAAAGAGAAGCTACCTCGCGAGAGCATGCGGACCTCATAAAGTACGTCGTAGTCCGGATTGGAGTCTGCAACTCGACTCCATGAAGTCGGAATCGCTAGTAATCGTAGATCAGAATGCTACGGTGAATACGTTCCCGGGCCTTGTACACACCGCCCGTCACACCATGGGAGTGGGTTGCAAAAGAAGTAGGTAGCTTAACCTTCGGGAGGGCGCTTACCACTTTGTGATTCATGACTGGGGTGAAGTCGTAACAAGGTAACCGTAGGGGAACCTGCGGTTGGATCACCTCCTTACCTGAAAGATACTGATTGAGTGCAGTGTCCACACAGATTGTCTGATGAAGAATAACGAGCAGAAATACCTTTATAGGCTTGTAGCTCAGGTGGTTAGAGCGCACCCCTGATAAGGGTGAGGTCGGTGGTTCAAGTCCACTCAGGCCTACCAATTTCTTCCCATGCTGCGTTGTCGTCACACTCGTTTGCCGATGCAAACGTCGTATGACTCCGCCTTGCCTGGAAATAAATTGGCTGACTCATCAACTGATGAGTTATTAAGGTATCTGTACGTGACTATATGGGGCTATAGCTCAGCTGGGAGAGCGCCTGCCTTGCACGCAGGAGGTCAGCGGTTCGATCCCGCTTAGCTCCACCATTTAGTCCTGTAAATCAATACTTCAGAGTATATTGGCAACAGTATGCTGTGAAGTATTATGCTCTTTAACAATCCGGAACAAGCTGAAATTTGAATCCTCAGCCAATAGTGAGTAATACACTGACACTAATTGGACTGAGCGAGTCTCTCAATTGTTTACGACTTTAGAATGTTGTCTTTCGAGACACCTTCGGGTTGTGAGGTTAAGTGACTAAGCGTACACGGTGGATGCCTAGGCAGTCAGAGGCGATGAAGGGCGTGCTAATCTGCGATAAGCGTCGGTAAGGTGATATGAACCGTAATAACCGGCGATACCCGAATGGGGAAACCCAGTGCAATTCGTTGCACTATCATACGATGAATACATAGTCGTATGAGGCGAACCGGGGGAACTGAAACATCTAAGTACCCCGAGGAAAAGAAATCAACCGAGATTCCCCCAGTAGCGGCGAGCGAACGGGGAGGAGCCCAGAACCTGAATCAGTTTGTGTGTTAGTGGAAGCGTCTGGAAAGTCGCACGGTACAGGGTGATAGTCCCGTACACCAAAATGCACAGATTGTGAGTTCGATGAGTAAGGCGGGACACGTGACATCCTGTCTGAATATGGGGGGACCATCCTCCAAGGCTAAATACTCCTGACTGACCGATAGTGAACCAGTACCGTGAGGGAAAGGCGAAAAGAACCCCGGCGAGGGGAGTGAAACAGAACCTGAAACCGTGTACGTACAAGCAGTGGGAGCACTCTTTATGGGTGTGACTGCGTACCTTTTGTATAATGGGTCAGCGACTTATATTTTGTAGCAAGGTTAACCGAATAGGGGAGCCGTAGGGAAACCGAGTCTTAACTGGGCGTATAGTTGCAAGGTATAGACCCGAAACCCGGTGATCTAGCCATGGGCAGGTTGAAGGTTGGGTAACACTAACTGGAGGACCGAACCGACTAATGTTGAAAAATTAGCGGATGACCTGTGGCTGGGGGTGAAAGGCCAATCAAACCGGGAGATAGCTGGTTCTCCCCGAAAGCTATTTAGGTAGCGCCTCGTGAACTCATCTTCGGGGGTAGAGCACTGTTTCGACTAGGGGGCCATCCCGGCTTACCAACTCGATGCAAACTCCGAATACCGAAGAATGTTATCACGGGAGACACACGGCGGGTGCTAACGTCCGTCGTGAAGAGGGAAACAACCCAGACCGCCAGCTAAGGTCCCAAAGTCATGGTTAAGTGGGAAACGATGTGGGAAGGCACAGACAGCCAGGATGTTGGCTTAGAAGCAGCCATCATTTAAAGAAAGCGTAATAGCTCACTGGTCGAGTCGGCCTGCGCGGAAGATGTAACGGGGCTAAACCATGCACCGAAGCTGCGGCAGCGATACGAAAGTATTGTTGGGTAGGGGAGCGTTCTGTAAGCCTGCGAAGGTGGACTGTGAGGTCTGCTGGAGGTATCAGAAGTGCGAATGCTGACATAAGTAACGATAAAGCGGGTGAAAAGCCCGCTCGCCGGAAGACCAAGGGTTCCTGTCCAACGTTAATCGGGGCAGGGTGAGTCGACCCCTAAGGCGAGGCCGAAAGGCGTAGTCGATGGGAAACAGGTTAATATTCCTGTACTTGGTGTTACTGCGAAGGGGGGACGAAGAAGGCTAGGCTATCCGGGCGACGGTTGTCCCGGTTTAAGCGTGTAGGTGGGTTGACCAGGTAAATCCGGTTGGCTGTTAACACTGAGGCGTGATGACGAGCCACTACGGTGGTGAAGTAGTTGATGCCCTGCTTCCAGGAAAAGCCTCTAAGCTCCAGGTAACATTAAATCGTACCCCAAACCGACACAGGTGGTCAGGTAGAGAATACTCAGGCGCTTGAGAGAACTCGGGTGAAGGAACTAGGCAAAATGGTGCCGTAACTTCGGGAGAAGGCACGCTGGCATTAGGTGAAGTCCCCTGCGGATGGAGCTGAAGCCAGTCGAAGATACCAGCTGGCTGCAACTGTTTATTAAAAACACAGCACTGTGCAAACACGAAAGTGGACGTATACGGTGTGACGCCTGCCCGGTGCTGGAAGGTTAATTGATGGGGTTAGCGTAAGCGAAGCTCTTGATCGAAGCCCCAGTAAACGGCGGCCGTAACTATAACGGTCCTAAGGTAGCGAAATTCCTTGTCGGGTAAGTTCCGACCTGCACGAATGGCGTAATGATGGCCAGGCTGTCTCCACCCGAGACTCAGTGAAATTGAACTCGCAGTGAAGATGCTGTGTACCCGCGGCAAGACGGAAAGACCCCGTGAACCTTTACTATAGCTTGACACTGAACATTGAGCCTTGATGTGTAGGATAGGTGGGAGGCTTTGAAGCGGTGACGCCAGTCATCGTGGAGCCAACCTTGAAATACCACCCTTTAATGTTTGATGTTCTAACTTTGGCCCGTAATCCGGGTTGAGGACAGTGTCTGGTGGGTAGTTTGACTGGGGCGGTCTCCTCCCAAAGAGTAACGGAGGAGCACGAAGGTTAGCTAATCACGGTCGGACATCGTGAGGTTAGTGCAATGGCATAAGCTAGCTTGACTGCGAGAGTGACGGCTCGAGCAGGTACGAAAGTAGGTCATAGTGATCCGGTGGTTCTGAATGGAAGGGCCATCGCTCAACGGATAAAAGGTACTCCGGGGATAACAGGCTGATACCGCCCAAGAGTTCATATCGACGGCGGTGTTTGGCACCTCGATGTCGGCTCATCACATCCTGGGGCTGAAGTAGGTCCCAAGGGTACGGCTGTTCGCCGTTTAAAGTGGTACGCGAGCTGGGTTTAGAACGTCGTGAGACAGTTCGGTCCCTATCTGCCGTGGGCGCTGGAAGATTGAGAGGGGTTGCTCCTAGTACGAGAGGACCGGAGTGAACGCACCACTGGTGTTCGGGTTGTCATGCCAATGGCATTGCCCGGTAGCTACGTGCGGAAAAGATAACCGCTGAAAGCATCTAAGCGGGAAACTTGCCTCGAGATGAGTCTTCCCTTGGACTTTAAGTCCACTGAAGGAACGTTAAAGACTATGACGTTGATAGGTCGGGTGTGTAAGCGTAGCGATACGTTGAGCTAACCGATACTAATGAACCGTGAGACTTAACCTTACAACACCGAAGGTGTTTTGGGATTGAGAGAGTAAAGAAGTCAGATTTCAGCGAATGTTCAGGATTGGAATGAATGGTTGTGTGCGATAGTGATATTGAATGCAACGGTTCATGAAACAGAATATGCCTGGCGGCGATAGCGCGGTGGTCCCACCTGACCCCATGCCGAACTCAGAAGTGAAACGCCGTAGCGCCGATGGTAGTGTGGGGCTTCCCCATGCGAGAGTAGGGAACTGCCAGGCTTTAATTAAGAAGAACCCTCAGCGAAAGCTGGGGGTTTTTTGCTTTATATCGATTGTGAAATATTCAGAGACTGGCCCTACCGGCCGGGCACTTTAATCATATAAGCACATACTTGTTACGGGCGAAATGTTTACTGAAGCTAATTTGTCAAAATTATCAGCAGACTGATACAAAAGAGAGTGTATTTCCGCCAGTAGGCAAAAAATGAATATCGAAAACGCCATAAAACAAATAAATTAGCATTAATAATGAGTAAGGATGGTCAATTTTCATTTAATTAATTTTGATGAAACGCTTTAGCAATAATATTTCAATACTAATATGGACTACTTTTCACCGATATAACAAACGCTATTGTTAGTTGGCTATTATATTTTTATCATTTAACCAACATTGAATAAAGTTAGCTATTTGCCCAATGTTATTTATATCTAATAGAGGAACATTAACAGATATATCCTCATTAGTTGCTAATGCAATAACATGATTATCTATTAATCCTTCAAGAGGTTTACCTACTGAGCGGCGAAATAGAGCTATTTTATCGATATGCTCATGTTTAAAGCCCTCAACTAATACTAAATCGATCTGGTTAACATCAAATTTATCGGCCAGTTCCGCCAGATTTACTGCTCTATTGGGTGTTTCTGTCATTAAAGCCCAGCGTTGATCGCAGGCCACAATAGTTTGTGATGCACCGGCTTTACGTAATTCGTAACTATCTTTTCCCGGTATATCAATATCCATATTGTGATGAGAATGTTTGATAAGCGCACAGCGAATACCCATGTTGGATAAAGCCGGAATTAACTGTTTAAGTAATGTGGTTTTTCCCGTGCCGCTATATGCAGTTATGCCTAACAGAGGAATGTTTTGTTTGGTTATTATTGCCATGTTTTATTTATTCCAGTTATGACATTCATCCAACGTATTAATATTTTTAAAAGCCTGGGGCATATCACTAAAATCAACCGCCGTGGCCTGTTGTTGGGATAAAAAGATCATAAGCTTACGATCTCCTCCCTGAAGATAATTGCGTAGCGGTGTTATCAGACAGGTATTCATTAATGCCAGAGTAGGATGTGCCCGTTCTCCATCATCGGCATAAGACACTGGCTGATTGTTTCGGTTATTCCACAATCTTTCAGCCAGACTACTGGGAATTAGAGGTGTATCGCAGGGCGCAAACAGAACCCATTCCGTTGGGCTATTTTCAAGCATAGTTAATATGCCTGCTAAAGGACCCTTGAAGCCTTCAATTGAGTCCTGAAATACCTTATAGCCGCTTTTTTTATACTCGTCTGTATTGCGATTAGCGCTGATGATAATGTCCCCTACCTGAGGTTTCAGACGAGCGAGGACATGCAGGTATAGTGGTGTTCCATTAACCGTAACCAGGCCCTTATCTGTACCACCCATTCTGGTTGCCTGCCCACCAGCCAGAATGGCACCGGTAATTGAAGGTATCGACATTACAGTTTCCCTTAACCCAATCAACAAGGTGAACCATTTTAACGCGTTCGCCGGCAAATAGTCCTGTTTATTCTATTGTTGATAATAATTTTCATTCAAATATTAAATTGAGATTTTATATATTATTTGTATATTTCTTTATTTCAAAACAGAGATAACTCTTATTAGGTATAGTTATTTAATTACAGGTAAAATATATACCTATAAATGGTTAATTCCTTATATAACTATTTATGATTATATTCAAATTGTTGTTAAAAATAATATTTGAACCCTATCAAGAAAATGATTTTTACCCGCGTTATTCATTGATCTAAAACAACCAATATTAAGACAAATATTTATTTGCTCTCTGAATAGTTATATTTAGGGGGATAATAAAATACTACTTGAGTAGTAGTTTAGTGCACTGGAAGCAGCACATAAAAAGATATCTATATCTTGGTAATCGGCTCAACGAATGCCGAACTTATAATAAATGGGAGTACTTATCGTGGGCAAGATTAAGGCAAAGTTATCAGCTAGCTTACTGATATTGTTTGCATCATTACTGGTGAGCAATACAGCATTAGCTAATAAACCGAACGTAGAGGCCCGCAATGAGGTCTTTGCAAAAGACCATGCGGATCAATACGATTCATGGCGCGCAACCAGCGAATCAAATAAGTTAGGTGGTGGTCTGGATGAATATCCTGATATGGTTATTCTTTGGGCCGGTTATCCATTTGCAAAAGATTATAAAAAAGCACGTGGTCACTTCTATGCCATTACTGATGTACGTGAAACTCTGCGTACTGCAGCACCAATGAAAGATACGGATGGTCCACTGCCGATGGCTTGCTGGAGCTGTAAAAGCCCGGATGTAGCTCGTCTGATTGATGAAGGTGGTGAAGACAAATATTTTGAAGGCATGTGGTCAAGAGGCGGCGCGCAGATTGTTAACCCAATCGGCTGTGCAGACTGTCACGACACGGCATCTAAAGATTTTGCTGAGGGTAAGCCAGCGCTTTACATGTCCCGTCCTTATACTGCTCGTGCATTAGAGGTTATTGGTAAACCATTTGATAAAGCCAGCCATCTGGATCAGCAATCAATGGTTTGTAGTAACTGCCACGTTGAATACCACTTCGATGGTAAAAACAAAGCCGTTAAATTCCCTTGGGATAAAGGGATGACCGTAGAGAAAATGGAAGAGTACTACGACAACATCGCTTTCTCTGACTGGACTCATCTGTTATCTAAAACACCAATGCTGAAAGCTCAACATCCAGAGTATGAAACCTGGAGCCAGGGTATCCACGGCAAAAACAATGTGACCTGTATTGACTGTCATATGCCGAAAGTACAAAACGCAGAAGGCAAACTGTATACCGACCATAAAATTGGTAATCCTTTCAATCGATTCAATGATACTTGTGCCAGCTGCCACACTCAAACTAAAGAACAATTACAAGATATCGTAGCAACCAGAAAAGAAGCGGTCAGAGAGCTGAAGAAGAAAACTGAAGCTCAGTTAGTTCATGCTCACTTTGAAGCAAAAGCAGCATGGGATGCCGGTGCAACAGAAGAAGAAATGAAACCAATCCTGATGGATATCCGTCATGCGCAATGGCGTTGGGACTATGCGATTGCTTCGCATGGTATTCATATGCACGCACCTGAAGTTGGTCTGAAAATTCTGGGTACTGCGTTAGATAAAGCGGCTGATGCCCGTACCAAACTGGCTCGGTTGTTAGCAACTAAAGGTATTACTCACGAAATCGCATTACCTGATCTTTCCACTAAAGCTAATGCTCAAAAAGCATTAGGCATGGATATGCAAAAACTTGAGAGCGACAAGCAAGAGTTCCTGAAAACCCGCGTAGCGGAGTGGGACGCAAACGCCAAGAAAGAAGAGCGCTTGTTAAGCAAATAAAGTTATCGGCCCCGGGATACCGGGGCCCAAATAAGGTGGAATTATCATGGGCAGTTTACGTTCATTATTTAAGGGCGGACTGTTAATGCTGGTATCAATGTTTGCACTGACGGCCATGTCGTCATCCGCAGAACCGGTACCGGAGCAGAAAACAGAAGCGTCGTCCGAATATAAAGTAGAGTTACAGCGCAATCGTGACTATGCCTGTACTCAGTGTCATAAAGACACTAAAGATGGCATGCACGGCGCGCACTCAAAAGCGATTAATCCAAATAACCAACTGCCAGTGACCTGTACCAACTGTCACGGCAAAATCACTCCGGAACACCGTAATGGCGTTGCGGATGCTATGCGTTTTAACGAAGACGTATTCCCGGTTGATAAGCAAAATCAGGTTTGTATGACTTGTCACCAGCCGGAAAAATTACGTACTGCGTTATGGGCGCATGATGTCCATATCCTGAAAACTTCGTGTGCCAGCTGTCACCAGTTGCATCCGACTAAAGATCCGGTACAAGGATTGGATCAAAAAGGTCAGATAAAGCTATGTGTTGACTGCCACAGTAAACAACAGCAGCAATACCAAAAAGAGAAGGAAACACCATGAGTTGCTCACGCCGTCATTTTATTGCCGGTATGGGAGCAGTAATCTTTATGACCGGCCCGGTTAACCGTACGCTGGCGCAGACTATGTCAATTAATGGTATTCGTTATGGCATGGTGTATGACGAGACTCGTTGTATTGGCTGCACCGCGTGTATGGATGCTTGCCGGGAGGTGAATAAAGTTCCTGAAGGGGTATCGCGGCTAAATATTATCCGCTCTGGCCCGACAGGAGAGTTTCCTGAGGCAAAATATCAGTTCTATCGTCACTCTTGTCAGCATTGTGATAACCCGCCTTGTGTGGATGTCTGTCCGACAGGGGCTTCTTACAAAGATGCTGCCACGGGTATTGTTGAAGTCAATCCGGAACGCTGTGTTGGTTGTCAGTACTGTATTGCTGCCTGCCCGTACCGCGTACGTTTTATTCATCCGGTCAGAAAAACCGCAGACAAATGTAACTTCTGTCGCGACACCAATTTAGCTCAGGGCAAACTACCAGCCTGTGTGGAGTCCTGTCCTACCAAGGCATTAACCTTTGGGAATCTGGATGATCCAAATAGCGAAATTGTGAAACTGATAGAGAATAAGACCACTTACCGTGCGAAGGTACATTTAGGAACCGAACCGAAAATGTATCGTATTCCAAGCAAACATGGGGAGATTAAAGGATGAGCAGCGCTTTCCATTTTGAATCCCTGGTTTGGGACTGGCCAATCGCCATTTATCTGTTCCTGATTGGTGTTTCTGCAGGTATGGCGACCATCGCCGTATTTCTTAAACGCCGTGTATTAGCTGATGGCGCAAGCCGCGATGGCATCATTAAAGCGACAGCAATTATTGCTCCGCTGACGGTGATTGTTGGTCTGGTGATTTTGATTTTTCACCTGACACGTCCATGGACTTTCTGGTACCTGATGGTTTTCTATAGCCCGACATCGGTTATGTCGATGGGGGTTATGCTATTTCAGGTGTATATGTTAATTCTGATCGTCTGGCTGGCGGTGCTGTTTCGTCAGGAGATAGCTAACTTTCTGGAGCAACGCTTCAAAGGGCTCAGTTGGATCAATGGCATTATTTCGGCTCTAGCCCGTTTTGAGCGGGTGTTGGAACCGTTAATGATTTTCCTGGCGGTAGCACTGGGGGCTTATACCGGCTTCCTGTTGTCCGCACTGAAAACTTACCCAATGCTGAATAACCCGGTACTTCCTGTACTGTTCCTGTTCTCTGGTATTTCATCCGGGGCGGCGGCAGCGGTACTGTTTGGTATTACCTGGTTTAAGCAGCCGGTAGATAGTCCGTCAGTTCACTTTGTTCATCAGATTGAAAAACCTGTTGTACTGTTTGAACTGTTCCTGTTGCTGGCACTGTTTGTTGGTCTGTTCTTTGGCGGTGGTCAGAGAGAAGCAGCGGCAGTTGCGGCAATCGGCGGCGGTTTCTGGTCGAACGTTTTCTGGTTTGGCGTGATCGGATTGGGAATTTTGTTGCCGCTGATCATGAGTATGGTATGCAGCAAGAGCGTTCAGCACAGTAAAAGTTATATAATAGCGGTCGCATGTATGGGACTCTCCGGCATACTGCTATTACGTTTCTTTATCCTGTATGCCGGTCAAATGACGGTAGCCTGAATGTTTGATAAAAAGGATATAGCATGATCCCTGATTTGGGGCTGCTATCCCTGTCAGGTGCTTTGGCACTTGCGATATTACTGAGTATTGTTCCGCTGGCAGGTATTTATTGCCGGCGGGCATTACTCATTCGCTATGCAGCTCCCCTGAGTCACGGGGTTTGCCTGCTTATTACCCTGTCTATTTCGTTACTCGGTTACAGCTTTGCAACCGATGACTTCTCCGTAATGTATGTTGCCCAGCACTCTAACTCCCAGCTACCGTTGTTTTTTAAAGTTGCGGCCGTATGGGGCGGGCATGAAGGCTCCATGTTGTTCGGGTTGTTTTCTCTCTCAATATGGACCGCGCTGGTTGCCGCATTGCGTCGCCGGATGGATATACAAATCAATAGCACCGTATTGGCGATTCTTGGCCTGATTATGGTGGGGTTCTGTCTGTTTATCCTGCTGTACTCCAACCCTTTTGAGCGAGTGTTTCCTGCACCGATGGAAGGGCGAGATCTTAATCCGATGTTGCAAGATATCGGCCTGATTTTTCATCCTCCGTTGCTATATTTGGGCTACGTAGGATTTGCGGTTAATTTTGCCTTTGCTATTGCAGCGTTGCTCAGTGGGCGCATGGATGCTGCGGTTGCTTACTGGAGCCGCCCATGGGCGTTGGCCGCATGGATCTGTTTAACCGCTGGTATTATTTTAGGTTCCTGGTGGGCTTATTATGAATTGGGTTGGGGCGGATGGTGGTTCTGGGATCCGGTTGAAAACGCCTCTTTAATGCCTTGGCTGCTAGGAACAGCATTACTGCACGCACTGATTGTGACGGAACAACGCGGCACGTTCAGTTACTGGAGTTTACTGCTGTCGATTTTTACCTTTGCTTTAAGTTTGCTGGGTACCTTTATTGTTCGCTCCGGCGTATTAACGTCGGTTCATGCTTTTGCTGTCGATCCCGACCGCGGCATTATGTTGTTATTGTTGCTGGGTGTGGCGATTGTTGGTGCACTAACGCTGTTTGCTCTCAGAGCCAACACCCAGTCCGCTGTTGCTCGTTTTAGCCTGTTTTCTCGCGAAGCGCTTTTGCTAATGGCAAATGTATTGTTGAGCGTTGCGACTTTGATTGTTTTGATTGGCACCTTCTACCCGATGTTATTTACCGCGCTGGGATTAGGTTCTATTTCGGTTGGCGCTCCTTACTTTAACAGCACCTTTGTACCACCAGTGTTATTGATACTTATGGTGATGGGGATCTCTCCTCTAAGCCGCTGGAAAAGTATGGCATCAGGTCAGATAAAATGGCTTGTTGCTTTAGCGTTACTGGCAGTGATTACAGGTTGTGTAGCTGCCCTGATGTTCGATCGTTTCTATCCGATGGTGGCTGTTGCTTTGGTACTGTCGGTATGGGTTATTGTCAGTAATCTTACTTTTGTCAGGCATTTGTCATTACGGCGTTCAGGCGTGCTGTTAGCCCATTGTGGTGTAGCCGTTACCGCGATTGGTATTACCTTATCCAGTTACTATTCCACAGAGACCGGTGTCAAAATGGGGCCGGGGGGACAAAGTACGCTGAGTGGCTATCAGTTCCATTATGATGAAACCAAGCTGTTGATTGGCCCAAACTACACGGCGGAGCAGGCAGTTATTCGCGTGACTCGTGAAGGTAAAGAAGTGGCATTATTAATGCCAGAGCGTCGTCACTATACGGTCCGAACCATGTTAATGAGTGAACCGGGAATTTCCTGGAACCTGCTTGCGGATCTGTATGTGGTGATGGGTGAGAAAGTTGATAAGCAGAACTATGCCCTGCGTTTTCACCATAAGCCGTTTATCCGCTGGGTATGGGGTGGTGGATTATTGATGGTGCTGGGTGGTGGATGTAGCCTGTGGAGCAAACGCGGCAGAAAAAAAGATAATGCGGTGATTTGTCATCAGAATGAGGTGGCATCATGAATCGACTAAAACTATTTTTGCCTCTGTTTCTGGTGCTCTTAATGGGTGTTGCCCTCTATTTTGGCTTAAAACAAGACCCTCATCAGTTAGGGCTGACTCAGCAGGATAAGCCGATGCCTGAGTTTATAGCTGAAGATTTGCTGCTGCGTAATAAAACCTTTAGCCAGCAAGACTTTACCGGGCATATCACGGTGTTAAACGTATGGGCCAGTTGGTGTCCGTCCTGCAAACTGGAGTTTCCATTCCTGCAAACCTTGCGTGAACGCCCTGATTTTAAACTCTATGGTTTGAATTACCGGGATAACCGCCCGGCGGCGCTGGAAGTGCTCAATAAGTTGGGTAATCCGTATATCCGCTCGGTTTATGATCCAAACGGCAAGCTGGCGCTGGAGTTAGGCGTATACGGCACGCCAGAAACCTATCTGATCGACAGTCAGGGCATTATTCGTTACCGCTATTCTGGTGAGTTAAATCAGGAAGTCTGGCAAAAAGAGTTTCAGCCCAAAATTGAAGTGCTGCAAAATATGGCATTGGGAGGTTCTTCATGATGCGTCTGTTTTGTCGTTTGATATTGCTGATGTTAATGGCATTGCCGCTACGGGCTGAAATTGTCGATACCTGGCAGTTTAAAAATCCGGAGAATCAGCAGCGGGCTATTAGTCTGGCAAAACAGCTACGTTGTCCACAGTGTCAGAATCAGAATCTGGTTGAATCGACTTCTCCCATTGCTCATGACTTACGTCTGGAAGTTTACCGTATGGTAGATGAAGGAAAATCTAATGAGCAAATTGTCAGTTTTATGACTCAACGTTTTGGTGATTTTGTTTTATATAAACCTCGTTTTAATAGTCAGACCGCACTGTTGTGGTATAGCCCGTTGGTTCTGTTGCTGTTTGGGATGCTGGTTATCTGGCTTTATGTGAAGAAACGCCGTCAGTTACCCCCTCCTGCGTTAACAGAAGAGCAAAAGCGTCAGTTAGATAAATGGCTGGAGAATAAGTCATGATGATTTTCTGGTGCGGTGCCGGACTGATGCTTTGCCTGATTCTATTGATTATCTGGCTGCCAGCGATTCGTTCGAATATGCCAGCTGCGAGCGAGCGGGACTTACGTAATGATACCAACGTAGCCCTTTATCAGCAGCAAGTAGCTTTAGCCGGAAAGCTATTTTCCGAACAAGAAAAAGCTAATGGCCTGTCGAATGAGTATCAGCAGGAACTCTCCTTAAGCCTGTTGCAGAATATGGCGACGACGGAAAAAACGGCTCCGGCGATGTCTAACCGACCATCGAAAATCATTCCGGCGGTGATGACGTTGGCAGTGGTACTGATTACCTCAGTAGGGTATGGGTACATTGGTCAGTATCAGGAATCAGCACAATACAGCCGGGAAAACCACACTGATCCGTTCTCCGGCATGGATATCAGCCAAATTCAGGATAAGGTAGTAGCAGAGCTTCAGCAGCGCATCCGTCAGTCACCTGGCGATCCTGAAGCCTGGTTCTTGCTTGGTCAACGCTATCTCAACAGTAATGAATTTGAAAACGCGTTAATTGCTTTTGATCGGGTAACACAGCTGCGCGGCAACGATGCAGAAGTACTTACGGCGAAAGCCACTACGCTCTATTATCAGGCTGGCCAGCGCATGACGCCTCAGGCGCAGACTTTAATCAATCAGGCACTGGCTCAGGAACCTGGTCAGGTGACAGCCTTGATGCTTCTGGCATCAGATCACTTCTTAAACGCACAATATCAGCAGGCGATTGATATCTGGCAGCAACTGCTGGACAGCAACAATCCGCAAATTAATCGGGCTAAGTTAATCGAAGCGATTAATATGGCTCGCATGATGAAATAACAAGCTGTTAAAATTTGATTAACCCTGATACCTTGTGACTCTTTTGAATAAAAGGGAGAGACGTTATGAAATGCCATCGCGTCAATGAACTGATTGAACTTATCCACCCAGCCTGGCAGAAAGACCCGGATCTGAATCTGATTCAGTTTCTGCAAAAACTGGCGACAGAGGCAGGTTTTACCGGCCCGCTGAGTGAATTAACTGATGATGTGCTGATTTACCATCTTAAGATGCGTGACAGCGAACGTACTGAAGTCATTCCCGGTTTAAAGAAAGATTATGAAGAAGACTTTAAAACCGCCTTATTACGCGCACGTGGTATTTTAAAAGATTAAACCCTGTGTATGATAACCGGCTGGTAGTCCGGATAACCCTGTGGTGATATAAACTCCTTATGAATTCAGCAGCATTTGCTTTCCATACCTTAATGCCCGACATGATCCTGGATGCACTGGAAAGTGTAGGGTTGCGTGTGGATTCAGGCCTTACCGCGCTGAACAGTTATGAGAATCGCGTATATCAGTTTATGGATGAAGATCGTAAACGTTATGTAGCGAAATTTTATCGCCCGGAGCGCTGGTTACCGGAACAGATACAAGAAGAGCACGATTTCTCTTTAACGTTGTCTGATACAGAGATCCCGGTTGTCGCTCCGCTGGTGATAAACAAGCAGACATTACATCACCATCAGGGATATATGTTTGCTGTTTTCCCCAGCATGGGCGGGCGTCAGTATGAAGTTGACAACCTTGACCATCTGGAATGGGTTGCTCGTTTTCTGGGACGAATTCATCAGGTTGGCAGACAACAGCCGTTTGTTGCCCGACCAACCATGGGGTTGGATGAATATCTTTACCAACCCCGTCGGGTACTGGAGGAAAGTTCTCTGGTGCCTGCAAGCGTTAAACCGCTGCTATTACCGGTATTGGATGAGTTAATTCAGGCCGTGGAACAGCACTGGCATACAGATTGGGCATTATCCCGTCTGCATGGTGATTGTCATCCGGGAAATATTCTGTGGCACGATGGTCCAATGTTTGTTGATTTGGACGATGCCCGTAACGGGCCAGTAGTGCAGGATATTTGGATGCTATTGCAGGGCGAGCGTTCAGAACAGCTGATGCAGCTGGATTTGTTTGTGGAGTCCTACAGTGAGTTTGCTGATTTCGATCAGAGGGAGCTGGCACTGATCGAGCCATTACGCTGTATGCGAATGGTTTATTACCTTGCTTGGGTGGTTCGCCGTTGGGAGGATCCCGCGTTTCCAAAAAGCTTTCCCTGGATTGCAGATAATGATTTTTGGCAGGCGCAGCCATCGCTGTTTACTGAACAGGCTAAGTTGTTACAGGTTCCGCCGTTGCAACTGATGCCAATGTACTGATTATTGTTTTACGGAGTATTTTTATGAAAAAGTTGTGGTTGGTGCTGGTGTGTGCAGTTGTTGCTGTCGGTGCTTTTTTTATGTGGTCAAATTCTTCTACCCCGGCAAATGCAGATTCTAAGCCTACCGGTAGCAGCTCAGTCGTAGTGGCATCCAATTTCCAAAATGGTAAGCAGTTTGAAACATTGAACCGCGGCGCGACAGAAGAGCCACAGGTACTGGAGTTTTTCTCCTTTTTCTGTCCACACTGTTATGACTTCGAAAACGTCTATCACATGACTGACGAATTTAAGAAACAGCTGCCAGAAGGCGGCAAAATTGTTAAATATCACGTTGACTTTATGGGTGGCGAATTAGGTTCTCAACTGACTCAGGCATGGGCCGTTGCCATTACTTTAGGCGTTCAGGATAAAGTTGCTCCATTGATTTTTAACGGTATCCAAAAAACTCAAACTATTCGTAATTTAGATGGCATTCGTCAGGCGTTTATTGAAGCAGGTGTGAGCGGTGAAGAGTTCGACAGTGCGTGGAACAGCTTCATTGTTAAATCTCTGACTGCTCAACAGCGTAAACTGGCCGAGGATGTTAATTTAAGAAGCGTGCCTTCTGTTATCGTTAACGGAAAATATCTGGTGAAAAATGATGGTCTGGAAGCCAAGAGTGTTGAAGGCTTCATTCAGGAATACAGCCAGGTTGTTAAATATTTACTGGGCCAGAAGTAATTAACCAGTTAGTTTAGTAATAAAAAAGCCTCATCAAAAAAGTTTGCTGAGGCTTTTTTTATTCATAAAACACGAAGTTATTCGTTATATTGATGCCTGCTATAAGCAATATTTCAGTAAGTTTTATTTTCAGATACACCTTAAATAAGAACCAGTACTTCCTTCCCACTTTTTTGTTTTAGTTATTGTTCCGTGTTATTAACTATGGCTATTACGTTGTTAAATAATCTTATAATTTTCAATTAACTATGTAATTATATTCGGTATTTTAGTTTAATCGCTTTATTCCATTAACACCGAATGCTAACGTATCTCAGTTTCTGCGGTCTATCGATATGTGAACGAAGGATTCGTTTTCCGCAGGGTAATTAATGGATTATTAGTGAATAAATTTCAGGAGCATGTATGTCTTTAGTTACACAAAAAACATGGGTTCGTTTTTTAGCCCCTCTGTTTGCTTTAGGTCTGGTATTTCAATTAGCGGGTTGTGGTGATAACGAGCCAGAGCAGCGTAAAGCGTTCAGTGAGTTTCTACAGACGCAAGTGATTGATGGCACTAAAATTCGTTTACCAGAATTAAGTAAAGACCAGGAAAAAGCTTTTGGTAATTACGCCAAAGATTATGCGCTGTTAACTAACTTTACCAGCCAGCTGGACAGTGCTTTTTCAGGCGCTATGCAGTCTTCAATGACTGAGTTAAGAACGCTGAACAGCATGAAAGCGATGGTTGATAACCGCGAGAAAGTTGAAAAAGCTCAGGCAGAAACTAAAGCAGTTCATGCTAAGTTAGATGACATCGTTAAGCAAACTGCTGATAGCTATGCAGCAATGAAACTGCCAGAAGATTTAAAAGCGGTTTATGACAAAGCTTATGCAAAAGTGGTTACTCAGCAAGGTGATTTAAGCAGACAAACCTTAACGCTGCTGGATTCTACCTTTAGCGATATCCTGACTATTTCTGACTTCCTGAAAGCTCAGGGCGATAAAATTGAATATAACGGCCCGGTTGTTCAATTTACTGAGCAGGCTGGACTGAATAAATTCAATGAAATGAATGAGTCTTTGCAAAAAAATCAGCAGGCGCTGATGGATATTGCACGTAAAATTGCACAAATCATGTAATATTCGCTGAATTTTCAGTGAAAAGACAGAACGGGTCACTTATTATAGTGACCCGTTTTTTTATGAACACTTCAGATAAGTTATGATTCTACACTCAGGATTAGTACTGAGATTAGGTTACGTTTATACTCCCTGTCAGACCATCCCGTGTTGCGGGATACCTCATTATTTAAAGCCAGAATTTAAGGTCGAGTTATGAAACAACAGGCGGCAGAAATTAAGCGGTTGAGCGACCGTCTCGATGCGCTGAATCGTAAAGAAAAAGAGATTATAATCAAAGGGTTGGATACCGATCTCAGTGAGATTGATGCTGAAAAAGCAACGCTGCAGGCTGAAATTGAGAGACTCAGACAAGAAAAGAGCCAGGTTCTGAGCGCTAAAGCCCAAAAAATACAAAAGATGCCGTTTAGTCGTCCTATTACTAAGGCAGAGCAGGCCGATATGGGCGCATTAAAGAAAACGGTAAAAGGACTGGAAGTCGTTCACCCGATGACCGCGCTGGGGCGTGAGATGGGGCTGAAAGAGGTTACCGGGTATGCCAGGGGTAAGTTTTAGGATTGTTGTTGATAAACCGGCATCAGCGGATATTCCGACCGTAATAACAGAGTGCTTATATATCCATTGAGTGCGGCCGGAAGACAATCTGCACTTAACTCCAGAGTGCGTCGGGCCTACCTTTCCTATGGCCCGAAGGGTGAAACACCGCAAGGTGTTTCATAACAGCCCCTAACCCGGCCAGACCCAACGCGCTCAATAGTTGAGTACAGATGGTTTACCGACCGTTCTCGATGTCGATATAAGCACCCTGTTTTTACGGTCGGAATATTCGAATGCGCTGATTTATTGGACTTATCAACAATGCAGCTGAAACTCTTCAATAAACCGTTCTATACGCTGATAGTCGTCCTGAGTAAGTGACCATCCCGGAAGGCGGCAATAGCCGTTACTGATTATTCCCCGGCGCATCAGGATGTTTTTCTCCACCTGAATAATATATTCACAGTGGGTCATCCATTGTTGTATGTAGGGGAGCAGTGCGGCATGCAGCGCTTCTGCCTGTTCTATTTCTCCCTGTTTCCAGTGCTGATAAATACGCACATAGATCTCAGTAAATGAACAGCCGGGCATGACGCCTTTACCACCTGCTGCCAGCATTTTCAGCATATATAGACCCGCATAGCCGTTGAGTACTGATGCCTGTGGTGCCAGCTGTAAGAACTCACGGGTGTAGTCTACCGGAGGATTACACTCAATCTTAAACACCGCATGAGGGTAGCGTTTCGATACATCGGCAAGTTGCTGTGGCGTAATGGGCAGTCCGGTTTCTCCGGGGGCGTATTGCACCAGTACCGGTATCTCTACTGCTTCAAGCACGCTGAAAATATGTTGCTGTATTGCCTGTGGACTGGGCTGTAGGAAGAAGGGGGGCAGCAGCATTAACGCGTCGGCTCCCATTGTCTGGTAGCGTTTGGCCCATTTTACGGCCACTTCTGTACTGTGTGCAGTAACGGATATGGCCCGATACAGTGAACGGCCCTGTAGCGTATGAATAAATACCTCAGCCAGACGCTGGCGCTCAAAGTCCTCCAGCTTTGGGAATTCGCTGGCAATGCCAAACAACGTTACGCCATTAGCGCCACTGTGGGCAAGGTGCTCCAGCATACGAATAAAGCTGCTTTCATCCACTTCCCCCGCGGTGGTGAAAGGCATGGCGGCAATGGGGTTTACACCGTAGATATCATTTGAGTTATAACGAGCCATTATTCATCATCCTCTCTGTCTGCCAGTACTGCGCCCTGTGCGGCGGGTAATGCCCAACGGCGATAAAGGCGAAGGAAACCGCGTGGTACCTGCTTCTCTATAGGTTTCCACTGTGTACGGCGGGTTGCCAGTGTGGTTTCATCTACATGCAGATCCAGTAAACGTTCAGGAATATCGATGGTGATCAAATCACCTTCTTCAACCAGCGCTAACACGCCGCCATCACTGGCTTCCGGTGAAATATGACCAACGAACAGACCCCGATTCGAGCCAGAGAAGCGACCATCGGTAATCAGAGCACAACTGTCTGATAGCCCCATGCCTTCAAGGCTTTTCATTGGTTTGTACATTTCTGGCATACCCGGGCCGCCTTTAGGGCCTTCATAGCGCAGAATTAACACGCTACCGGGTTTAATTTCACCTGACATGATGGCATCTACTGATTCCTGCTCACTGTTAAAGATGACGGCAGGACCAGTGAACTTCATCAGATGATCCGGTACTGCGGCAGGTTTCACTACGCAGCCTAATGGAGAGATATTTCCGTGCAATACGGCCACGCCGGACTCATTGCGTACCGGAATCGCCAGAGTATGAATCACTTCAGGACGGGAGGTGCGCCGGGCAATACTCAAGATTTCCGCTTTGGTCTGTCCACTCACTGTCAGAGCGCTGGTATCCATTAATCGGCTGATTTCATACTCAACGGCCTGTACGCCACCGGCTTCCCAGAAATCGATCATGTCATATTCGGATGCAGGATACAGCGAGGCAACTAAAGGCACCTGATGACTGAGTTCATCAAAGGTAGATAGCGGTAAATGCCCTAACTCTGCTTCGTAGTAAATAGCCTGTAGGTGAAGAATAGCGTTAGTTGAACCGCCGGTAGCCAGCAGATAAATAATGGCGTTGCGAATTGCTTCCGGAGTTAAGATCTGCCGGGCATTAACGCCGCGCTTAACCAGATCAACGGCAGTTTTTCCACTCTCAACCGCCACATCTCGTCGGGCTTGTGATATTGCCGGGTGGGTACTGCTACCCGGCAGACTCATACCTAAAACTTCGGCGATACAGCACATGGTATTTGCTGTGCCATACATGGTGCAGGAACCCACTCCGGGCTCTGCAATATTTTCAATATGGGCGAATTCTTCTTCACTGATTTCTCCCCGCTTTTTCCAGCCAATGGCTTCAGTAACAATGTTGCCGTCCCAGTGTTTGCCTTTGTATTCAGCGGGATACATCGGGCCACCATTAACTAAAATGGCAGGCACATCCAGTCGGGCGGCGGCCATCAGCATGGCGGGTACAATTTTGTCACAGGAACCGAGCAGTACCATACCGTCAAAGCGATGTGCCCGCATCATCACTTCAATTGATGCACAGATAACTTCGCGGGCAGCCAGAATATAGCGCATACCTAAATGGCCTTCGGCAATACCATCGCAAGGGGCAATAGTGCCGAATACCATACCTACGCCGCCAGCTTCTTCGATACCTTCCAGCACTTTTGCCGTCAGGTCATTCAGGTTGGCATGACCAGCGGTAGCATTGGTATAGCTGTTGACCACCGCAATCACCGGTTTGCGTAACTGTTCGTCGGTGTGCCCCATTGATTTATATAATGCTCGCTTTAACGCGCCATCATCGCCTTCCAGTACCGGGTTAAAATGAGAACCACAGTTGGAACAGCCTCCACATTGACTCATAGCAAACTCTCTGTGTTTATTGTTTTTTGATTATCAGGCACGCCTTATCGGTCGTGCCTGAGCAAACGTTATTACGATTAAATCTTTTTCTGTGGATTGGCCAGACGAGCTGGGAGCGTGAAGATCAACGGAGCGCAAAGCAGCAGGAATCCAGCCAGAATGTATAGCCCCATATCGGTGCGACCGGTTTGATCTTTCAGCCAGCCAAGAACAGTAGGGCCGAAGAATCCCGCCAGGTTACCAATAGAGTTCACCACGGCAATCCCTGCGGCGGCAGCGGTACCTGACAGAATAGAACCCGGCAGGCTGATGTAAGTTGGAATAAGCGCCAACGTTCCGCACATGGCCACGCAAATCCAGGCCATCATCCAGAACGTTGAACCGTTGTAGTAAGTACTGAGTACCAAACCAACGCAGCCAATAATGGCCGGAATGGCAATATGCCAGCGGCGTTCATTTTTCAGGTCAGAATGGCGGCTGTTCCAGACCATGACACAGGCACCAAACAGATAAGGCAGTGCAGTCAGCAGGCCAATATGGAAGTCATCGGTGACGCCGGAAGTTTTAATAATGGATGGCAACCAGAAGTTAATCCCGTAGTAGCCAATATTGAAGCTAAAGAAAATCAGCGACAGTAACCAGATATAAGGGTTACTCAACATGCTTTTCAGGCTGGTATCCATTTTCCCGTGGTTAGCGATGCGTTTATTTTCCTGATCTTTTGCCAGGTCACGAATCACAATGGCTTTCTCTTCATCGGTTAGCCATTTGGCCGATTTCACATCATTATCTAAAAAGCGCAGTACCACAAAAGCCAGCAGGAAAGAGGGAATGGCTTCTACCAGAAACAACCACTGCCAGTTATGCAGGCCACCAACGTCTTCAAACAGCTTGAGGATCAGACCGGAGAGCGGGCTGCCAATAATGGTAGAAAGTGGCGTGACCAGAATAAACAAGCCTAGTGTTCTGGCTGAACGCCATGATGGAAACCATAGGGTGAGATAGAAAACGATGCCAGGGAAAAAGCCTGCTTCAGCGACACCCAGTAAAAAACGTAGAATATAGAATGAGGTTGGTGTGGTAACAAACATCATTGCCGCTGAAATAATTGCCCAGCTTGCCATAATCCGGGCAATCCAAAAACGTGGCCCGTATTTCTGCATTAACAGGTTACTGGGTAATTCAAAGATAAAATAGCCAAGAAAGAATATACCTGCACCTAAGCCGTAAACGGTATTACTGAAGCTGAGTGCATCCTGCATATGCAATTTAGCAAAGCCGACGTTAACGCGGTCCAGATAGGCAAAGAAATAACACAGGATTAGAAAAGGAATTAGCCTTCGGGTTATTTTTTGGTAGACGCTTTTTTCTGCCGAAGCGGCCGATTGCGCCTGTTCTATTGTGATTTCAGACATAGGTTGTCCTTATTATATTTCTGGTTAAATATTACGATTCCTGCTTAAAAAAGAGAAATGGTTGCCCTTCTTTTCTTAAACGTTAAGAAATGAATCGTTTGTTTTGATTACTACGTCATATCAAGAAGATAAATGGCTCCCGGTTAAATATCAGAAAGCATTTCATCTGTTATAAAGCGATAACTGCTTTATTCTTTTTAATTCGTCAAGGTTCTGATTATCCTTTCAGACTATTTATCCAGGCATCACGGTAGCGTAATGCATTGGTTTCCAGCGTTTTCATGCTCATGCCAGCCTGATAGAGCCCTCCGCCCAATCCGAAACCGTCAGCACCAGCCTGACAATAGGCTTTCATTTGTGCTGCGTCGGCCTGAATCCCGCCAACCGGCAGGCAGGCAATGGTTTTAGGCAGTACTACGCGCATGGCTTTCATCACCGATGGCGGCAGTATTTCCGCGGGATAAAGTTTCAAACCACAGGCACCAGCCTCAATGGCAGCAAACGCTTCTGATGGCGTCGCTACGCCGGGCAGGCTGGTTAACTTTAGTTCCGCGCTGGCTTTAACTACGGCAGGAGAATAATTGGGTGAAATGATTAACTGACCACCAACATCATGAACTTGCTTAACTTGTTCAGGCGTTAGCACCGTTCCGGCTCCCACTTGCGCTTTTCCGGCTACGGCGTCCAACATCATTTTTACTGTTTTTAACGGCTGCGGGCTGTTAAGCGGAACTTCAAGGAAGCGAAATCCACATTCCACCAGTAGCTGAGCCGCGTCATGAGCTTCATCTGGGGTGATGCCGCGTAAAATGGCGATCAACGGTAATTCGCTCTGGCGTAATTGATTATGAAACTGTTCAGCGGTCATTACTGTTCTCCTGCGATATGTTGGTACAGATGGCTAATTCCCCGAATAAAACATTCATCTCCATCAATGGTATGAAGATTTATACCCAGGTATTTAGCGGCTCGTGAGTAGTTTTCTGTGAGTTTGCTTGAGCCGACGCACCATACGGATTGCGTTGTTTCGCAGTTAACCAGTTCCGCGCCAATCAGCAAACCTGAGAGGTAACTGTGAATATGCTGTTCTGCTATCTCTTTGTTTAAGCGATAAGTCCGGGCTGAAAACAGCTGGTGGCTGAGCGGTGTTTTACGCTGGGCGACTTCAATAGCGGAATGAAAAACGGCTAAATTATCCTCTTGTGGAGGAAGTGCCCTGCCGAGAATGGAGTGCTGGCTTAATAAAGCGAACAGCTCGCCTGTCATATAAGTAGAAAAGTGAGAGATAGACTGGTTATCCATCAATACATGCTTGCTATGGGTGCCGGGTAAAATAACCTGATATTTTCCGGGCCCATTGATAGCTGAAAGCCCGGCTAACTGCACTTCTTCTCCGCGCATCACGTCCGGCTGTTGGTAAGGGCTATGGCAACGAACCCCCGGAATGATCCATACCGGGCTCGACCAGCGGGTAGTGAAAGCGTACGCCTGTTTTGTTAATGAAGAAAAAGTACAGGGAGCTTCTACGTAAGGCACTTCATGCCACCCCTGCTGTGAACCGACCATACCGGCCATAACCATTGGATAGGGTGCTTCTGCAAACCAGCTTTGTAACAGGTGGAATAGTTCTGCTTCGAAGTTTCCCGGTTCAATTTGTAGTAAGCCCGGCCCCCGGGCACAGCGTTCAATACAGTTGCTCCCTTGCATTAAAAATGCCCGGAAGTTAGTGGTACCCCAATCAACAGCAATCCATTTGGTCATTAGTATGACAACCTTTTCAATCTTGTAATACAAGAAGCGTAAGGCAAAAGGATATTACGATCTGTGAAGCAGATCGTATTGTGAAAAAATTCAGCAATTAGTCGATGTGGGTAAAGATTTCTGGCTGATGGTCCTGTAGCCGTTTTTGCGCTGCTTTCAACAGGATATCGCGCATCCGCAGCTTGGCGGTATCCACCTGCTTAAGGCGAATGGCATCCAATAAAGTGACGTGTTGAGTGACCGCCTCTTTGGTCAGACGGACATCTTCTTCCAGCGTTTGTTTAAAAGAGAGCGACATCGCAGAAGAGAGCGCATTACTGAGCGACAGGAGAAAAGGATTATGACTGGCGCGCAGCAGCGCAAGGTGGAAGGCCAGATCGCCTCGTTCAAATAATTCACGGGAATTCTGCTGCTGCCCCTCAGACATTAAGTGGCAGGCATCTTCCATGGCGGCTAAATCCCGACCGGTGGCATTAGCCGCTGCCAGTGCAGCAACGTTAGGTTCGAAGATCAGGCGGGTAACCATGAGTTGTTCAACCATTTCCTGATCCATTCCGCCTTCCGTCAGCCAGAGAAGAACTTCAGAATCAAGGAAGTTCCACTGTTCGCGGGGAGTGACGACGCTACGGCGTTTGGGCTGAATAGAGACCATACCCTTGGCTGAAAGAACCTGCAGTGCATTTCGAATGGTGGTTCGTGAAACCTGATATTGCAGTGCCAGCTCGTTTTCGCCCGGCAGAGACGGCACTTGTGATAAATCACCACGCATAATGCGAATAGCAATATCGCGCGTCAGGGATTCTGCCATAGAAGGTGCAGTGGTTTTCGTCATCAACATATCCATCATCAGTTATCAAGAGACAGGGAACTACCTGAAAGCGGGTCTATCGTAACACGGATTATGTATTCATTAATCACCAGAAGCGCCTACCAGTCGACTCTCCATATCTTCGATACGTTTAGTCAGGATTCTCATCTGCATATTCTTGCTCCAGCTGGCAGACAGCAAGCGACGATACTGCTCTTCATCAAAAGGGGAGTTAAAAGCAATAGAAATGGCTTCGGCAACGGAAACATCGCTGTTACGGCTTACCAGCTCCAGCGGTTGGCCGGGATTGACCTTACCGGCTGAAACTACACGATAGAGCCAACCGCAGCGACCGCTGTCCTGCATGATGCGGGCGAATCCATTAATCGCACAGTGATAATTCAGTTTATAACAAGGAGAGCGGGGTTGAGTAACCTGAATTAATGCTTGCCCCCAACGGAATATATCGCCGATAAAAACCGTTTCCTCGGTCAGATTTTGGGTAGAGAGATTCTCTCCAAACAGCGGGGCGGTAAATTGATCCGCCTGCTCAGGGAAACGTTGCTTCCAGTAATCGTAATGTTCTCGTGGATAGTGACACAAAGCGCGATCGGCACCACCGTGATGACGGGGGTCTGCCTGCTGGTCGCCTTCAAAACCCAGTGGAGTGAGTATCAGCTCACCATCAACCGCACGCTTATCGATGGCGCTGGGAGAGTGGTCATAATAGGGTTTAATTTTGCCAATATAGACGAGGGGGAGAGTGCATGGTAACCGCCGGTATTACTGAGTGACTATTTCATTTCAGCATACTGACTGTTACAGGTCATATCCAGTTTTTGATTTAGGGACAGTGCGGCTAACGTTGGTGAGAGAAAGAAAAAATAAAGCCACGGCTTTCAGAAAAAGCGGTGGCTTTCATTGCTGCTTATCTGTTTAGACTTTCTTAACGAAGCAGGCTTTTAGCATAATGCTGGTGTTATCGATTTTGCAGTCGATTTCATGGTCACCGTCAACCAGACGAATAGGTTTGGACTTGCTACCCACTTTCAGTACGGTTGAAGAGCCTTTTAATTTCAGGTCTTTAATCAGGGTTACGCAGTCGCCGTCAGCTAATACGTTACCGTTACTGTCTTTCACCACTCTTGCATCACCATCTGCTGACTCTGGCTCTGAAGGGTTCCACTCGTGAGCACAATCAGGGCAGATGAACATGGCTCCGTCCGGATAGGTATTTTCTGATGAGCAGACCGGGCAGGCTGGAATAGAATTCATGTCAATTTCCCTAAAAATAGAATGTGAATAAAATCAGGGCGCTATTCTACTACAAATGACCACTTTTATCACATGGATAAACCGTCGGCTTATGAAGGTGATAGCTGGCGAAGGAAATGCTCTGTAGGGAAAATAATTTTTCATAGCGAAAAATCACTTTTTTATTGAAAGAACATTTATCTTTTCAGGACGCAGGAGAGGAAATCTGATTGAGAGCTGGATAACACAATGTTTATTCAGGAGACAATAGCAGGTTAGCTACTATCATCTCCATTATTTATATGAAACTTAAAACATCAGCTTATTATTTTGCTTCAGCAAAACGTTTGGCAGCTTCGTCCCAGTTCACCACGTTCCAGAATTCTTTAATATAATCAGGACGACGGTTTTGGAATTTCAGATAGTAAGCATGTTCCCAAACGTCCAGACCTACAATCGGGAAGCCTGATGCGCCGGATACGCTTTCACCCATCAGAGGACTATCCTGATTGGCGGTAGAAACCACGGCCAGTTTGCCATCTTTTAATACCAGCCAGGCCCAACCAGAACCAAAGCGGGTAGCGGCAGCTTGCTCAAACTTCTCTTTAAAGCTATCAACGCTACCAAAATCACGTTCGATTGCCGCTTTCAGATCGCCCTGCAGAGTGGTGCCTTTTTTCAGGCCTTTCCAGAACAGGCTATGGTTAGCGTGACCGCCCGCGTTGTTTCTTAATACGGTGCGTTTCTCTGCAGGCACTTTATCTAACTGAGCGATCAGCTCTTCTGCCGACAGTTTTTTCAGATCGTCAGACAGCGTTTCCAGTGCAGCATTCGCATTGTTTACATAAGCCTGATGATGCTTACTGTGGTGGATTTCCATGGTTTGTTTATCAAAGTGAGGTTCCAGAGCATCGTAAGCATAAGGCAGGGCAGGAAGGGTATAACTCATCGTATCACTCCTCAAAGGTGGTTTATGCTGTTTATAAGACAGCTCATTTCAATTTCGTGCTGGGTTATCAGTATAGCACTGAATATGAATTGATAATCATTATCGTTTGTAGGGTTATTTTCTATTGGTGTGATAGGTGATTCTGTCTGGGGTAAGTTTCGTCCACTAAGAGTATCGTGGATGAATAGGCAGATGTGCGAGTGGCCGAGCAGGGGGCGTTAAAAGGCGAACGCCCCCTGCACCCCCGCGCCTTCGCACCCGAATCCAGGTCGCTTAGGCGACTTCCTTCCTCCTTCGTTCGGCCTTAACGCACCGGCGCAGAGCCGCTCCCGACGTCGCTGCGCCTCAATCCGCATCCCTGCGGATTGTGCTGGCCTCTCTCAGTCGTCAGCTGAATTCCAGTGCTCTATTAAAAGACCAAAAGACCAAAAGACCAAAAGACCAAAAGACCAAAAGACCAAAAGACCAAAAGACCAAAAGACCAAAAGATAAGGTCAACTGCTAAGGGCTTTGTCTTAACTTAGGTCTGCTGGCCCAAATGAATATGGCAATAACTCAGCAATCGACGTATGTTTTACCTCACCCTTCATGTTCACCATCAAAACCGGCATATCCGGAGCGCAGAATTCGTTAATCACCTGACGACAGGCGCCACACGGGGAGATTGGGCCTTCGGTATCGCCGATAATCACCAGTTTTTTGAACTGGCGTTGACCTTCCGATACTGCTTTGAATATGGCGGTTCTTTCTGCGCAGTTGGTCAGGCCATAGGAAGCATTCTCAACGTTGCAGCCGAGGAAAACCTGATTATTATCCGCCAGTAATGCTGCGCCAACGGCGAAATTAGAATAGGGACTGTAGGAGGATTGGCGGGCTTTTTTCGCTTGTTCAATCAGTTCATTATCAGTCATGGTAATTTCCTTGTGATAAAAAGATGGCAGGTTACCCGATGGATTACTGGGTAATAACCGTATGAATCAGTTTCGGTGCCTGCCCGTGTTTGGCTATCTCTATGCTGTTATAGATCTTGTCCATCACGCTGGAAACCTCTTCCCGATTGGCATAAATGGTGACCAGTGAATCACCTGTCTGCACGCTATCACCGACTTTTTTATGCAACATCAGCCCAACGGCTAAATCGATATCATCTTCTTTGGTGGCTCGACCTGCTCCCAGCAGCATGGCGGCAACGCCAATTTCATCTGCGATAATGTTTGCCACCACGCCAGCCGTTTTGGCCGGTACTTCAATTTTGAATTTCGCCTGAGGCAATCTCTCCGGATGATCGACAACCGACGCATCACCGCCCTGATTGGCTAAAAACTCTTTGAATTTCTCCAGCGCCTTACCGTTGTTAATCACTTCAAGCAGCATCTGGCGTGCTTCTTCCAGAGTTTTGGCCTTTTTAGCTAACATCACCATCTGGCTGCCCAATACCAATGTTAGTTCAGTCAAGTCTGCCGGACCTTTACCTCGCAAAGTATCAATGGCTTCCTGCATTTCCAGTGCATTACCAATGGCGAAGCCCAGAGGTTGCGACATATCAGAAATTACCGCCATGGTATGTCGACCCACATTGTTACCAATACGCACCATCGATTTGGCTAACGCAATGGCATCTTCATCGGTTTTCATAAATGCGCCAGCGCCGGTTTTAACATCTAGCACAATGGCGTCGGAACCTGCGGCAATCTTCTTGCTCATAATGGAGCTGGCGATAAGTGGAATAGAGTTAACGGTGCCGGTAACGTCCCGCAGGGCGTACATCTTTTTATCCGCCGGGGTTAAATTGCCCGACTGACCAATAACGGCCACTTTGTGGCGATTCACTAAGTCGATAAATTGGTCTTTATTGATCTCAATATGGAAGCCTTTTACTGACTCCAGCTTGTCCAGTGTACCGCCGGTGTGCCCCAGACCACGGCCCGACATCTTCGCCACCGGAATATCAAGAGCAGCAACTAATGGAGCCAGCACCAGCGTAGTGGTATCACCAACGCCACCGGTGGAGTGCTTATCCACTTTGATACCGTCAATTGCCGATAAATCAATGGTATCACCGGAGTTCACCATAGCCATCGTCAGGTCTGCGCACTCGCGATCGGTCATATCCTGAAAGTAAATTGCCATCATCATAGCGCTGGCCTGATAGTCAGGGATGGAGCCATCGGTATAGCCTTTGACGAAGAATTCGATTTCTTGTGCGGAGAGCTCTTTGCCGTCGCGTTTTTTGGCAATCAGATCAACGATTCTCATAGTATTTACCTTCTTATTGAGTAAAACGGCTAATAACGCCGGTTTAAAATTATCTGAATGCCGGTCATCAGGACCGGCAAAAATACAGCATTCTAATGATGAATCAGCCCGACAACGGCAGCGCTCAGGAAGCTAACTAAGGTTGCACCATACAGTAATTTCAAACCAAAGCGTGATGCCACATTGCCCTGCTGAGGGTTCAGCGCTTTAATGGCGCCGCTGATAATGCCAATAGAAGAGAAATTAGCAAAAGAGACCAGAAACACCGAAATAATGGCTTTGGTGTGTTCCGAAAACAGGAAGGTACCGTTATCTATTCCCTGCTTAAGTTGATCCATCGCCACAAACTCGTTACTCACCAGCTTGGTTCCCATCAGGCTACCGGCGCTAACGGCTTCATCCCAGGGAATACCGACTAAAAAGGCCAGCGGCGAGAACACATAGCCCAGGAAATCCTGGAAAGAAATACCAAATAAATAGCTGAAGATAGCGTTGATCATGGCGATGATGGCAATAAAACCAACCAGCATTGCGCCCACAATAATGGCAACTTTGAAGCCATCGAGGATATATTCCCCCAACATTTCAAAGAAGCTCTGCTTCTCTTCTGCCACCACCTCCAAAACATCTTCCTCAGGATCAACCCGATAAGGGTTAATCATGGAAGCAATAATAAATCCGCCAAACAGGTTTAACACAATGGCGGTAACCACATACACCGGATCTAACAGCGTCATATAGGCACCGACGATGGACATAGAAATCGTCGACATAGCCGAAGTACATAATGTGTAGAGACGATGTTGTGGAAGAAAACCCAATGATTTTTTTACTGAAATAAAAACTTCGGACTGACCAAGAATGGCAGAGGCTACGGCATTATAAGATTCCAGCTTGCCCATGCCGTTCACTTTACTTAATAGAATACCGATGCCTTTAATAATCATGGTCAAAAATGACTGACCTAAAAAGGAGGCGGATTCATTACTCTTAATTAAACCAATTTTTCTTAATAACGCACTGAGAATAATAATCACCCGGCTCGGCAGATGGATATACTGCATTATTCCAATAAGCGCGGAAATAAAAACGATAGGCATTAATACCATGATAAAGAAAGAAAATTTATTCTCGTTTAGCAAACCACCAAAAACGAAATTCGCGCCCTCTGCTGCATATTTCAATAAGTTATCAAAAATGCTGGCAATTCCCCCAATAAGCGTGCTGCCACCAGTGGTGTTTAATAGCAAAAAGGCCAATAAGAATTGCAGGCCAAGCATAATAAAAATATAAGGATATCTGACCTTTTTTCGATTATTACTGACTAATAGCGCCAGCGCTAAAATAACAATAATACCTGCTATTCCAATAAGATATTTCACAGAACACTCCGTAATTCGCGATAGCCAATACAGCGGATAGAATAAGCACTGGGGCACATTTTCATGATTAATGAAAATTGAGATTCCAGTATTAATGTGGTCTATTGTTTGCGGAGTAACATTAATTATTCACAAATGTTTTTACTGTGACATTTATCTCAATATGAAAATATCAATATTATTGATTTTAATGATTTTGTGTGATGTTATTTAAATAACATTTTGTGATTATATTGGCGAGACTTTCCTGTCGGACTGAATAAAAAAGGTAAAATAATGAGTCAATCAATACGTTATGAGCAATATATTGATCATACATTGCTGGCAATGAATGCCACGGCGGAACAAATTATTCAGGTTTGTCGCGAAGCGCTGAAATATAACTTTGCTGCGGTGTGTGTTAATTCAGGTTATGTGCCATTAGTCAGCAAGCAATTAAACGCAAGTCCGGTAAAAGTGTGTAGTGTAATTGGTTTTCCGTTAGGAGCCTGTCTGACCAGAGTGAAAGTTTATGAAGCTCAAGCCGCGATTGAAGCAGGGGCACAGGAAATCGATATGGTCATCAATGTGGGCTGGCTTAAAAGTGGCTGGATTGATGACGTAGCCACGGATATCAAGGCAGTTAAACAAGCCTGTGGTGAGGTTACGCTAAAAGTGATTCTGGAAACCTGCCTGCTTACTGATGAAGAAATCGTTAAGGTTTGCGAAATATGTCGCGATTTGCAGGTGGGCTTTGTTAAAACATCGACCGGATTCAGCAGCGGTGGTGCAACAGTTGAACATGTGTCACTGATGCGTAACACTGTCGGGAAAGAAATGGGCGTTAAAGCATCCGGTGGTATACGTTCACGAGAAACGGCTACTCAGATGATCAATGCTGGCGCCACTCGGATCGGTACCAGCTCGGGCGTAAGTATTGTGTCGGGGCAGGTGGGCGAACAGAAAGATTACTAACCTGGCAGGAGTACCAATGAGCAGTCGTCGGACGGAGCGAATCTATAAACTTACCCAGATTTTAAAAGATACCGATAAGGTCTATGTACGCGATGCGGCCCAGCAGTTGAATGTGTCGGAAATGACCATTCGCCGCGACCTGAACGCAGAACCTTCATCACTGATATTACTGGGTGGATATATTGTCACCGATCCGAAAGTGAATGGCGCTAATCAATATTTCTTTTGTGAACAGCAGTTTAAAAATATTGATGAAAAGCGCCATATTGGTCAACTGGCTGCTCAACTGATTAACGACGACGAAGTGATTCTTTTCGATTCGGGCACTACGGTACCGTTTATTATTGAAAGTATCCCGGATGAGCGCCGTTTCACCGGCATCTGTTACTCACTAAATACCTTTATGGCCCTGCAGGAAAAACCGCACTGTAAAGTGATCCTGTGCGGGGGTGAATTTAAAACCAGCACCCATATTTTTACCGCCGTTGGTGGTCATAATGAGCTGAATTATCTGCGCCCCGATAAGGCTTTCATTTCTGCCGCTGGCGTTTCATTAACGCAGGGAGTAACTACCTTTATTCTCGATGAAATTGCGTTAAAGGCTCAGGCAATGGCAACGGCGGCACAAAGTATTCTGGTTGCCGATCATAATAAATTTGAACAGGTAAGAGTGGGGCGTTTTGCCTCTCTGGATGCGTTTAGCTGCGTGGTAACCGACCGTCAGCCTGACAGCGCCTGGCTGCACTATTTTAAACAGCAGGGAACCCGGCTTTTGTATTGATACAGCCCCTCTCTGCCATACGGCTGGTTTTTGCCAAAATGCCAGTGACGACTATCTGAAGGATATGAGCAATGAAACGTGTTTTTATTATGGTTCTCGATTCGTTCGGTATTGGCGCTACGCGAGATGCGGATAAATTTGGTGATGTGGGTTCAAATACGTTAGGCCACATTGCGCAGGCCTGCCAAAAGGGGGAGGCGGATATTGGTCGCAGCGGTCCGTTAACCTTACCTCACTTAAGCCGGTTAGGCTTAGGTAAGGCTAATGAGCAGGCTTCAGGCCAGTTTCCTCCGGGGCTTGATCCACAGGCAGAAATTATAGGTGCCTATGGCTATGCGGAAGAGCTCTCTTCCGGTAAAGATACGCCGTCCGGTCATTGGGAGATCGCCGGTGTGCCTGTGCTGTTCGACTGGGGTTATTTCAGCGATGTCAATAATAGCTTCCCTGTGGAGCTATTACAGCGACTGGTGGATCGGGCAAAACTGCCGGGCTATTTGGGCAACTGTCATGCTTCCGGCACCGCCATTCTGGAACAGCTGGGGGTTGAGCACATGAAAACCGGTAAACCGATTTTCTATACCTCTGCGGATTCAGTATTTCAAATCGCCTGTCATGAAGAGACCTACGGTCTGGAGAATCTCTATCAGCTGTGTGCTTTGGTGCGTGAAGAACTCACCGAAGGCGGCTATAACATTGGCCGGGTTATCGCCCGACCTTTCGTTGGTGATAAACCGGAGAACTTTAAACGTACCGGTAATCGCCATGACTATGCGGTAAAACCTCCGTCACCCACCGTACTGAACAAACTGGTTGAGGAGAAGCAGGGGCAGGTTGTCTCCATCGGTAAGATTGCCGATATTTATGCTGATGAAGGCATTACCAAAAAGGTTAAAGCCACCGGTATCGATGAGCTGTTTGACGCTTCGCTGCGGGAAATCAAACAGGCGGGTGATAACACCATTGTGTTTACCAACTTTGTTGATTTCGACTCTTCTTATGGTCATCGCCGTGATGTTGCCGGTTATGCTGCTGCGCTGGAACATTTCGACCGCCGCCTGCCGGAAATGCTGTCACTGATTGGTGAAGATGACTTGCTGATTCTGACCGCCGATCACGGCTGTGATCCTACCTGGGCCGGTAGCGACCATACTCGGGAACATATTCCGGTACTGGTATATGGTCCGAAAGTGAAACCCGGTCCGCTGGGGCTGCGACATACCTTTGCGGATATCGGGCAAACGGTAGCGAAGCACCTGGATCTGTCGGCGATGGATTACGGCAAAACATTATTTTAAAAATCTTAACCACTTTGTGAAAGGAAACGGATATGGCGACGCCACATATTAATGCTGAACCGGGTGATTTTGCTGATGTTGTCTTGATGCCCGGCGATCCACTCAGAGCGAAACATATTGCAGAAACTATGCTGCAGGATGCGCGATTAGTCACCGACGTCAGAAATATGCTCGGTTATACCGGTACTTATAAGGGGCGGCGTATTTCGGTGATGGGGCACGGTATGGGGATCCCTTCCTGTTCTATCTACACCAAAGAGCTGATTACCGAATATCAGGTGGATAAGATTATTCGTATTGGTTCCTGTGGTGCTCTGTTACCGCAGGTAAAAGTACGGGATATCGTGATTGGAATGGGAGCCTGTACCGATTCGGGCGTTAACCGCACCCGCTTTAAGGGCTACGACTTTGCGGCCATTGCTGATTTCGATTTATTACGCCATGCGGTTGCCGCAGCAGAAGCGAAGAGCATTCCGGTTCACGTTGGCAATATGTTTTCTGCCGATCTGTTCTATAACCCGGACCCGCAGATGTTCGACGTAATGGAAAAATATAACATTTTGGGTATCGAAATGGAGGCGGCGGGTATCTATGGCGTGGCCGCAGAATATGGCGCTAAAGCGCTGTGTATTTGCACTGTCTCCGACCATATTCGTACCGAAGAAGCGCTGTCATCAGAACTGCGCCAGACCTCATTTAATCAGATGGTAGAAATCGCCATGGATTCGGTGCTGTTAGGGGACTAATGGTTCATCTGAACATCTGGCTTTATGGTGCGTCATAAAGCCAGATAGTGACTTCGTTTGTCTGAACTCAGGCTTGCTTCTCACTGCGGTTAGTATTACGCATATAGCTAATCGTAATGGCCAATATTGTCGCTGCCACCGCTACCCAAAGGCTCAATCTTACCGCTTGTGCTTCCTGCATCGCCAGCTTTATCGGCTCGCTGTTGGACTGCGCATAGGCCGATAAAATGGCTCCCACAAACGCCGCGCCCAGACACTGGCCGAACGTCCGCATGATCGCCAGCACGCCGGATGCATAGCCGCTGTTCTCACGGGATGCATTTGACAACATTTCCCGATTATTCGGACTTTGAAAACAACCAAAGCCGATACCACACAGCAAACTACGAGCGCCAATATCCCATTCATGAGCCTGAGCGGGCAACAGTGCCAGCAACACCAGCCCGATAGCAAACAGGCACAGCCCTACGGTAGAAATGATGGCAGCCGGATAGCGATCCGCCAGTCGTCCTGCATAAGGAGCCGCCAGAATGATACCGATTGGCCAGGGGGTAAAAAGCAGCGCTGACATAAACGCGCTGTAGCCATAAACGCTCTGAAATAAGAACGGTAACGCAACGAAGGTAATGCCCTGACTGACAAAAGAAGCCAGAGAGGTTAATGCCGCCAATGAAAATCGTGAAGAAGCAAACATACTAAGGGGAAGCAGAGGCTTAGGCGCACGACGCTGACGCCAGATAAAGGCCAGTCCGGCTACAATCGCGGTTAGCCCGTAGGCTACAGAAGTTATCAGTGGGCTAAATGAATACTCTACACCCTCAGGGCGTGAAAATGCCCCTGCCGCCATAATAAGTGCGCCTAACAGCACCGCTCCGGCAATATCGAACGGCTCCCGTACGGTGGTTTGTTTACCGGGAATAACCCGCAGTGCGAGTACGATGGCGATAATGCCCAATGGAATATTAATGGCAAACAGCCATTGCCAGCTCAGGGCGGATAAGATGGTACCGCCGAGCACCGGAGCGATAGCGGTGCTGGCGGCAACCAGTAAAGCGTTCAGCCCCAGTATTCGCCCCAACAGGCGGTTGGGAAAAATGGATCGCAGGATTGCCGGGCCAATACTCAATGTTGCCGCACCGCCAATGCCCTGCAATATGCGCATAACGATCAGCATTTCCAGCGATGACGAAAGGGCACAGCCTACTGATGCCAGCGTGAATACGCTTAAACCGATGGCAAACAGGGTCCGAAAGCCAATCTGGCTGGCAATGGCGGCAAATATCGCCAGCGTCATTGCTGCTGATAACAAATATCCGTTAGAAACCCAGACCGCATCACTGGAGGAAACCCCTAACGCCCGCGCTATTTGAGGCAGGGCGATGTTAATCATCGAGCCATCGAATACGGCCATGGTGGTCATGGTCATTACCGCCATCATGGCTAAACGACGTTGACGGCCGGGAAGCCCTTCATCGCCTGGCAGGTCAGAAAATAATTCCATACGGGTGTTGCCTTTGTTAATGCCGCGGTGGCTGGTTAGTTGAGATTAGTTCAGCAAATATAATCCTGTTAAAGATATGGCGGAAGACGCAGTATTTGCATTTATAACCTGCATCAGACGCCTTCTCTTATTTATCCGCCCGGAGTACTATGCCAGTATGACTGAACCGGACCTTAATTTACTCATCGCGCTTGATGTGCTTCTTGCCGAAGGGAGCGTGGCTGGTGCTGCCCGCCGTTTAGGGTTAAGCGCTTCGGCTATGAGCAGAACCCTCGGCCGCCTGCGTACCGCTACCGGCGATCCTCTGTTGGTTCGGGCCGGACGTCATATGGTATTAACCCCTTATGCTGAACAGATACGCGGACGTACTCAAAACGCGCTGTTTGAAGCGCAGGTTTTACTTCGCCCCTCATCAACAGCGCTGGATTTATCAACGCTGGAACGAACCTTTACCATTCGGGCTAACGATGGCTTTGTGGAGGCTTTTGGTGCCTCACTGATTGCCGCCGCTGCGCAGGTTGCTCCTCTGGTGTGCCTGCGTTTTGTTGCCAAGCCAGAGAAGAGTTCCCGATATTTGCGTGAAGGGCTGGTGGATCTTGAAATCGGTGTTTTAGGGGTGATGGGGCCAGAAATTCGTTTACAGGCGCTGTTCAGAGACAGGTTTGTGGGCGTGGTCAGAAAGGGGCATCCCCTTGAGTCAGACGCTAAGGTTACCGTCGAACAATATATCGCTTTCGGGCATGTGGTTGCTTCCCGCCGTGAACATATCAGCGGGCCAGTGGATGAAGCGCTGGCTGAATCAGGTTTAAAGCGCAAGGTCGCCGCTGTGGTTCCCAGTTTTCCGGCAGCGCTGGCGGTGGCTAAGGCATCTGATTTGGTGGCGCTGGTTCCGGCTTCTTTTCTGATTAATCAGTCAATGGCTGGAGCGGCAGCCACACTCTGTTGTTTTGAGCTGCCGGTAAAAACTAAAGGGATTACTGTGTCGCAGATGTGGCATCCTCGGGCAGAGGTGGATCCGGGGCATCGTTGGTTGAGGGGGGTGGTGTTGGGGGTTTGTCGCCAGCAGGTATTGGCGTTAAGTGAAGAAACACGGTAATTACCTTCCGACTGGTTATTTATTATTTCCTGCCATATCGATCTTATATCTAAATAACTTCCCGGTATAAATTGGGGCTGTTGGTTTAATTTCCTGAAGATTATTCAGCTACTGAAAATACCCATGTATTTCTCCAACGATAAATTGATAAAAAAGTATGATGGTTGCCCTTGTTTCTCACACCAATGCTTAAAGTAATTCAGTTAATTTTTATGGTGGTCACATGAAACGCTATCTGATGGTTTGTTTTATTGTCTTAACGGGATGCGCCGGACAGGGAGAGGATGTGTATGTGGGGGGGATTTATTTACAGGCTCGTTCACAAGAGTGTGAAAAAGGAGAGGAGAAATCAGGATGCCAGTTTGCATCAGTGAAAGTCGCCACCGTTGATAAAGATTTACTGAAATATCTTATTGAAGATAACAATAAGGATTTACCGGCATTTAAGGTGGACCCAAGAGTATGCAAAGACGTTTTTAAAGAAGTCGCCAGTGCTGACGGAAAAACCAAAACCCTTCAGGTTAAGCCCGAAACCTTATCCAGCTGTTATTACGACGGCGATATTACCAGTATCAAAAACAATTACCGGCTGAAAAAAGTCGGTTTCCCTGATTATGTGGTAGAGAAAAATGCCGGTGGAAGTCTGGGAGCTGTATTACCAACCGCAGCATTATCCCGATTTGGAGTTTCGGCCAAAAAAGTGGATACCTTTTCTGTTTCTGTGCCTTCGGCGGTTTATTACGGTATTAGCCAGTCGGCGTTGTTGTCTGTTTTTAATCAGAAGAAACCGCTGGAATTTAATAAGAAGCTGACCTATCAGGAGTTGAGTTTTGCCGCTTTAGACCCGACCGAAAGCGTAAAAAAATATATCCCTATCTCCAGCGGCAGCCTGGATAATTTAGAAGAAGTGGGCCGCAATATATGCCGTAGCCTGAAAGGATGCCAGTTAACATTAGTGATTCCAACCGAGGTTTATTATTCCAGCGTATTTGACATCAGTATGAGCGGTAGTTTTGAAGCCAGTGGCGGCATCAATGAAAGTTTAGAGAAGAAGGATGGAACCACACAACAATTCAAAGTGACCACCAGCGATAATAAAGTGAATATCAACGATATTGTTGCGGGAACGCCGATGGAGGGTTTTGGCGTAGCGGCCACGATCAATTATAAGTCGGATACGGCGGTGAGTTTGAAACGTTATTATGATGCACCGTTGGCGATTGGGTATCGGGGGGTTATATATCCGGTGTCGGGTGGGGCGCTAAGATCGGCGGCAATGGATACGAGCGATCGGCCTGTTCCTGCTCCGTGGGTAGTTGAATTTGAGAAAGGTGGTGGGCATACGATTCAACAGGTTATTGATTGTGATAAAACGCCGGGTTCGTGTTTTAAATTGCCGTAGTGTTTTTGCTGTTTTATGGCTGGCGCGGTTGGAGGGGTATCCGCGCCAGTAGTTTGCTTTCAGGATGTTAGTTGTTCATTTGCCACTCAAATGCCTGAATGACTAGTGTCATGATTTGCGGAAGGTCTTCCAGGTTTTCAAACCCTAGCTCAACATCACCACTACCCCAGCGACCAACGTTGGAGACGTCTTTGCAGAATCCGCATGGGTCGTTGATTTCTGCAAAAGGCATATTCAGTGTGAGTCGTAGTCGTTGTACTTGTGGTACGACATCGACAAAATTTACTTTGGCTTTGTAAGAGGTCTATTACTTAAGGAATACTTCGGTTACATATGGATTGAATGTCGGTTAAGAGCGAAAAGCGGACATCAGCTTGAACACCTGACGATAAAGTCGCCATACTATCCGGCTGTAGCAGAGGTTGACGCTATCGAACGCCATACGTGGCAATATACTCTATGGGGAATCCGGATTGTATAGATTACAATAGGGATCTATCTCCTGTGGATAGTAGTCAAATACATAGTGACATAGCGCCCTCTCTGCGTTCTTGATGCTTTGAAGGCGTGTTTGCCGACCACTTACCGTCGTGTGTTGTTTGAGTTGTGCAGGAATATTTTAGCTCTTACTGCTAAAGCTATTATAGCTTCTTCTAGGAAGGTTAAAATCCGAAAAAATTTAAGATCGGAGGTGAGATTTGCGATACGAAATTACAGCTGAGCAACTTCAAGAAGAGAGTTCTATTGGATATAAGCCAACAGCCACTGATGCAAGCTTTCAGTCATTACCCCTGTCGATGCTAAGCGATAGGGAGTTTGAGATTTTATGCTACAAATTAGTTAAGCGAGAGATTGAGGAAGGGGTATTTATAACGTCGGACAAGGTCGCCTTGATGCAAGGAGTGGGAGATCGCGGACGGGACTGTACACTATATTTGAGCAACATCCCTAACGGTGTTATTCAATGTAAGAAGTATTCTGGTAGGCTGACTTTACCCCACGTATTGAAAGAGCTACTAAAGCTTCTACTGCATTCAATTTTAGATAGTTCAATTATTCCGAATTCGAAAAATTTCATTTACCACATCTATTCTTCAAATGACTGCAATGAACAGGCTTTGAAATTAATCTACGGATTTCGACACGAAATTGACGTCCATATAAACAGCGGCATTATTGAAAAATATGCAAAAGACGTGAGTGAAGACTATGAGGCTTTTATTAGTTTTCGGGGTGCCATACCTTTAGATGAGCTAAGCACACTATTAAGATCTATAACTGTTCATTTTTCAAACGGCTCAGACCTTTCCGGTCGTGTATCAAAATATACTGACATTCTGCAAGAGTTTTTTAACATTCGAACCGTTATTGATAACAGCGGAGCAGAACGGATAATAAGAAAGGCGTTAAAAGATCACGGTTTGAAGTTGCTTACAGATGAAGATTTGAAGATCATACAGCAACGTATAGGTGAGCAGATGCCGAATAAAAGGGTACGGCTAGGGTTTGTAGATTTTTTCGGTTTCAGTAAAGATTTTTTCCGCTATCTACAACCTGAAGAGCTTAGGTCTTTGTTAAAACAGGTTGCTGAAATCAAGATGACGCTGAACGAGTCAATGCTAAGTTTTATCGGTAATCAGGTGGAGATTATGGAGTCTTATTATTGCCGCCCCTTGGTTGACAATAATGAAATACATAGATTCAGTTCGCAGATTTGGAAACCTTATTTATTTAGGCGACTAGCATCCAGATGTAATTTTAAAGACTTACCGAAATCGCTGATTGATAAATTATTTCCTGACACTGTCTTGCCAAAAGATGTGATGTTAAGGCAAGTTTCGGAAACTCTGTTGGACACAGCGGATAAGGTTCTCAGAGGTGATTATTCAGAGGTATATGGAGATGGTTTTTTTTTAGCTCAAAAAATATCGCTACTTGAAAGAATCCATAATGGTATCCACTCCCTAGAGGAGGCAAAAAAAATAATGGACCGAGATTTAAAAGTGCTAAAGCCTATTATGGATGAAGTTGAGTCAAAATTGGAGGCGCTTTTACCCACCACCCCCCACGATTATCATAAAAGAAGCAAATTGTTTTGATGACCCATCGCAATTGACTCAGGTTTTAGCCGATTGCGAGGCTATTGATAGATCAAAACCAACTAAAAACAAATAGTAAGTAAGCTGCTTGTCCCCCAACTAGGGGCCGCATGGAAAACGGAAAATATCCCACATTAAGACTGTTTTTTAAGTAGGCAGAAGTTGACGGACAGCTTTGAGCGAAGAGGAGACATTCCACAAACAGTAAAACTAATACCTTCCACGAAAGGATGAAATCATGGAAGTTCTGTTAAGAGAAGGAGCATAGATCGGTTAAGCTAAATAAGAAGAGAAACGAAAAGAACGATCGCCGCATACATGATTTCACAGCCTTTAAAGACAGCCAGTTACCGAAAGGCATGAAGACAGAACAACTGTGATATATATTCACGCCTCCGGTAACTAATTATATTATTTCAGGCAGTGCGTTTCCCATTCTTTTATAGCAAACGTGTCCATCATGCCTGAAATATAGTCAACCACTGCCCGCTTTTTCTTGGCCTCAAACGAATCAGTTTTTTTTCGGGCAAGGAAAACTTAAGTTCAGGGGAGAGGAACTTATAATTTTCATCCTTATTGTAGAATACATATAAGTCCCTGATTATCACATTCCCTCTGAACTCATAGGTGAGTATGTTGCGTTTTCGCATGATGACTTTAAAAAGAAGCTTTTTGAGCCCTTCAGATAACGTATTCAGTTTTCCGAACCCAAGCTCGCGAAAGCCATTTTCGTTCTTAATGATAGAAATATCCGTGACGAGGCGATTGACAATATTGGAGGTCAACTCCTTACGGAAAATCATGGCAAATTCTTCTGAGGTCTTGAGTGAATTTGCCTGAAAGGCTGTTTTTTTAGACTTATTAACAATTTTCCTGAATTGGCCCAACGCGCTCTGGAATTTGCCAGAAATCAGAAACTCATACTCAATATCTTCGATCGTGACCATGTTTCTGCTTAGAGCATCTTCTAGGTCATGTGCTGCATAAGCAATTTCATCCGCAAGAACCATTATTTGCGCATCAATCGTTTTCTCTCCAGATTGCAGATTGAGCTGGTATTTAGCAAGCAGGCTAGTGTAAAAATCAAAGTCGTCATCATAAATAAATTTGTCAGAAGTGGACCGGGAATTGGGATACTTGACAACCGAAAGCAAGCTGCGATGAGTCAGATTCAACCCGCTGCAGTCTGCGTATTTTTTTTCAAGTCTCCTCAAGATGCGCAACGCCTGGGCGTTACCTTCGTAACCGCCGATATCCTCAGACAGCTCGTTAAGCAGTTTTTCACCTGAATGACCGAAAGGGGGATTGCCGATATCATGTGCCAGAGCTGCCAGCTCAACCACCACGGGATGAACCAGTTCGAGGTCTGATGCGATACCCCGGGCGATCTGCGCTACCTCAAGACTGTGCGTTAACCTGTTTCTGTTGAATTTTTCAGGATCGACTTCAAAGAGCTGCATCTTTCCTTGCAATCTGCGAAATGATGATGAATACAGAATGCGAGCGTAATCCCGCTGATAGTCATCTCGGTTTCTTGCTTCAAAATGGGGGCCAGAGTGTTCTCTGGTACTTGCCAGGGCGTCGATCAACTTTTGCTCCTGCGCTTGCGCAAATACTTTTAATTTATTGTTGTACATATTTCATCCTTGCTGAGGAAGTCACAAAGCCAGAATACAGGATGAACAAGCCAGATGGCTATGCTCTGTAAAGTGATTATTTATGAATGAGGACTACCCATTACTGCCACTCAAATTACACAACTTGACCTACTTCCTATTGATCGACATAGACTACTCCTTGCAATTTCCTCTTCTGGCACTCTAAGCAAATAGTCAGCTCTGATTGAATTTAAAGTAACAAGAGTATTAGCTCAAGTATGAACTAATACAAATCAAGACCTACTCATAGCAATTTAGAATCTAATTAAATTGACGAATTACCCCATTTCCTGCGATACACATTCCATCTCCGCATACAACTCCATGTAAATCCCCTCAACCTATTCCATTAACAAAACCCCAAGCATATAGTCACCCCACTACGGCAAAATCCGTAGCCGGAGTTAGCGTTCCGAGACTTACACGATGACATTATGTGATAATGTCATGCGCTTTGATTCACCCCAAATAATGGTGGCTCAGGCGGGGGCTTCGAAAGAAGCGCCGGATTCGTGTAAGCCGGTACGCTAACCTCGTCTGAGCTACCGCCCGAGTTTAGCGTCTTGGGTGGTTATCTGAATCTTACTTACACGAGATACTAATGATGACTAACACTCTTACTGAAACCACCCCCGACACCTCAATCACCATCCTCCGCACCCTAATCGCCGATCTAAAATTCACCCAACTTAGCGACATCGAGCTACACGACCTCAGCAGCATTGCCGCCGAATCCATCGAAGGGCTATGCCACGGACTGTTGTATACCGGAGAATCACTGGAAAACGGAATTCAAACCCAACCACAAAACCTCGGACAAATCGGCGCATGGCTAAAAGCCTCTGCCCACATCATTCCCATACTGCTTGAGCTATACGAACAATCAACCACCCGGCTATTTCAGATGCAGAACCAAAACCAAAACCTGAATCACGGTTAATCAATACGAAAAAGGGATAGCCATAGCTATCCCTTTAAATAGAACAAAATGCAGATATCCCAATGATACAACCAAGGAAGGCGTGTTATGGCTACAATCCATTTTTGTATAGATGAAGAACCCCAAAACAACACTGATGATAACTGGCTGGAACAACAGATAAATCAGACATTCAGCCGCTACAATGAAGAAAAGGCAGAGTTTATCAATAATGCTGAAATGACCCAGCGGATGGATACCCTAAAAACGCTGGCAGTTCAGGGCAAACTATAACGGTTTTATTAGCCCTAAAAGCCAAACGGAGGGAGAGCTTTCCGTTGGGGTCGACTTGGCGTAAGCCAACGAAGCGCCCCTAGGAAAGGTAGGCCCGACGCACTCCGGGCTAAAGTACCGATGGTCTACCGGCCGAGCACAACGGTTATATCCTCACATTGCTACTTACGGCCGGAATATCCACAAAATCTAACTAACAATAATCCTCTCCGGACACGTATACACCGTCGCCCGCCCCGGCTTACTAAACCCCACCAACGTCAAATTACACTCTTCCGCCACCTTCACCGCCAGCGACGTAGTCGCCGACACCGCAAACAAAATCTCCACCCCACACATCGCCGCTTTCTGCACCATCTCATAACTGGCACGGCTGGAAACCAACACCGCACCCTGCTGCCAACCCTGCTTAGCCCGCACGCCTAACAGCTTATCCAGCGCCACATGACGACCGACATCCTCACAGCCCCCCAGCATCTGACCGTCAGAAGAGACCCAACCCGCAGCATGAGTACAACCGGTCAACTGACCAACAATCTGCACCTTATTAAGCTGCGGCAACACCCCATCCAACAGACCCAGATCGAACTTTTGAGTAAACGGCAGCGGCTTAAGCGGCCGTAACACCTCACCCAACTGCTCAACGCCACATACACCACAGCCGGTGCGTCCGGCCATGGCCCGACGCCGCTCCTTCAAACCAACAAAACGACGGGTAGCCAGCTCAATCTCAACTTCAATGCCGTTACAACCGTTGCTGATATCGATGCCATAAATTTCCTGCGGCGACTCAATAATTCCCTCCGCCAGAGAAAAACCAATAGCGAATTCTTCCAGCTCTTTTGGCGTAGCCATCATCACCACATGAGAGATACCGTTATAGCTCAGGGCAACCGGAACCTCCTCTGCAACCCAGTCTGGCTCTGGTGCATTTAAAGCGTTGTGTCGACGCACAGTGAGTTGCTTCACGCCAACAACAGATTGAGAACAGTCGTTTTGCACAGGGATATCGGTTTTCACGTATAGACCTTCAAATATTGGGGACTTGATGAATATTATTTTCGGGTTAACATTAGAGGTACAAATGCAACGAAAATAGCCAACAAAAAGTTAATTTTTGTAACATTTACGAGATGGATCAAGTTAATCACTATTCTATCTTCGTACAATAATAATGTCTTTATTGGTTAGTTGGAACAACTGGCGCACCAGGTGAAAAAGACAGTCTATTTGGTTGTATTTTTTCTTTTTTGGTTCGATTTGCTAAGAAAGCAGTAACAAATTGCTAAATAATCCTTAAGCAAGTAACCAGCAAAGTGTTTGTACGTAAATTATTCGAGCAATGTAACAGTAATAAGAAAAAAGGAGAAAACCATGCAGGTCAGCAGAAGGCAGTTTTTTAAAATCTGCGCTGGCGGTATGGCAGGTACAACGGCAGCAGCGCTGGGGTTCGCCCCCTCGATGGCGCTGGCAGAGACGCGTAGCTACAAGCTATTACGCGCTCAGGAAACACGTAATACCTGTACCTACTGTTCGGTGGGATGTGGTCTGTTAATGTACAGCATGGGTGATGGTGCCAAAAATGCCAAAGCCAGTATCTTCCACATAGAGGGAGATCCGGATCATCCGGTCAACCGTGGCGCGCTTTGTCCTAAAGGGGCAGGGCTTATCGATTATGTTAACAGCGCAAGTCGCCTGAAATATCCGGAATATCGTGCTCCGGGCTCTGACAAATGGCAGAGAATCAGTTGGGACGATGCCTTTAACCGTATCGCCAAATTAATGAAGGCAGACCGTGACGCAAACTTCCAGCAAACGTCGGCAAGTGGCGTAACCGTCAACCGTTGGTTAACCACCGGATTACTCGCTGCCTCTGCTTCCAGCAATGAAAATGGTTTACTGACTCAGAAATTTTCGCGGGCGCTCGGTATGCTCGCAGTCGATAACCAGGCACGCGTCTGACACGGACCAACGGTAGCAAGTCTTGCTCCAACATTTGGTCGCGGTGCGATGACCAACCACTGGGTTGACATCAAAAACGCAAACCTCGTCGTCGTGATGGGCGGTAACGCAGCTGAAGCACACCCGGTAGGATTCCGCTGGGCAATGGAAGCGAAAATCCATAACAACGCTAAGCTGATCGTCATCGATCCACGCTTCACCCGTACGGCCTCCGTTGCCGATTTCTACACGCCTATTCGTTCCGGTACTGATATTGCGTTCCTGTCAGGGGTTATCCTTTACCTGATGGAAAACAACAAGATCAATGCTGAATATGTGAAGGCTTACACCAACGCCAGTCTGCTGGTGCGTGAAGACTTTACCTTTGAAGACGGGCTGTTCAGCGGCTATGACGCAGAAAAACGTCAGTATGATAAAACCACCTGGAACTATCAGGTTGGTGAAGACGGCTTCGCCAAGCGCGACCCGACGCTGACCGATCCAAACTGCGTATGGAACCTGCTGAAAAAACACGTCAGTCGCTACACCCCTGAAGTGGTCAGTAATATCTGTGGTACGCCACAGGATGACTTTATCAAAGTGTGTGAACTGATTGCTGAAACCAGCGCCGTCGATAAAACCACCTCGTTCCTGTACGCCCTGGGCTGGACTCAACACTCCGTTGGCTCTCAGAACATCCGTACCATGGCAATGATCCAGCTGCTGCTGGGCAACATGGGTATGGCCGGCGGCGGGGTTAACGCCTTACGTGGTCACTCCAACATTCAGGGTCTGACCGACCTTGGTTTACTGTCACAGTCTCTGCCTGGCTATCTGACTTTACCGTCAGAGAAACAGCCAACGCTGCAAACCTACCTCGATGCCAGCACGCCGAAAAAAGCACTGGCGGATCAGGTGAACTACTGGGGCAACTATCCGAAATTCTTTATCAGTATGATGAAGAGCTTCTATGGTGATAAAGCCCAGAAAGACAATGATTGGGGCTATGACTGGTTACCGAAATGGGATCAGGGCTACGACGTTCTGAAGTATTTTGACATGATGGATCAGGGCAAAGTGAATGGCTATATCTGCCAGGGCTTTAACCCGGTTGCCTCATTCCCGGACAAAAATAAAGTTGTTCGTTCACTGTCTAAACTGAAGTATCTGGTGACCATTGACCCGCTGAACACTGAAACCGCAGAGTTCTGGCAAAATCATGGTATGCAAAACAACGTGAAACCGGCGGAAATCCAAACCGAAGTGTTCCGTCTGCCTTGTACCTGTTTTGCCGAAGAAGATGGTTCTATCGTTAACTCCGGTCGCTGGTTGCAGTGGCACTGGAAGGGCGGCGAACCACCAGGAGAAGCAAGAACCGATGGCGAAATTCTGGCCGGTCTGTTATTCAAAATCCGTGAGCTGTACGCACAGGATGGCGCTAACGCCGTCGGTGCTGAGCCGCTGATGAATATGACCTGGAACTATCTGGAGCCAATGCATCCTCAGTCAGAAGAGATGGCGAAAGAGTCTAACGGTCGTGCGCTGGCTGATATCACCGATGCCACCGGCAAAGTGATCCTTAAGAAAGGCCAACTGCTCGACAGTTTTGCTCAACTGCGGGATGACGGTACCACCTCCAGCGCCTGCTGGATCTATACCGGTAGCTGGACTGAAGCCGGTAACCAAATGGCCCGTCGCGATAACTCTGACCCATCCGGTCTGGGTAACACGCTGGCATGGTCATGGGCATGGCCGCTTAACCGCCGCATTCTGTACAACCGTGCCTCAGCGGATCCACAGGGTAAAGCATGGGATCCAAAACGTAAGCTGATTGAGTGGGATGGTACTAAGTGGACAGGTATTGATATTCCTGACTACAGCGCCGCACCTCCGGGCAGCGACGTCGGTCCGTTTATCATGCAAAACGAGGGTATGGGCCGTCTGTTTGCTACCGATAAAATGGCTGAAGGTCCGTTCCCTGAGCACTATGAGCCGTTTGAAACGCCAATCAGCACTAACCCGCTGCATAAAGATGTGATCTCTAACCCGGCTGCCCGTGTATTTAAATCGGATCTGGCCAATATGGGATCGGCGAAAGACTTCCCATACGTGGGTACCACCTATCGTTTAACCGAGCACTTCCACTACTGGACTAAGCACTCGGTACTGAACGCCATTACTCAGCCGGAACAGTTTGTTGAAATCGGTGAAGGTCTGGCGCAGGCGAAAGGTATTCAGCATGGTGATACGGTGAAAGTCAGTTCCCAGCGTGGCTATATTGAAGCCAAGGCGGTAGTGACCAAACGTATCCGCACCCTGAAAGTTAACGGTCAGGATGTGGAAACCATCGGTATTCCGATTCACTGGGGATTTGTCGGAGCAGCTCAAAAAGGCTATCTGGCCAACACCCTGACACCGTTTGTCGGTGATGCCAACACGCAAACGCCAGAGTACAAGGCGTTCCTGGTTAACGTAGAAAAGGTGTAACGGAGAGAAAATATGTCAATGCAATCTCAAGACATTATTAAGCGTTCCGCCACCAACGCTTTGACGCCGCCTCCACAGGTGCGTCATCACCAGGAAGAAGTGGCGAAACTGATTGATGTAACCACCTGTATCGGCTGTAAAGCCTGTCAGGTGGCCTGTTCAGAGTGGAACGATATTCGTGATGAAATCGGTCATAACGTAGGTGTCTACGACAACCCGGCTGACCTGACTGCCAAATCATGGACCGTGATGCGCTTCTCTGAAGTGGAAGAAAACGGCAAGCTGGAGTGGCTGATCCGTAAAGACGGCTGTATGCACTGTAGCGACCCTGGCTGTCTGAAGGCGTGCCCGTCTGCGGGTGCGATTATTCAGTATGCCAACGGTATTGTCGACTTCCAGTCAGAACATTGTATCGGCTGTGGTTACTGCATCGCCGGTTGTCCGTTCAACGTTCCTCGTCTGAACAAAGAGGATAACCGGGTGTACAAATGTACCCTGTGTGTCGATCGGGTAACCGTAGGTCAGGAACCTGCCTGTGTGAAAACCTGTCCGACGGGTGCCATTCACTTTGGTACCAAAGAGGCAATGATTCAACTGGCAGAAGAACGCGTTGCTGAGCTGCACACTCGCGGCTATGAGAACGCTGGCCTGTACAACCCGGCAGGGGTTGGCGGTACGCATGTGATGTATGTGCTGCACCACGCTGACCGTCCTGAGCTGTATCACGGCTTACCGAACGATCCAACGATCAGTCCGGTGGTTGGCTTCTGGAAAGGCGTTCTGAAACCGCTGTCAGCAGCCGCGTTTGTTGCCAGCTTCGCAGGCCTGATTTATCACTACATCGGCGTTGGGCCGAACAAAGTAGATGAAGACGATGACGAGGAGGATCATCATGAAGAAAAGTAAGATGATTAAACGAGTCTCGTTTATCGATCGAGCGTGTCACTGGACAGTGGTCATCTGTTTCTTTCTGGTGGCGCTGTCGGGCATCGCGATGTTCTTCCCGACCCTGAGCTGGTTAACTCAGACTTTTGGTACACCACAGATGGGGCGTATTTTGCACCCCTTCTTTGGCGTACTGATTTTCTGTGTGCTGGTACTGATGTTTTTCCGCTTTGTGAAACACAACATCCCGAAGAAAGAGGATATCAGTTGGTTCGTCCATATTGTTGATGTACTGAAAGGCAAAGAGCATGAAGTGGCTGACGTGGGTAAATATAACCCGGGTCAGAAGGCGATGTTCTGGAGCATTATGGGGTTAATCCTTGTTTTGCTGGTGAGCGGCGTGATTATCTGGCGTCCTTACTTTGCTGAGTTCTTCCCAATATGGGCTATCCGCTTAGGTTTAATGATCCATGCCGTAGCGGCTATCGTGCTGATTCACGCTATCCTTATCCATATTTATATGGCATTCTGGGTGAAAGGTTCTATTACCGGGATGATAGAAGGCAAGGTCAGCCGCAAGTGGGCCGCCAAGCATCATCCTCGTTGGTATCGTGAAGTTGTAGCCGAGGAAGAAAAAAAGAATGAGTAGTATCCGCATCGTCTCCCCGGACGAAGTGGCAAAAACGGCGGGAGCAATCCCGCCGTTGTTATTTGCCAATTTAAAGAGTCTCTATTCCCGTCGCGCTGAGCGCCTGCGTCAGCTGGCTGAAAACCATCCGTTAGGCGACTACCTGAAGTTTGTCGCGACGGTGGTGGATGCCCAGAGCCATGCTCAGCATGACCATCCGTTAAGCATCGACCTGTCCGAAACGCTGAAAATCTCGGCGGCCACCGGAAATCCACCTCTGTCGGTGAAGTATTTTCCGCGTACTCAGCACTGGCAACAGCTGCTGTCGGCCATTATTGCCGAGCTGGAGCCGGAAGCGCCAGAACACGTATTACCGGTTCTGGAATCGCTGAAGAAGATGGGGACTCAGGAGCTGGAAAATCTGGCCACTGACCTGCTAACCGGCGAAATCGGTAAAGTGGGTAGTGATAAAGCACCATTCCTGTGGGCGGCTCTGTCGGTTTACTGGGCGCAAATGGCGACCCAAATACCAGGCAAAGCGCGTGCAGACTATGGTGAAGGCCGTCATAACTGCCCAATCTGCGACAGTGCACCGGTTGCCAGCATGGTCCATATCGGTACTGAAGCAGGCTTACGCTACCTGCATTGCAGCCTGTGCGAAAGCGAATGGCATATGGTGCGGGTGAAGTGCTCTAACTGCGAACAAACCGGTAAGCTGAATTACTGGTCGCTGGACAGTGAAACTGCCCCGGTCAGAGCCGAAAGTTGTGGCGACTGCGGAAGCTACCTGAAGATTTTATATCAGGAGAAAGATCAGTATGTTGAGCCAGTAGCTGACGATTTAGCCTCGCTGGTGCTGGATGCCAAGGTAGAGGAAGAAGGTTTTGCCCGCAGCGCGCTAAACCCATTCCTGTTCCCTTCGGGAGAGTAGTTTAACTCCGCGGTATTTTAATCGTTATTCCGATTGTTATCGGAATAACGGTTTCATCATTTATTGAAGGTGGGAAAACGCTACTCCAGCGTCAGATTCCTGCTGAAACCCCTGTTGCTGCTGTAAAGTCCAGACTCCGCACTCATTCCAGCATACCTTTTCCTTTTTCCGCTCAATCATATAGTTGGTAAAAAGACCGGTCTTCATCATGCGGTTCAGGAAAGCAAAAGATCGATCGTACTGTTTCCAGTTAATTTTTTGCCCGCCGATATCCGCCGTCATCTGCATCAGTTGCGCCTTACCCAGATAACCCACTTCACAGGCCAGAGTATAAACATGAGCTTTATACAGGATTTCAATATGCCGGATATGGTCAGCCAAATGTTTATCTGTAAGCAGTGGAGCCATTTTTTTAGGATGAATTTGTGCAATGGCCTGTAGAGCGTCGTTGATGGTATGGATATTAATTTCAGTCAGCAGGTTCTGGTATTCCGTCGCTGAACAGTTCTGCTTAATCGCAATCAGCGACAGGGGCGATACGTGGAATAGCTCAATAAACTGCTGGGGAGAGAGGTAAGTTAATAGCAGATCCCACAGAACGGCGGCCCGATAGTCATTCACATCGCTAGCGCCGGTAACGCCAAAGTCATCCGCCAGAATCCCTGTTAATTGGGCCTTTTGCTCTGCCAGATAATATCCCGGCATATGATTTTCGGGGGTGAATTGGTTATTAAAGAAAAACTCTAAACAGCGCAGTGGCTGTGCGCAGGCAACCAGTTTGAGTTCTGCCGGTGAGCACTCATTTCGTTGCTGCATCAGCTTATCGGTATTCAGCTTCTTCAGATTTTCCCGTACCGATTTAATAAATGCGCGAGCGATAATAATAAAAACGATACCCGCGAAGATCGCTATGACCATAGTTCATTCCATTGATTAGCTAAACTCATATCGAATGCATATTAAGACAGAATGACGGTGGAGGGGTATGGAATTTTATCTCAATGCGCCCGCTTGATGAGGCCCACCTCATTGGTGAAATGGAGCGCTCTACAGTTAAGTACAGATGGTCTTCCGGCCGGGCACAACGATGATTTGAGCGACATCGTTGTGCCCGGCCGGAATATTCACTAAAGCCAATTTATCTGATTTGTCATCAATCTCAGCGCTCCTTACGCCATAAAAGCGCTGAGACTGCTTATTGGTTAACACAAAAAACAATTAACCAGGAAATATCCACACCTGATCCGCAGGCATAGACAGTCGACACTGGCTTCCGCTGGCCGGCTTGGTGGTACCGAAAGCCCGCAGTACCGGAGAGTCTTCGTTAGACTCGCGGAACAGATACTCCCAGTGGCTACCGAGATACATACCGGTCAGCAGCGGTAGTTCCAGACTGTTTTGTTCGGCGACATCATTGAGTTTCACCTGCTCAACGCGAATCACCGCCGTGACGTTTTGGCCGACTTTCAGTGCGCCACCCGGTTTTCCCCACAGCTTCCAACTGCTTCCCTGAATGCAGGCATAGTCGCCCGCAAGTTCGGCAACGTGGCCGTAAAGCCGGTTGTTGCTGCCCATAAATTCAGCGCTGAACAGGGTGGTTGGCGTAGAGTACATCTCCTGTGGGGTGCCCTGTTGCTCAATCACGCCATTATTCAGCAGCAGAATGCGATCGGAAATCGCCATAGCTTCGTTCTGATCGTGGGTTACCATCAGTGCCGATAGCCCTAAATCAACAATCAAACTGCGCAGGAACACCCGTGCTTCTTCACGCAGTTTGGCATCCAGATTGGAAAGCGGTTCATCCAGCAGCAGCACCGGCGGGTTATAAACTAGCCCCCGACCAATCGCCACTCGCTGTTGCTGTCCGCCCGATAGCTGGTGAGGATAACGCTGGCCTAAGTGACCCAGCCCTAACTGATCCAGTACCGCCTGAACCCGCTGCTTCATTTCGGCAGTTGGGGTTTTGCGTAGTTTAAGAGGATAGGCAATATTGTCGAAAATGGTCATATGGGGCCACAGGGCATAAGACTGGAAAACCAGCCCCAGATTGCGCTCTTCCACCGGGATCTCCTGGTTGGTGTTGCCGTCATACACCACGCGATCCCCAATGATAATACGACCCTGACAGGGTGCTTCCAACCCGGCGACGGCACGTAACAGCGTGGTCTTTCCACTGCCCGATGGACCGAGCAGGGTGACAACCTCGCCTTTTTTTAGCTGCATCGAAACCCCTTTTAATACCGGGTTAGTGCCGTAATTTAAATGCAGACTCTCTACAGTGAGTTCAGTCATTGAGTTTTACTCCAAAACGCAGTGCGATGCCTAAGCCGAACATGACTAAAACAATATTGATAAATGACAGGGCAGCGACGATATCGACAGCACCCGTAGCCCACAGGGAAACCAGCATCGAACCGATGGTTTCCGTACCCGGCGATAGCAGATACACGCCCGTTGAATATTCCCGCTCAAAGATCAGGAACATCAGCAGCCAGGAACCAATCAGGCCATAACGGGCCAGCGGTACGGTAATTTGTCGGGTAACCTGACTACGCTGTGCGCCGGTACTGCGAGCGGCTTCTTCCAGCTCGGCACCTACCTGTAACAGCGCTGAGGAGATAAGCCGCAGACCATAAGCCAGCCATACCACGGTATAAGCTAACCAGACGCTGAAAATGGTATTGCGGGTTGCCCGCATCCAGACAATGACGTTATCCCGCATCCACTGGGCGCCGGGCAGAACCGACATATAGCCATCAGCCAGAGACTTGTCCATCCACATAGGGGTAAACAGGAATACCCATAAGAAAGCCAGACCGGCCAGTATTCCCGGCACCGCCCGAGGGATCAGCACGCTATAGTCGAGAAAACGGGTAGTGCGATCCGGTTTACGGTGCATTGCCAGACCAATAAAGGTGTAACAGATTACCGCCAGCGCTCCGCCGAACACGCCGATAGCCACCGAGTTGATAATGGCCCGAATCAGGTTTGGCTGTGAGAACACGGTGCGGAAGGTATCCAGCGATAGCTGATCAAACAGCGAAACGCCCACACCCCAGTTAGAGACAAATGCCCGCAGCAGTATGCCGGTGAGCGGTACAAAAATGGTTACAATCAACCACAGGATAACCACGGCCGCAGATACCCAGCGCCATTTGCCCAGTGGCAGCACGTGCGCCTGTGACGCTTTGCCTTTTACTGTGACAAAGCGATTCGCGGTGCGCATTAAGCGGCGTTGTAGCATGATCAGCGGAATAGTAATACTGATCAGAACTACCGCGACCACCGCCATCAGATGGTAAGAAGGGATACCCAGTTTGTTGGTCAGTTTGTATAAGTAGGTTGCCAGCACCAGGTTACCTTCAGGATCTCCCAGCACTAACATCAGGCCGAACACTTCCAGACCGAGGAAGAACAGCAACACGGTGGCGTACAGAATCGCTGGTCTGACCATCGGCAGGCTCACAGAAACCATCACGCGAAACGGCGATGCTCCAGAGATGCGCGCCGCTTCTTCTACATCAGAACCCATATTGCGTAATGCAGATGAGATATACAGATAGGCGTGTGGCACATGCATCAGACCAGCAATAATGATAATGCTGGTCATAGAGTAGATGTTCCACGGCACAAATCCAAACAGATCCTGCATCCACAGGGAGAAGAAGCCAACCGGACCGGCGGCAACCACATAGCCAAACCCCAATACCATTGGAGAGACAAACACCGGCACCAGAATCATTGGTTCTATCCAACGACGGCCCGGCAGATCGCTTCTGACAATCAGGAAAGCCAGAATACCGCCCAGAGGAATAACAATGACCACCAGCCCGATAGCCAGAATAAAGCCGCTTTTTAGCGCCTTATAAACGTCCGGATCGTCAAAAACGAAGCGGTAGGCGTCGAGGCTGAAGGTTTTGTCAGGAACAAAAAAAGGAGCAGACAGAAAGCTTTGGGTGACAATAAGCGCTAAGGGTCCGTAGATAAACAGTGCCGTTAGCATCACTACTACACCGCGCGGCAAGCTCTGCTTTATTTTGCGCAACGAGTACATGATAAAACCCTGTAGAAAAGAGAAGGTTAACGACAGGGGCACCATGACCCCTGTCGTTAGAGTCGTTTGTTATTATTTACCGGTGACAGAACGCCATTTTTTCAGATAATCCAGACGCTTATTCTGCTCCAGATATTCCAGCAGCGTTTCATTAACCGGAATAGGTTTCAGTGAACTACCCAGTAATTTAGTGGTGCCCGCTACGTCGTTATCGCCGTTGATATCGTCACGAATAGAGGTGATGTTGGCCTGATTGGCGACAATATCCTGGCCTTTTTGTGACAGCAGATAATCCAGCCATAGCTTGGCGGCGTTAACGTTTTTCGCCTGCTTGCTGATAAAGGTCACGCGGGAAAGTACCAGGGTGTAATCCGATGGATAAGCGATGCCCAAGGATGGATCTTTAGCCGCACGGGTTTTAGCGTAGGGTTCCAGAATGTTGTAACCGATCAGATTCTCTCCGGAAGAGACGCGCTCAAGCATAGTACCGGTTGATGACTGAACCACCATTCCCGCGCTGGAGATGTCTTTCAGATGATCCCAGTATTTAGGATCGTTTTTCATATCTTCAACCGAGAGCATAAAGCCAAGAGCGGATTTCTCGATATCGTAAGTGGTGACTTTGTTTTTAAATCTGTCCGACTGGCTTTTCACTAGTTCACCCAGAGCGGCGTGAGATTTAGGAATTTCATCTTCTTTAATCAGGCGCTTGTTATAGATAAATACCAACGGCTCATAGGTGGTGCCATAAGCGGTATCTTTCCATACCGCCCAGGTTGGGATCTTACCGGCTTCCGGTGATTTATAGGTTAATGCATAGTCGGTTGCCAGCTTCAGGCCGGTGTCCATTGCAGAGCTCCAGACCACATCGCCGCTGCCGCTGGATGAAGCCTGTTCGCTGATATAACGGTTATACAGTTCAGTACTGTTCATATCGTTATATTCAACGGTGATATTTGGATACAGCGTTTCGAACCCTTTAATAATCGGTGCAGCGGCGGCGGTATCGGTGGTGGAATAGATCACCACTTTGCCCTCTTTATTGGCAGCATCGATAATTTTTTGGTAGTCGGCAGGGTAGTTTTCAGGGGCAGCCAGAGCGGAACCAACGGACAGGGTTAGCATACTGACGATGAATAAATTTGATTTCCTGGACATGCTAGTATTCCCATTGTTTATCAGGTTATAGACAAAATTAAGTATGGGTGGAAAGGGGGGTATGACAAGGTGAGGATGAGCGATTGTTAATTAAATGTGATGGAATTAAAGTTATTGTTGTTGAGTTGTTAAGGTTTGCATGAGGTGTTTGAGGGGGGAAGAGATTTTTGGGAGTTAGGGAATGGTTTTTATGGAGTTAATTAGGGGTTATTGTTTAATTTGTTGATTAATATGTGGATATTTGGTTTTGAGTGGGTTTCGTCCACGAATAGTACAGCGTACAGATTGACTGTGGTGGGTGTGGCCGAGCAGGGGGGCATTTGGGCGAATGCCCCCCTGCACCCCCCGCGCCTTCGCACCCGAATCCAGGTCGCTTAGGCGACTTCCCTCCGCCTTCGTTCGGGCTTACGCACCGGCACTGATTCGCTCCCGGCGAAGCAGTGCCTCGCCAAACATCCATGTTTGGCGTGCTACCCTCTCTCAGTTGTCGGCTGAATTCCAGTGCTCTTTTGAAGGTCAAGGGATAAGGACCTAAAGGGTAAGGATTGGGGTTACAGGTTTTCTGTCTCTATCGATTTCATATCAATGACAAACCGGTATTTGACGTCGCTTTTTAGCATTCGGGTGTAGGCCTGGTTGATTTCCTGAATGTTGATCATTTCTACGTCGCTGGTGATGTTGTGTTGGGCGCAGAAGTTGAGCATTTCCTGAGTTTCAGCGATGCCGCCGATCAGGGAGCCAGCCAGGCTTTTGCGGCCCATCACCAGCAGTCCGCTGTTCATGGGTGGTTCGACCGGTTCCAGCAGGCCAACCAGTACGCAGGTGCCGTCGCGTTTTAGGGTGGCGAGGTAAGGGTTAAGGTCGTGCTGTTGAGGAACGGTATCCAGAATGAAATCAAAGTGGTTTGTTACCGCTTTCATCTGATCGGCATCGGAGGACAGTACTACATGGTCGGCTCCCAGTCGGATGGCTTCCGAGGCCTTGCTCATTGAACGGGTGAACAGGGTGACGTCAGCGCCTAAGGCTTTGGCAAATTTCAGTGCCATATGGCCTAAACCACCTAAGCCGACCACTGCCACTTTATGGCCTTTGCCAATCTTCCAGTGGCGTAACGGTGAGTAAGTAGTAATGCCAGCGCACAGCAAAGGTGCGGCGGATTTAGGGTCGAGTTTTTCCGGCAGGCGCAACACGAACTTCTCGGAAACCACGATAGATTCAGAATAGCCGCCATATGTAATGGTGCCGTCATGGCGGTCTTTGCCGTTGTAGGTAAAAGTAGCCACGTTTTCACAGAACTGTTCAAGGCCATCCTGACAGGAGGCGCAATGCTGGCAGGAATCCACCATACAGCCAACGCCAACCCAATCTCCCGGTTTATAATGAGTGACGTTTTTGCCGACGGCGGTTACCTGACCAATAATCTCATGGCCGGGAACTACCGGATAAATGGTGTTGTGCCATTCATTGCGGGCCTGATGGATATCAGAGTGGCAAACGCCACAGTATAAAATCTTGATTGCTACATCGTCTTCTCGCGGGTCACGACGAATAATGGCGTGAAGAGCAACGGGAGACGTAGCGGAAGTGGCAGCAAAGCTGCGAATATTCATAGTCATAGTGATTATCACCTTGTAGCGCTGACGGAATAAAAAGAGGGATGAGCGGAAGTAAAACGGGCCGCATCCATACAGCATAAAAATTATGCTGACTGCTATTAAGCGTAGCCGCCATTGACTGATTTCACCATTTCATCGATATCATTCACGCCCTGAGCAGCTTACGCTTCACGTTATGGCGCTGAGCCGATATATTAGCGTCATTGATTTTTAACAGGTCGCACTCATGAATAATCAAACTCAATCCCTGTACAGCCAGCTTCCCTCGGTGGATCGCTTACTTAATGAGCCGGATATGGAGCCGCTATTGGTTCAATTCGGTCAACATCTGGTGGTGGCGTCGCTGCGTCATTTACAGCAGCAGGCCCGACAGGAGATTAGCCAGTTCAATCGATTACCTGAGTGGAGCCACAACTGGATTGAGGCGGTTAGCCATCATCTGACGCAGAAACAGCGCAGCGGTTTACAACCGGTATTCAACCTGAGTGGAACCGTGCTGCATACCAATCTGGGGCGGGCGCTGTTGGCAGAAGAGGCGATTGATGAAGTTGCCAGCGCCATGCGTCATGCGGTGACGCTGGAGTACGATCTGGACGGTGCCGGGCGCGGCCATCGGGATAATGTGATTTCCGAGCTGCTGAGTGAATTAACTGGCGCTGAAGCGGCCTGTATTGTGAATAACAATGCCGCTGCGGTGATGCTGATGCTGGCTGCGGTAGCAGCAGATAAAGAAGTTATCGTTTCTCGTGGTGAGCTGGTGGAAATTGGCGGCGCATTCCGGGTGCCGGATGTGATGCGTCAGGCGGGGTGTAAGCTGGTGGAAGTGGGTACGACCAACCGTACCCACCTGCGTGATTACCGTGATGCGGTGAGCGAAAGCACCGGGTTGTTAATGAAAGTGCATACCAGCAATTACAGTATTCAGGGTTTTACTGCTGCGGTTGATGAGTCGGAGCTGGTGGCACTGGGTCGAGAGCTGAATTTGCCGGTAGCCACTGATCTTGGTAGCGGCTCATTAATCGATTTACAGCAGTATGATTTACCTGCTGAGCCAATGCCCCAAGACCTGATTGCGGCGGGTGTGGATTTAGTGACATTTTCCGGTGATAAATTGCTGGGCGGCCCGCAGGCGGGGATTATCCTTGGTTCGAAAAAGTGGATTGAGAAAATCCAGCGTCACCCATTAAAACGCGCCCTGCGCGCCGGAAAGCTAACGCTGGCGGCGCTGGAAGCTACATTACGCCTTTACCAACAGCCAGAACGTTTAGCTTATTCCCTGCCGACTCTACGTTTGTTAAGCCGTGATGCGGCTGAAATGCAAGGAATGGCAATGCAGTTATTATCGCCATTACAGGCCTGTTACGGCGGACATTTCACCGTACAGACAGAGCCTTGCCTGTCACAAATTGGCAGCGGTTCATTACCGGTCGATCGTCTGCCCAGCTATGCCCTGACTTTCGAGCCAAAAGATGGCCGCGGCCGAACGCTGGAAGCGCTGGCGGAAAAATGGCGCGCGCTGCCAAAACCGGTGATTGGTCGGATACAGGAAGGAAAGCTATGGTTGGATTTGCGCTGCCTTGAAGATGAATCTGAATTGCTGGAGATGTTGTTAGCATGATTATTGCCACCGCCGGACACGTTGACCACGGAAAATCCACGCTGCTGCAAGCACTGACCGGAGCAGGCAGCACCGATCGCCTGCCGGAAGAAAAACGCCGTGGAATGACCATTGATTTAGGCTATGTCTTCTTACCATTGGAAGATGGTCAGGTGCTGGGTTTTATCGACGTTCCGGGTCATGAAAAGTTTTTGGCAAATATGCTGGCTGGTGTTGACGGTGTTCAACATGCCCTGCTGGTGGTGGCCTGTGACGACGGCATCATGGCGCAAACCCGGGAGCATTTGGCGATTTTACGCCTGGTGGGTATTCCTGCCATTACCGTCGCCTTAACCAAGGCGGATCGGGTCACGCCTGAGCGTATTGCCAGCGTCAAAAGCCAGATTACCGATGAGCTAAGTACTCAGGGTTGGGATGATTGCCCGATCTTTGTCACCGCGGCTCCACAGGGGACGGGTATCCCGGAACTGCGCGAGCATTTAATTAATTTATATCAGCACCGAATCGAAGATAATGAAGCATCAATCCATCGCTTTCGCCTGGCGGTTGACCGTAGTTTTACTATCAAAGGTAGCGGCCTGGTGGTCACCGGCACCGCATTTAGCGGACAGGTTAGCGTAGGGGATACCCTGTGGCTGACGGGGGTTAATCGACCGGTGCGGGTAAGAAGTATCCACGCTCAGAATCAACCGGCAGAGCGGGCGGGTGCCGGTGAGCGTATTGCGTTAAACATTACCGGCGATATGGGTAAGCAGGATGTAAATCGCGGAGACTGGCTATTGCAGCAAACGCCACCAGAAGCCGGAGACCGGGTCCTTGCGATCCTGCATTGTGATAAGCCACTTCGCCACTGGCAGTCGGTACATTTGCATCATTCAGTTAACCATATTACCGGCCGTATTTCTCTGTTACAGGAAGGGGCGGTTAGCGCTGGCAGTGACGTATTAGTGGAGCTGGTGCTGGATGAAGCCTTACTGCTGGCGGAGAACGATCGCATTATTGTGCGTGATATCAGCGCCCGTGAAACGTTGGGCGGTGCGCGAGTGTTGTTACTTCAGCCACCGCGCAGAGGTAAGCGCCAGCCGGAATATCTTGAAAAGCTTAACCAGCTCAGTCAGGCACAAAATGATATGCAGGCTTTACAGCTGCGTCTGGCAGAAGGCAGTTTATCCCTTAAAGCATTTGGCTGGGCGCGTCAGTTAACTGACGATGGGCTGCAAATACTGTTAACGGCATCAGGCTGTAAAGTGGTGGGTGATACCGCTCTGCAACAGGAAAAAGTGCAGGAGTTCCAACAACGGTTGATTGATACTCTGAGAGATTTCCATCAGCAACATTTAGATCAGTTGGGTGTAGGGCGAGCCAGACTACGTCGCATGGCGTTACCCTCTGAGCCGGAAGCGCTGGTGTTCTCGCTGATTGATATGCTGCTGGCAGACAAGCGTCTGAGCAACAGCCGGGGATGGTTGCATCTGCCGGAGTTTAGTCTGGCATTCACTCCTGATGAACAGGCGATATGGCAACGTATAGAAGAGATATTTGGTGATGACCCTTACTGGGTGCGGGATTTAGCCGCCGAGCTGGCGCTGGATGAGCAGTTGGTGAGAGGCGTATTGCGTAAAGCGGCGCAGCTGGGTCACATTACCGCAGTGGTTCGCGATCGCTATTATCTGAGTGGTCGTATTCGCCAGTTTGCCGATTTGATTCGTACTATGCACACCACGCAGGGCAGCACCTGCGCAGCCGATTTTCGCGATCGGCTGGGAGTAGGGCGTAAGCTGGCGATTCAGGTTCTGGAGTTTTTTGACCGCAGCGGCTTTACCCGCCGGCGTGGCAACGACCACTTACTTCGCGATCAGGGGTTGTTTTTGGATTAGGTTGCTGACAAACCTAATAAATTAGCATCTGCAAATATTCCGACCGTAAAAACTCTCTGCTTATATCGGCCCCGATAACGGTCGGTAAACACTCTGTACTTAGCTACGGAGCGCGATGGGCTTGGCCGGGTTAGGGGCGGTTATGAAACACCTTGCGGTGTTTCACCCTGCGGGCCAGCGCTTGCGCCAAGTCGACCCCAACACCCGTCCCTCCCATCGATTGGCTCTATTAAGGGACTAAACTGAGCTAGTAGACTTTGTCATCAGTCTGTTAAGCCCACGCGATAAAACGCGGGCTTACTTTTGTTCTACTACTTTTTCTTCCGGGCGCTGTTCTTCTAATGCTCTTTCTTCTTCTGCCGCTTTAACCACTTTGCTTTCAATGGCAAATGGGTCGATACCGCGTTTTTGCATACGGTAGAAGCGAATAATGTTGAAGCCGTTCATCAGCAGAAAGCTCCCTTCAATCAGGGTTCCGCCAATGGAGCCAGCCCAAATATTGTGGGTAACCCAACAGGCGGTTGAGCACCACATAATGCTGCGCATCTTTAAACCATGTGTACGGAACATCGCCCAGGTACTGGCAATAGTCCCGGCAATTGGCAGTGCCTCAATCGGGTGCTGAATTTTCATGGTGGCTAAGATTAGCGTCAGAGTAATAAAAATCATCATTACCCAAAGATTACGCCACCAGATAGAGGTGATAGTACGTATTGCGCTAAGTAGTACGCTCATTGCGGCAGCATTGGCACCCATCATAAAGAAGTGACAGCTCATGATGGTTGAGTAGGCAGAAAGTTGATATTTAAAACCGCGTTCGTTGCGGTTAAAAAACATGGTAATACCTACCAGAAACGCCACGCCGCCCACGGCCTGCGCGGCCCAATAAAATGTCATGACCAGAATTTCCTTACAGAAAACAATGTTATTTTTTTGCAGATAATAAAACGTGAGAAGTGAATCGCATCACTCAGGTTGGTTCAGAGATACTCTTGATCAGGTCATTTCGGGAATGGCTGTTTCAGTCACTAATTAATGTGAAGTTTATCACACTTTAATCGAGTGCTCCCATAGCATTGTTAGCAGGGTTAAAATATAGTCAGATATCAGGATATTCCTGAGTTAATCGGGGTTTCTGTTTATAAAATCATAGAACCTTAAACAATAATAAAACAGAAAGCCCATCTGGCAGTTTGCTTTAAGGTGTATCGTTTTACTTCAGGGTTATTTTTATGTCGATTAGCCGCTCTCCATTGCCGTTAAATGAAGATTTACGGGTTTTTCTCACCGTAGTCAGAAAGCATAGCTTTGCTAAAGCTGCCGTTGAGCTGGGAGTATCTCCCGCTTACATCAGTAAACGGATTAATGTGCTGGAAAAGGTACTGGATATAAAACTGTTTCATCGCAGTACCCGCAGCATTGTATTAACAGAAGAGGGCGAGAAAGCCAGGGTGTGGGCAGACAGGATTCTGGGGGATCTCGACGACTTTATCAGTGACGTTTCAGAGGCGCGCCATGAACCGCAGGGCACATTGCGTATTGTCAGCTCTTTTGGCTTTGGTCGCCAGTTTGTCGCCCCGGCAATTTCCCAACTGGCAAAGCAGTATCCTAATCTGGCTATCCAACTGGTTACTTCAGACCACGTTATCGATTTGGTTGCAGAGGGCTTTGATTTAGAAATCCGCGTCGGCAGCGATTTGCCGAATCAATATATGGCAAAAAAACTGCTGGATAACCAGCGTGTGCTTTGCGCTTCACCAGACTATCTGGCCGTTAAAGGCCAGCCCGAAACCCTGGATGATTTAGTCCATCACGACTGTCTGGTGATCAAAGAGCGGGATACCCCTTTTGGCAGCTGGCTATTAAGTGACAAAGATGAAAAACCACAAACTATCCGGGTTGACGGCCGACTTTCCTCCAACAGTGGTGCTATCGTGCTGCAATGGGGCCTGGAAGGCCACGGTATCTTCCTGCGCTCCATGTGGGATGCCAAGCGCTATATTGACGAAGGCAAACTGATCAACGTACTACCAGAATATACCCAAAATGCCGACATCTGGGCGGTATACCCCATGCGCCTCTCAAACTCCGCCAAACTAAAAGTCTGCGTAGAATTCCTGCAACTCTATTTTAAGTGGGCAGATATAGAGGAATAAATCCTTTCTGTGAAGAGCCACTCTCCAATTTGCTTTTGCTCTTAATTTTGACCTTGTTTTTGCCCTTCTCATTAAGCACTGGAATTCCAGCCGACAACTGAGAGAAGCCAGCACGCCAAACATGGATGTTTGGCGAGGCACTGCTTCGCCTGGAGCGAATCAGTGCCGGTGCGTTAAGGCTGAATGAAGGCGGAGGGAAGTCGCGTAGCGACCTGGATTCGGGTGCGAAGGCGCGGGGGTGCAGGGGGCGTTCGCCCTAACGCCCCTTGCTCGGCCACTTGCACGAAAGCTAATCTATATTCTGCACGATTAGTGGACGAAATTGATCCGGGCTAAATATTTACAGTTCTCAATTAATCCCCAACCAAGGACTCCCTACCCCATACCGCTTCTCAAAATCTCTAATCTCCCCCTGATACTCCATCGTCACCCCAATCGCATCCAATCCCTTCATCAGCGCCAGCCTGTTTCTCTCATCCAGCTTAAAGCCAATTACCCGACCATCATCCAACTGAATCTGTTGCACCGACAAATCAATACTGATCGTATTGTGTTGTGGTTCACCAGCCACCGCTGCCACTTCCGCAACCTGCTCCGGCGTTAAGCAAATCAGCAGTACGCCGTTGCGCTGACAGTTATCCGCAAAGATACCGGCAAATGAGGTACCAATCAGGGCGCGAATGCCGGTTTGCTGCAAGCCCCATACTGCATGCTCACGACTGGAGCCGCAGCCAAAGTTAGGGCCAACCACCATAAATGAACTACCGTGCCACTCCGGGCGATTGAGGATAAACTCCGGATTGGGCTGGCCATCGGGCAACAGACGCAGGTCAAAGAACAGGCCGCGATCCAGATTTTGACGATCGATACCCTTCAAAAACTGCTTTGGCATAATGACATCGGTATCAATATTGGCATCCATCATCGGTGCCACTTTCCCTGTTACTACTGTGAAAGTTTGCATTATTGTTCTCCACCGTTGATTGAACGCACATCGGCCAGATGTCCGGCGATTGCCGCCGCCGCGACCATCGCCGGGCTCATTAAATGGGTGTGGGAACCGGCACCCTGTCGACCGGCAAAGTTACGGTTGGTGCTGGAGGCGCAGCGATCGCCGGGTTCCAGTACGTCTTCATTCATCGCCAGACACATAGAACAGCCCGATTGACGCCACTCGAAACCGGCATCGATAAAGATTTTCGCCAGACCTTCCTGTTCCGCCTGTTGCCGTACCAGTGTAGAGCCGGGAATAATCATGCCTCTTACGTGTGGGGCAATTTTCTTACCTTTCAGCACTTCTGCCGCCAGACGAAGATCTTCAATCCGCCCATTGGTACAGGAACCAATAAAGGCGTGAGAAATTGGAATATCGGTTAAACGCGTACCTGGCTTAAGCGCCATATAGGCCAGCGCTTTTTCCTGAGCCAGACGCTTCTGAGGATCTTTTTCATCTGCCGGGTCAGGTAGTACGCCGCTGATATTATCGGCCTGATCCGGGCTGATACCCCAAGTCACCATGGGTTCGAGCTTATCGCAATCCAGTTCTATTTCCCGATCGAATTCCGCACCCTCATCGGTATATAAGTTCTGCCATGATTGCAGTGCTAATTCCCACATTTCGCCTTTTGGTGCACGGGGCTTGTCCTGCAGATATTGATACACCTTTTCATCCGGCGCCATAAAGGCACCTCGTGCACCGGCTTCTACCGCCATATTGCAGATGGTCATTCGACCTTCAACACTGAGCTGAGTAATTACCGGGCCGGTAAACTCGATGGCAAAACCGGTAGCGCCGGAAGCGCCAATCTTCTGAATCAGCAGCATAATGATATCTTTGGCCGTCACCGCCGGGCCGAGTTTACCGCTGACCTTAACCCGCATGGTTTTCAGTCGCTTGTAGGCCAGAGTTTGGGTTGCCAGAAAGTGCTCAATTTCAGAAGTACCAATACCAAAACCAAAAGCGCCGAGGGCACCATAAGTGGTGGTATGGCTGTCACCCGCTGCAATCACCATGCCGGGTAATACAAAACCTTGTTCCGGTGCGACTACGTGTTCAATGCCCTGACGGGTATCTAAAACATCAAACAGCTCTATACCAAAATCGCGACTGTTTTCACGGAAGTAATCAACCTGCAACTGGCCGCCAGGATCGGTCATTTTGTCATCGCGCACTGGACGGGTAGGGTTTACGTGGTCCACGTTCAGCAAGACGCTTTCTGGTCGCCATGCCTTGCGGTTTTTCTCTCTTAGTCCGCTGAATGCCTGCGGGCTGGTGTACTCATTCAGGATGGAGCGATCGATATACAATAGTACATTGCCCTGATCGTCCAGTTCACGGACAGTATGGGAATCAATCAGTTTTCGATATAAGGTTTTTGCACAAGCCATGGTGTTGTTCTCTTGATTAATTTTATGGTTGGCATTGAAAAGGCCACGCCCCTCAGCGAATGGAGGCAAAAAAGTCCAGCACTTCTCGGGTGAGCTGCTCAGGAACTTCTTCAGCAATGTAGTGACCGGACGGCATGGCTTTGCCTCGAACATTGGTCGCCACTTTTTTCCATTCTGCCAGCGCATCAAAGCATTGCTCTATTGCTCCGTGCTGTCCCCACAGCGCCAGCATCGGGCTGGTAACCTGGTGTCCTCTATCCAGATCGTGCTGGTCATGTTCCAGGTCAATACCGGCGCTGGCCCGATAGTCTTCACAAACGCCATAAGCGCTACCGGGAAGGCTCAGGCAACGTTGGTATTCAGCCAGTGCATGTGGGGTAAATGACGCCATTCCGGCACTGCGAACGCCCATTACGCTATGCAGATAAAGTAAGGGATCGCTTTCAATTAATTTTTCCGGGAAAGGGGTAGGGCGAATCAATGTGAACCAGTGCCAATAGGCGCGGGCAAATTTTTCATCGGTTTGGCGATACATCGCCAGCGTTGGGGCGATATCCAGCAGTACCATTCCTGATACTGCGTCTGGATGGTCTAAAGCCAGACGGTGGGCTACGCGAGCGCCTCTGTCGTGCGCCAATACATAGAATTGAGAGAATCCCAGTTTGTTCATCAACTCATACATATCCTGAGCCATCAGGCGTTTGGAATAGAGGCTTTGGTCTGGTGGTGACACCGGTTTGTCACTGTCACCGTATCCACGCAGATCGGCAGTCACAATGGTAAAGTGCTGTGCCAGAGCCGGAGCCACCTTATGCCACATCATATGGGTTTGGGGATGACCATGCAGCATCAGCAGTGCAGGCCCCTGACCGGTAGTGCGATAACTAATATCTATATGATTAACTTTGCATTTTTTTTGTTCTAATCCAGCCAACATTGCGACATCCTCCCGCTATTAGATCGTTTTTAAGTATTGTAAATAGCCTCTTGGTATTAACAATAGAGCGTTATGTGAACGGATTAAATACAAAGTGTGTTGAATGAGGTTAAAAAGCGAGCAATAAACAGGGGGATAGATACCGATTAAGTTAGTGGTTACTAACTTAATTGCGAAGATAAAATTATTATCATGATTATTATGGATATTTATTTTTTCAGTATTTGATGCGGATTACTTGAAAAGTTAATGGGTAAAGATAAATAGTTAGTAAGCACTCACTGGGAGAGTGCTTTTCACTAAATCGAAAGGGATAATGGTTAACGCTTTTTCTTTCCACCCTGTACTGCTTTAAATCGTGGGTTGGTTTTGCATATAACGTAGATTTTACCCCGGCGGCGTACTACTTTGCAGTCTGGATGGCGCTGTTTAGCGGAGCGTAGAGAACTTAGTACCTGCATGATAACTCCTGAATTGATATGTTATAATATAACAATTACAAGTATGCACTGACCTTGAGGTAGGGTCAATTAGTGGGTGATAAAAAATGATCGTGTTATTAGTGGGAAGTGAAGGTGTCAGGTGAGGTATATGAGACGGCTAACAAACCAGATAAATTGGCCTCACTGAATATTCCGGTCGTAAAATATTAAGTGCTTATATTGGCTTTGTGCTCGACCGGAAGACCGCTTGTACTTGGCTTCAGTGCATGTCGGGCCTGGCCTCCCTACGGGCGCTTCGTTGGCTTACGCCAAGTCGACCCCCACGGGAGCCCCTCCCGACAATTGACTATATTAAAACTCAAATCTGGAATATCCCGCCTTGTGGCGGGATATTCTTTGTTATGTCGGGAAGAATCAGGCGGCTTTTTTCAGGCAGGTGTTCATAAAGGTTTTGCGATCGTCACCTTTCAGTGCTTTATCGCCGGCTTCCTTATTACAATCGGCCATTTTTTGTTGCTGTGGGGTAATCGTCTTTTCAGCGGTATCCGCTTTGCCTTTCAGGCAACTGCTCATAAAGGCTTTGCGATCGTCACCCTTCAGGGCTTTATCACCGGCTTCTTTATTACAGTCGGCCATTTTTTGTTGCTGAGCGGTCATTTTCTTTTCGCTTTCTGCTGGCTTAGCTTTCAGACAGTTGCTCATAAAGGTTTTACGCTCATCCCCTTTAAGGTCTTTATCTGTTGCTTCTTTATTACAACTGCTCATTTTATCGCGCTGGGCAGTTTGAGCTTTGGTTGGTTCTTTTGCTGTTGTGTCGGCGGCCATTGCTGCACCGGATAAAAAACAAAGGCTTAATACAACGGGTAATACAGAAGAAATACGCATCACAATTACTCCCTTTAAATAGCGGAAAACGTGATAAGCATAGTCCTTGTGGTAATAAAGTGACACAGAGGGGCAGAAAAATTTATCGACATGAAGAACCGAAAAGGAGAGATAATTCTTTATTATTCATTTGGTTGATTAAATCTGCTCGCCATATGAATTTGACGAGCAGGTTTGGATTTAATTAACACAATGGCAGAAGTTGCTGATAAAGCGTTTTAAATGTAGCTCTTCTTTCCTGATAGTGAGCATAAAGCTCAGGATTTGGTTGATGGCGTTGTTCCAATGGCAGTTCCGGGCAAAGGTCTGCCAGCGCAATACCAGGGTTCATGGCAATTTGTGCCAGTCGGGCTGCACCTAATGCCGGGCCAACATCGCCACCGGTACGGTATTCCAGCGTTTGACCGCTGATGTCAGCAAGAAGCTGACGCCAGTACGGACTACGGGCTCCGCCGCCAATCAGTGCAATTTGAGTGGGTTTCAGACCAGTAGCGTGTAATACGTCCATGCTTTCTGCCAGCGCGAAACTCACACCTTCCAGTACCGCTCTGGCCAGATCGGTTGCATTATGTTGATGAGTTAGCCCCCAGAATGCGCCTTTAGCTGCCGGGTTGTTGTGCGGTGTGCGTTCTCCGGAAAGATAGGGCAGAAACCATACTGGCGTATCGGCAGGAGGCGTTTGCTCAATGGCTTTCAGTAGCGCTGGCACGCTGGAAATATTGGTTAACTTACAAGCCCAGTCGAGGCAGGAAGCGGCACTGAGAATTACTGACATTAGGTGCCAGGTGTTTGGCAGCGCGTGGCAGAAGCTGTGAACCGCGCTTTCCGGATTACTCAGGAAACCATCGCTGACGGCAAAATAAACACCGGAAGTTCCCAGAGAAAGCATCGCCTGACCTTCACGATACAGCCCAATACCGATAGCACCGGCTGCGTTATCACCGCCACCGGCCGCCACCGGGATTTGATTAATCTTCCAACGAGCGGCGATATCTGCTTTAACGTTGCCGGTAATCTGGCAGCCTTCAAATAGTGTCGGCATATTATCGCGGCTTAGGTTACAGGCGGCGAGGATCTCATCGCTCCAGTCACGTTTGCCAACGTCCATCCACATGGTGCCAGCCGCATCGGACATATCGCTGGCCAGCTCGCCGGTAATCAGCAAGCGTAAATAATCTTTTGGTAACAGCACTTTGTCTGTTGTCTGAAAAACAGCAGGTTCATGTTTTTCCACCCATTTTAGTTTTGGGGCGGTAAAGCCTGGCATCATCAGGTTGCCGGTAATGGCTCTAGATTGAGGAACTATTTTTTCCAGCTCGGCACATTCGGCGGCACTGCGGCCATCGTTCCATAAAATGGCAGGGCGCAATACCTTCATCTGTTTATCTAACAGGGTTGCACCATGCATTTGCCCGGTCAGGCCCATGGCTTTAACTGAGCTTAAATCGTGCTGAGCCGCCAGCGCCTGCATCGCTTTATCGGTGGCTTGCCACCAGTCATCAGGATTTTGCTCTGACCAAAGGGGATGAGGACGGGAAATAGAAAGCGCTTCAGAGTGAGTGGCAATAACCTGTTGCTGCTCACTGAGGAGGATAACTTTTACGCCGGAAGTGCCGAGGTCGATACCGATGTACATGGTGAGAGATCCTTGTTGTAGGGAGTAATAGGCCCTTGACCTTTAGTACAAGCGTCCGAATGTTGCCGAAGGAGGACTGAAGGTAGCATGAGCAGCATGGATGCTGCGAAAGACATAGCGCCGCCGGGAGCGGCTCTATGTCGGTGCGTTAAGCCTTCAGGCTGACTGAGGTTGCCGCAGCAAAGCTGCGGTCAACATTCGGCAGCGTAGGCGCGGGGTTGTAAGGGGCGTTCGCCTTAACGCCCCTTACTCGGCCGCTACACGATAGCTAATTTAGACACTGCACTTTTACGGACGAAATATACACTGATACTGATTTTTGGATCATCCAAATAAATATCGGTTCACCAGATTTTCCAGTAACTCCTGCTGTCCTGACTTATGCTGTGGCTGCAGGTTATTGCTTTCCACATATTTTGCCAGTGATTCCAGTGAACTTTCGCCTTCCAGGATTTGTTGACCCAGTTTGCCATTCCAGCCAGCGTAGCGCTCGGAGACTTTTTGGTCCAGTTTGCCGTCTTGTACCATTTTAGCGGCAACTTTCAGCGCCAGTGCCATGGTGTCCATCGCGCCAATATGACTGTAGAACAGATCGTACTTATCGGTACTCTGGCGACGGACTTTAGCGTCGTAGTTCAGGCCACCGGTAGTGAAACCGCCCGCTTTGATGATTTCATACATAATCAGTGCGTTTTCTTCCACGCTGTTCGGGAACTGGTCGGTGTCCCAACCCAGTTGAGCATCGCCACGGTTGGCATCAACCGAGCCGAAAATACCCAGCGCAATGGCAGAGGCGATTTCATGGTGGAAGCTGTGACCTGCCAGCGTAGCGTGGTTAGCTTCGATATTGACCTTAATCTCTTTTTCCAGACCAAACTGCTTCAGGAAGCCATATACCGTTGCCACATCGTAGTCATACTGATGTTTGGTTGGCTCTTGTGGTTTTGGTTCAATCAACAGGGGGCCGTTAAAACCAATTTTATGTTTATGCTCTACCACCATTTGCATAAAGCGCCCAAGCTGCTCGCGCTCCTGACGCAGGTCGGTATTTAACAGGGTTTCATACCCTTCACGGCCCCCCCACAGCACATAGTTCTCACCGCCCAGACGCTGGGTGGCCTGCATGGCACTGACCACCTGAGTGGCGGCGTAAGCGAATACTTCCGGGTCCGGGTTAGTTGCCGCACCGGCAGCGTAACGTGGGTTGGTAAAGCAGTTCGCCGTGCCCCATAACAGTTTCACACCGGTTGACTGTTGTTTTTCTGCCAGTACGTCGGTCATCAGCGCCAGATTATTCAGATACTCTTTAATGGTGCTGCCTTCAGGGGATACATCCACATCGTGGAAGCAATAGAAAGGTACATTTAGCTTATGGAAAAACTCGAAGGCAACATCTGCTTTGGCTTTTGCCAGCTTGATGGCATCACCCGCCGATTGCCATGGGCGATCGAATGAACCTACGCCAAACATATCGGCACCATTCCAGCAGAAGGTGTGCCAGTAACAGGCGGCAAAGCGCAGATGGTCAGCCATACGCTTACCCAGAACCAACTCATCCGGGTTGTAGTGGCGGAAAGCCAGTGGATTGTTACTGGCGGTGCCTTCGTAGCGCACCTGGTCAAGTTTATCGAAATACTGAGTCATGGTGGTTTCCTTTAAGCGATGTATTTAGGTCATTCGGTCAAATAGCATTTAGCGCGATTTATTTATCACTGAAACTGCTCGCTCAATAAATAATAAAATTGCGTTATTACATTTCTTAAAAATATAAATTGACGCAGTTTTAGCGCTATTTGTTTTATATTGTCGGAATCATAGAGATTTAAAAAAATGAAGGTTATTCCTAGATTTGAATAGTGAGTTATGAAATTTAACTACTGTGATTATGCTCACAATAATAAACCTTAAAACGGTAAGGAAATTATTTTTAATGGTGTTTGTTTTTATCATTAATTTTAAATATTTCTTTTATATACAGTTTGTTATGATTTATTTTTGAAATAAAAACATTGATTGCTATTTTTATTTACTCAGCAAAACATGACCTCTCTCATAAAAATGAAAATAAACTAAAAAACGTAATAACGGGGTAAGAATCTGTAATTGATACTCTGGTTATAACTGATAACACTATAGTGGTTAAATATTTATCGGTAATAAATAGAAACGGGGAAATACCCGCTTTCACTGAAATAGCTTAACCAAAATAGGATGTTATCAAATGAAATTAAAGCATGTTTTACTTGCCGTTTGTGCATCACTGGCGCTATCAGGACACATGGTAAATGCCAAAGAAGTTAAAATAGGTATGGCGATTGACGATCTGCGTTTAGAACGCTGGCAGAAAGATCGCGACATCTTTGTCAGCAAAGCTGAGTCATTAGGGGCCAAAGTATTCGTACAGTCTGCCAACGGTAACGAAGAAACCCAAATGTCGCAGATTGAAAATATGATCAACCGTGGCGTAGACGTACTGGTGATCATTCCCTACAACGGTCAGGTGTTGAGTAACGTTATTGCAGAAGCTAAACGTGAAGGCATCAAAGTACTGGCTTATGACCGCATGATTAACGATGCGGATATCGATTTTTATATCTCCTTTAACAATGAAAAAGTGGGTGAGCTACAGGCTCAAAGCCTGGTTGAACGTGTGCCTCAGGGCAACTACTTCCTGATGGGAGGCTCACCGGTGGATAACAACGCCAAGCTGTTCCGTCAGGGGCAGATGAACGTGCTTAATCCACTGATTAAAGAAGGAAAAATCAAGATAGTTGGCGACCAATGGGTTGATGCCTGGTTAGCAGAGAACGCGTTGAAAATCATGGAGAACGCCTTAACCGCTAACAACAATAAAATTGATGCCGTCGTTGCTTCTAATGACGCCACTGCCGGTGGCGCGATTCAGGCACTGGTAGCTCAGGGGCTGTCGGGTAAAGTTGCCATCTCCGGTCAGGATGCTGACCTTGCTGGTATCAAACGTATCGTTGCCGGTACTCAAACCATGACGGTGTATAAGCCAATCAGCAAGCTGGCAAATGATGCGGCGGAGATCGCGGTAGAAATGGGTAAAGGCGAGACACCAAAAGCGAACGCCACTCTGAATAATGGTAAAAAGGATGTGCCATCTTATCTGCTGACACCAATTCAGGTAGATAAATCCAACATCGATTCAACGGTTGTGGCCGATGGCTTCCACAGCAAAGAGAGCATCTATAACTGATTTACCTGCAATCGGGTGCTGCATAAGCAGCACCCAGTATCAGCTTAATGGTCGTTATCTCTTTGTGGAGTACATGTGATGCCACATCTGTTAGAAATGAAAAATATCACCAAAGCTTTTGGTGATATCAAAGCTGTCGATGACATCTCGTTAACGTTAGATGCCGGGCAGGTGCTCTCTTTGTGTGGAGAGAATGGTTCTGGTAAATCAACGCTGATGAAGGTGCTGTGCGGCATCTATCCTTACGGCCAGTATCAGGGCGATATTCTGTTTTCCGGTGATGTGATACAGGCAAAAACCATTCGCGATACCGAGCAGAAAGGCATTGCCATCATCCATCAGGAACTGGCTTTGGTGAAAGAGATGACCGTGCTGGAGAATATTTTCCTTGGTTCGGAGCGCGGGCGTTTCGGCATCATGGATTACGACAGCATGTTTTTACGCTGCCAGCGCCTGTTACAACAGGTGAAGCTGGCGGTAAGCCCTGATACCAAAGTGGGTGAACTGGGATTAGGCCAACAGCAACTGGTGGAAATCGCCAAAGCGCTGAATAAGCAGGTACGCCTGTTGGTGCTGGATGAACCAACCGCATCACTGACAGAAAGCGAAACCGAGATTTTGCTGAATATTATCCGCGACCTGCAAAGCCACGATATTGCCTGTATCTATATCTCCCACAAACTGAACGAAGTAAAAGTCATCTCCGATCTGATCTGTGTGATTCGTGACGGTAAACATATTGGTACCCGTCAGGCCAGCGAGATGACCGAAGACGATATTATCGCCATGATGGTAGGCCGCGAGCTGAAAGAGCTCTACCCTCAGTCAGAACATACCATTGGTGAAGAGGTGCTGCGGGTGGATAACCTGACCGCCTGGCACCCAATTAACCGCCATATTCGTCGGGTGAATAACGTCTCTTTCTCACTGCATAAAGGCGAGATTCTGGGTATTGCTGGTCTGGTGGGAGCAGGAAGAACCGAAACCGTCCAGTGTCTGTTTGGTGCCTATCGCGGGCGCTGGGAAGGGGAAATTAAAGTTGGTGGCAAAGCGGTAAAAATTCGCAACTGTCAGGACGCCATCAGCCACGGCATTGCGATGGTGCCGGAAGACCGTAAAAAGGACGGAATTATCCCGGTGATGGGCGTCGGTGCCAATATGACGCTGGCGGCGCTGGATGATTTTAGCGGCTGGCTGAGCATACTGGACGATGCCAAAGAGCAGTCCATTATCCAGCAATCAATCGAGCGGCTGAAGGTAAAAACCTCATCGCCGGAATTAGCCATTGCCCGCCTGAGCGGCGGTAATCAACAAAAAGCCATTCTGGCTAAGTGTCTGTTACTTAATCCTAAAATTCTGATTCTGGATGAACCAACCCGGGGCATTGATATCGGTGCCAAATATGAAATTTATAAGCTGATTAATCAACTGGTTGAACAGGGTATTGCCCTGATTGTTATCTCGTCAGAACTACCCGAAGTGCTGGGCCTTAGCGACCGGGTATTAGTGATGCACGAAGGCTGTATTAAAGCGGATTTAGCCAACCGGTCTTTGACACAAGAACAGATTATGGAAGCGGCACTCAGGAGTGAACAACATGTCTAATGAAACATTATCAACCACGGGAAACACTGGCGGAAAAGCAGCTGGCCCGGCTCAGCCTAAGCGCGTTAACCTGCAGGTTTTTGTGATGCTGGCCGCCATCGTGGTGATCATTCTGTTTTTCAGCGTAGCGACGGATGGAGCCTACATCAGCGCACGTAACATTTCTAACCTGCTGCGCCAGACGGCGATTACCGGCATTCTGGCGGTAGGGATGGTATTTGTCATTATTTCCGCAGAGATTGACCTGTCGGTTGGATCAATGATGGGACTACTTGGCGGCGCGGCAGCGATTTTTGACGTCTGGTTTGGCTGGCCTCTGCCGCTGACAATCATTGTCACGCTGGTTATGGGCCTGTTGTTAGGCGCATGGAATGGTTGGTGGGTTGCCTATCGCAAAGTGCCATCATTTATCGTTACGCTGGCAGGAATGCTGGCCTTCCGCGGAATTCTGGTCGGGATCACCAACGGTACCACCGTTTCCCCAACCAGTAATGCCATGTCGCAAATCGGGCAGAGCTATCTGCCGGACAGCCTGGGTTTTGGTATTGGTATCGGCGTAATGGTGCTGTTTGTCATCTGGCAATGGCGTCAGCGTGCGCATCGGGAAGCGCTGGGATTACCGGTGCCGGGTAAAGGCAGCGATGTGGGTCGTCAGGCCATCACCGCAGTGATTTTGCTGGGCGCTATCTATCTTCTGAATGATTATCGTGGTGTTCCAACGCCGGTATTAATACTGGCTGCACTGATGATGGTGGGGATTTTTATGGCAACCCGCACCGCGTTTGGCCGTCGTATTTACGCTATTGGTGGCAATATTGATGCGGCCCGACTGTCGGGTATTAACGTTGAGCGCACCAAACTGGCGGTGTTTGCTATTAACGGGCTGATGGTGGCGATTGCCGGTTTGATCCTTAGTTCTCGTTTAGGGGCTGGTTCGCCTTCTGCCGGTAACATTGCCGAGCTGGACGCTATTGCTGCCTGCGTTATTGGTGGAACCAGTCTGGCAGGTGGTGTAGGCAGCGTGGCCGGTGCAGTGATGGGGGCATTTATCATGGCATCACTGGATAACGGCATGAGTATGCTGGACGTTCCTACCTTCTGGCAGTACATCGTTAAAGGCGCCATTTTACTGCTGGCGGTATGGATGGATTCAGCAACCAAAAAACGTGCCTGATAGATCGACCCAAAGGCTCCGTACATATTTTCAGCTATGTGTTTATTGGTTAGCTGAAAAGTGTGCGGAGCGTTGTACTTTCAGCAGTGTGACCTGACAGGCTATGGATAATTGTGTTACTCAATTCAACCTGAACAGAGGGTTGCCGACCCAGCGGCAGTGGTGATTTATCTTGTGTGTTGATCGGGAAATTGAACGCCATGTTTGAAAAACGCTTCCGTATTACGCTGTTGTTTAATGCCAATAAGGTTTATGACCGGCAGATTATTGAAGGTGTTGGCGAGTACTTACAGGCTTCTCAATGCGATTGGGACATCTTTATCGAAGAGGATTTCCGTTGCCGGATAGACAGCGTTAAAGACTGGTTGGGTGATGGAGTGATTGCCGATTTTGACGATCCGGAAATCGAGCTGGCGTTAAGCCAGGCGAATATTCCGGTTGTTGGGGTTGGCGGTTCTTATCATCGACCAGAGGATTATCCTCCGGTTCATTATATTGCCACTGATAACCATGCTTTGGTGAGCACTGCCTTTATGCATTTAAAGGAGAAGGGGCTAAACCACTTTGCCTTTTATGGATTACCGCACCATATCTCTCATCGTTGGGCAACGGAACGGGAGCACGCTTTCCGTCAGTTAGTTACCGAAGGAAATTACCGTCACTCCATTTTTCAGGGAATGGAAACCGCACCGGAGAACTGGAAACACGCCCAGAACCGTCTGGCGGACTGGTTACAGAATCTGCCTGCCCATACGGGGATTATCGCCGTTACCGATGCGCGAGCCCGCCATTTGCTACAGGTATGCGAGCATCTGGATATCGCGGTGCCGGAGAAGATGTGCGTTATCGGCATTGATAATGAAGAACTGACCCGCTATTTGTCACGGGTGGCGCTCTCTTCGGTGGCACAAGGTTCACGCCAGATGGGTTATCAGGCAGCTAAGCTGTTGCATAAATTACTGAAGCAGGGTGACTTTCCGGTTCAGCGCATTTTAGTGCCGCCGGTGAAAGTAGTGGAGCGCCGCTCCACGGACTATCGTTCTCTGCACGATCCGGCGGTGATTCAGGCAATGCATTTTATTCGTTACCATGCCTGTAAGGGAATTAAAGTGGAGCAGGTGCTGGATGCGGTAGGTATCTCCCGTTCTAATCTTGAGAAGCGCTTTCGTGATGAAACCGGCAACACCATTCATGGCCTGATCCATCAGGAAAAATTGAATCGCGCCAGTGAGTTTTTAGCCGCCAGTACCCTGTCGATTAACGAGATTTCCCAGATGTGCGGCTATCCGTCGTTACAGTATTTCTATTCGGTGTTTAAGAAAGAGTACGGCATCACACCAAAAGAGTATCGGGATAAGTTCGGCGAGCTGGTGTACTGATTGCGGTTTCACGGTAGTTGTGAGCATGAGCAAAAACCGCGAGATACGAGGAAAATTAGCAGTTCCATCCCATTCGTTTAACGGTATAATCGACGGGCTCATCTGTTACAGCACTTCTGTTGCTTCTAAAACGGAAGGTCATCGTCCCCGGTGGGGCGGCTGGACTTCAAATCCAGATGGGGCCGCCAGCGGTCCCTGGCAGGTTCGACTCCTGTGACTTTCCGCCAAAAAATCATATAGTATTATTATAAATGTAATGTGCGTCGTTTGAATTAAGTTTTTAATGATATATCATTGATGTAATAGCTCTAAAACAGTATTTATTTTAAATAAACATAATTATCCCGAGGATATGTTATGAGTTATAAAATCAACAATGTTAATTTTGAGGGGAATGAAATTCCTCTTTGTATAAAGAAAAATGATAATAGTGATAATATATATACTGTCTTAATTGGTAAAAATGGTTCTGGAAAAAGTAGGGTGTTAAGTGCTATAACTAATATTCTTTGTTCAGTTTTTGTTGGAAATAAGCTACTTAAAAGAAATATAGGAACAGTTGGACAATATAGTCAAGATTATCATTATTCTTCATTGACAATTATTTCAGATAATAACGAGTATGAAGTTGATGTTAATGGGCGTAGCATTGGTTTAAGTGGCTATCTTTATAAAGAAAAACTATTGTGCCCTCAAAGGTTAATTGCTGTTTCAACAAGCCCATTTGATAAGTTCCCTGAAGAAAGTGTGTATTTTTCTCCAGAAAATAAATCAAATAATAGGTTTTATCATTATTATGGTTTAAATGATAAAGCAAAAAGTAGGGCAGTATTATCTCTTGTCGAAAAATTATTTTTTTCAATCAATAGAGATTTATTAGGTAGAGATAAAGATACTGTTGTTAGATTATTATCTTTTCTAGGTTTTTACCCTGTATTTGACTTAAGCTTTAGACTTAAACGTGAAATAAATAAATTCATGGTCAATTTACGTGAAATGATACCAGATGATTTCATGGATTATATTGAAAATATGTCAAAGAAAAGTAGAATATATTTAGAAAAAGAATATGGGGTAGGTTATCAGGAGTTATGCTCTGCTTTTACTTCATTATATGAATATTGTGCAAAAGTTGATTCTTACAGAATTATTCCATTTTATATGGATTTTACTAAAGAAGTAAGTGAGGAGGATAGAGAATTTTTATCAGGTATAAAAATACTTTCTGATATAGGTCTATTAAGTATTCATGATGTTGTAGTTCATGTCCAATGTGAGAATAACCAAATAAGTCAAGTTAGTACTGAATGGTATTTGTGGCAAGGAGATAATAGATCTTTCAGTATTAATGATGCTAGTTCTGGTCAACAGTGTATCTTATTAAATTTTCTTGGTATTGCAGTAAGTATTGAAAATGACTCATTAATATTAATCGATGAACCTGAAATAAGTTTACATCCAGAGTGGCAGGAAACATATATACATTTACTAATGGAGGTATTTACGCATGTTAAAGGATGTCATTTTATTATTGCTACACACTCACCTCAAATAATATCAAATCTAAAAAATAACAATTGCTTTGTAACATTAATTGAAAGTGAGGAGTTAATGTTATCTCACGAATATAGAAATAAATCTGCTGACTTTCAATTGGCTACATTATTTAAAACTCCTGGAATAGAAAATGAGTACCTTAAAAGAATAGCAGTTAATATTCTATCGGCTCTATCAAATAGAACATTTAGTTATGAAGTTTATTCTTCTGATTTAAATAGATTAATAATTAATAGAGATAAAATAGTTGACATCCTCCCCGCCCTAAAGGGCGAGGATTCCTACAGCGTTCAGACCGAAGTCTGACTCGCCTCGGTGGGTTCCTGCTTCATCGAACGGCCTAAAGCTGCCATCTCTCCACAGGCTAACGCGGCGTGCCCCGCCGCTAAAATATTACGAGCGCCGTTTATATCGGCATTCTCTGTATATCCACATTCCAGACACTCAAACAGGCTTTGGGACTGGCGGTTTTCTTTCGCTGTATGACCACAGCAAGCACATTTCTGGCTAGTGTAGGCCGGATTAATCGCCAGCACATGACCACCGCGCCAGAGCTGCTTATACTCAAGCTGGCGGCGCAGTTCGTACCAACCCTGATCTAATATCGAACGGTTTAAGCCTGATTTTGCCCGGACGTTGCGCCCCGGCTGGCTGACCGTACCCGCGGCTGACTTTGACATGTTGGCAACCTTTAAGTCTTCAATGACGATCATGGCGTGGTTTTTGCTGATTGTCGTGCTGACCTTATGAAGGTAGTCTCGGCGGATGTTCGCGATACGAGAGTGCAGGTTTTGTACTTTGTGTTTAGCCTTCTTCCAGTTATTGCTGAACTTCACCTTGCGGCTCATTTCACGCTGGAGTCTGGCGAGCTTCTTTTGATTGGTTTTAAAGCTGTGTACAGGCTCAAAAATGGTGCCATCTGATAGTGTAGCTAGCTTCGCCACGCCAGCATCAAGACCAACCATCGATGTTGAAACATGAGCTGGTTCAGTGACTTCATATTCCGTCTGGATGCTGACGTACCACTTACCGCATGACTGGCTGACAGTGACGTTCTTCACTTCTCCAATGACTTCACGGCTATTGCGATAACTTATCCAGCCCAGTTTTGGCAGCGATATACGGTTGTTCTCTTGATCCAGTTTCACACCCTGCGGGTAGCGGAATGCATCACTTTGCCCCCGTTTTTTAAACCGTGGGAATGACGCCCGTTTCTGAAAGAAGTTTTTATAGGCTCGCTCAAGATCTTTTAAAGCCTGTTGCAAAGGCTGGGATGGTGCTTCTTTCAACCATTGCGTTTCAGGTGTTTTTTTCCACTCAACCAGCCATGCCGCCATTTTTACATAGGAAAGGTATTTGTTACCCGCCTCATGGTTTTCGTTCTGCAAGACCAACGATTTGTTGAACACAAAACGACATGCCCCAGCGAAGCAACGCATATCGCGCTCTTGCTGACCATTAGGTCTTAACTGGAATTTGAAGGCTTGTAGTCGTTTCATATGGAAGATTATACTTTTGGCCTATGACAAAAGAAACCGATATTCGTCGAGGAAGACACTGTACTTTCCTGATGCATGTTCACTTGGTATTTGTTGCCAAGTATCGACGTAAAATATTTGATCAGGATGCTATCGATAGGTTGCGGAGCTATTTTGCTAGCGTATGCGCCGATTTTGATGTTGAACTGGTCGAGATGGATGGTGAAGGAGATCACGTTCACTTGCTGGTCAATTACCCGCCAAAATTAGCGGTATCCAGTTTAGTCAACAGCCTCAAAGGGGTATCCAGTCGGTTACTCCGCCGTGACCGTCCAGATATTGGTGCACGGTATTACTACAAAGGTGTTCTGTGGACTCCGAGCTACTTTGCTAGTAGTTGCGGTGGTGCGCCAATATCCATCATCCGACAGTACATTGAGCAACAGCAAACACCTAGTTAGGTAGAAAACCGTGCCTTATATCCCCGCCCTGAAGGACAGGGTTTTACGGCACACCGGATAAGCTGCTTTTACGGAGTTTCTTTCTTTATGGCTCATTTGTAGTTCTATTGCTTCAGAATCCCATAGTTCTGATTCTAAAAGGGTCGAACAAGCCATTGTTCTAAATCCATGTCCACATACTTCTGTTTGTGTGTTATAGCCCATCGTTCTTAATGCCTTATTTATTGTATTTTCACTCATTGGCTTCTTTGGTGAATGGGCACCGATAAAGATAAATTCATATTCTCCACTTATTGTTTTAATTTCTTTTAATATGGAGATAGCTTGAGCACTAAGGGGAATTAAATGTGAAGTGTCGTGCATTTTTGTCCCTCTATGTGAATATTTAACACCTTCAATAGGTTTTCTTTTTGCTGGTATAGTCCAAAGTTTTTTTTCAAAATCGATTTCTGACCAACGAGCAAAGCGAAGTTCACTGGAACGGATAAAGATTAGTAACGTTAATTTAATAGCCAGTTTCGTTAAATTTCTTCCCTTAAATGAGTCAACTCTTTGTAGCAGATCAGGTATTTTTTCTAAAGGCAGTGCGGCTCTATGTTGTGCTTTATTAGTAGGAAATGCACCCGCTAAGTCTCGAGCGGGGTTAGATTGAATTATGTCAATTTGCACAGCATAACGCATGATAGCAGTAAGATATTGCTGTAATCGAGAAGCTACATCTAAGTAACCCTTTTCAACTGCTTTTTCGACAACTTCGAGAAGATCTTTAGTTTTAAGGTCTGGAAGATTATGTTTTCCAATCTCTGGAAATAAATAGGACTGCATTCTTTTTAGAATTCTGTCTGAGTGATGTTTAGACCAAGTTTGATTTGAATGCCATTTTCTTGCGATAACTTCAAAAGAATTATCTATATTTTGGGCTTCTTTTTTTACTTTGACGCTCAGTATTAGGATTGATGCCTTTTGCCAATAGGGCTATATCAGCATCACGCATTTTTCTGGCATCAGCTAAAGATACTTGAGGATATCGACCATATGAGGCTCGAGTTTCTTTTCCTTGAAAGGAATACTTTCGATACCAATGTTTTGAACCGTTAGGATTTACTTGAATATAGAGGCCAAGACCATCAGCTCTCTTATATAATTTTTCGTTAGGCTTGTAGTTGCGAATTTGGGTATCGTTTAGCGGCATTGGGAGCACTCCATAATGATATCATCCTGACCCCTAATATGACCCCCAAAAAGAATGGCTGTCAATAGACTCAGTAAGACATTAATGGAATGTGAATGTATATTTTACTCTATTTTTCATCATGTTATAGACTGATTGATACGTCTATGGACAACAAGATGGTGCCTGAGGCCGGACTCGAACCGGCACACCCGAAGGCGGTTGATTTTGAATCAACTGCGTCTACCGATTTCGCCACTCAGGCACTGAGCAGAATGCGGAAAACTTCGGCATTATACCTGTCAGACAACACCGCGCAAGCGTTATCCCTTAAATTTCATCTAACTGGTTTGAAAATAGCCGATAAGCAATAGTTGGTGGCCTTGCGGCCACCGGGTACTACTTTGGCGCAATCGTAATAGCATCGGTGTTCTTTATTGCTGGTAACAAACAAAGAGACGTTAGCCATGTTGGTTGCTACATCGGTACTTCTTACTGCTGGCGGCACACAGCGGTCTTCTGGTCCTCTGTGTGCCTTACAGTCTCTTCATCGCATCGGAACAATGAAGAGGCTGAATTACTTTCGTTGAGACTTACAGCGCCGCATTCAGGCGTGCTTTCATCTCAGCGACAAAGTTTTCCGGTAATGGACGTACCACGCCCTGACGCAGCGGCTGACACCACACCGGCTCCGGGAAGTGGCTGTCGTCTTCATTACGCGGAATAATATGCCAGTGCAGGTGCGGCAGGCCGGTACCCAGACTGGCGACATTCATTTTTTTCGGGCTGAGTAACTGGCGAATATTTTTCTCTACTTCAGCCACCACCTGCATAATGCGATTGCGCTGCTGCTGATCCAAATCGCTTAATTCAGCCAGATGTTCATTCCACACTACCCGGCACCAGCCGGTAAAATCGGTCTGTTCCACAAACAGTACCCGACACTGGTCGTCGCGCCACAGCACATACTCATTTTCAGGATGGCAATAGCCACAAGATGCATTGCTCATAACGGCTCCATAGTAAATTCAGGTCATAGTTACCCCGGCAGATAATTGATTATCATCAGCCTGGTACAGTGTTTATTAGTCTTTGTGCCGCGAAAAACGCAGGTGTTGCGTTATTTATCCGGGCGTTTAATTACAGAATCTCTGACTACCAGAGTCGGTGTAAATAAAAACTCTTCAGCATTGATATTGGGAGAATTCAGGCGGCTGATTAGCCGTTCCACCATAACGGTTGCCATATCCGCCAGCGGCGGGGCCACCGAGGTTAGGGCAGGGGTGATTAATCCCGACAGTGAGATATTATCGATCCCCACAATGGAGATATCTTCCGGAACCCGAATCCCTTTGCTACGTAGACCGGCAATCAGGCCAATGGCCAGCACGTCGTTAATCGCGACAATGCCATCCGGCTTTAGTGGTAATTCACTAATGGTTGCCGCCAGCTGGTTTCCCAGCTCAACCATTTCAGTATCACCGTAAGCTTTGGTGGCTTTGCCTTCAATCACCCGGGCATGGGTTTTCATTCCCTTTTCTGCAGACAGTGCCAGAAAGCCTTCTATCTTGTGGCAACGGCTGATGGTACGGGTGGTTTCAGTGACAAAGGCGATTTCGCGACAGCCCTGATCGATCAGGTACTGAGCGGCAATACGCCCGGCCTGTCGGTTATCCATCGAAACGCTGTCATACAGAATTTGTCTGGACTCCGCATCGGTTACCGAACTTCCGTCATAATTCACCATCACCAGACCGTTTTCTGCCGCTTCGGAAAAGTGGCTCTTTTCGATAGAACTGGAAACCACAATAACGCCACGTACGCCGTGGGACATTAAATCGGTGAGAAAAGCCTGCTCTTCGTCCTCTTCCCGGTAGGTATTTCCCAACAGCACCCGATAGCCATGATTGTTTTTGGCCGCCAGATCCACTTCCCGCGCCAGCGCTGCAAAGCTGGGGTTCACGATAGAAGGGACCAGTAGCCCAATCATTTTGGCGTGCCCGGTTTTTAACTGCTGGGCCGCCCGATTCGGGTGATAGTTCAGTTCCAGCATGGCGTTTTCGATGCGCTCCAGCGTTTCCTGACGCATCTGATCGGTTCGCCCATTAAGAACATTGGAGACCGAACTGACCGATACGCCTGCACGACTTGCTACATCACGAATATTTGCCATGTTATTCCCTGCTGCTGGTTTATTTTTATCAATGATTCTAAAGGTTTTTTATCCGTAAGCGATATCTATTTACGACAGCACGGTTCACTGGGCCCGCTATCGCAAATCAGAACGCTTATGGCGCCATCTGGCCGCCGTTTACATCCACAATCTGTCCGGTGATATAACCGCTGAAGGCATGGGTCGCCAGAAACAGATAGGTTGGTGCCACTTCTTCAATGGTGCCAAAACGGCCCATGGCAATAGAGTTGCGCATATTAGTTAGCACTTCCTCACTTTTACCGTGATGGAAGGCGGTATCAATACTGCCCGGTGAGACAATGTTGAAACGGATATTATCTTTAGTAAATTCTTTTACCCAGTTGCGATGGATATTATGAACCCAGGCTTTGGCGCTGCCGTAAATACCCGCGCCGATACCGGCACCGTCACGTCCGGCAATCGAGCCAGTACTGAGCACTGCAGTAGTCAGGCCGGTCTCTTTGGCTGCTGCACGTAAATGCGGGATGGAATATTTGGTTACCATCAGCACTGAGCGTACGTTCAGATCCATGACGTGGTCGTAAAACGCATCGTCAATATTCTCCAGATTGCTGCGTCCACCCAGGCCACCGGCGTTGTTAATCAGCACATCCATACCACCAAACTGAGTGATAAAATCGCTTACCAGTTTTTCACAGTGGTCGCTTTTAGTCAGGTCCGCAGGGAAGAGTGAATATTCACCCGGTAACTGATCCAGTTCCGCCAGCGTGTTAGCATCATCAATACCGCTCAGCCCGTTAATACCGACTTTAGCCCCGTAGCGTAAAAACAGTTTGGCGGTTGCCAGTCCAATACCCGCAGTTGAACCGGTGATCAGAACGCGTTTTCCTTTTAATTCTCTTAACATAATAAACCTCGGTTGTTTTTAATGATTAATTTATTGTTTATACATTTCGCAATATCGAGCATTGCCGCAAATTACTGTCAGTAGCCCATCAGTCTTGGCAACCAAACTGTGATAGTTGGCACCATGGCTACTACGATGATCCCGACCATAACCACGGCCAGATATTTCAGCATCGGGCGAATTACGTTTTTCATCTCTACGCCGCAAATGGCGCAAGTGGTATAGAGTCCGAGCCCGATTGGCGGTGAAAACAGGCCAAAGCCCATTGCCAGCACCATTACAATACCGAAGTGCAGCGGATCGAAACCCAGTTGAACCGCAATCGGTACCAGAATCGGAGCGAAGATAATCAGCGCCGGAGCACCTTCCAGTACTGCACCAAAGATAATCAGAATCACGATAGTCAGTATCAGGAACAGCCAGGCACCGTGGCTAAAGCCGATGGCAACCAGTGCGTCGGCAATCATTTGCGGAATCATCTGGATAGTCAGGGCATAAGAGAGGCTGGTGGCACAGGCCACGATAAATAGCAGTACGCCGGACATCGCGGCGATATCCACAAACAGTTTTACCGTTGCTTTTAAGGTCAGTTCACCAAAGGCCAGACGACCAACCACCAGGGCATATACCACAGCAAAGGCGGAGATTTCAGTAGAGGTCGCAATACCGGCAACCACACCACGGCCAATCATCAGAATCATAATCAGGCCAACCGCCGCACCCAGCAGTAATTGCTTACGTGGACGTAGAATCGGGTAGGCATCAGAAATACTGATACGTTTACCAAAGAAGTTAGCGGCAATCAGTAATAGCACCAGCAGACAGGCGGCGGGCACCAGACCGGCGATAAACAGTGCGCCAATGGAGATGTTGGCGACAAAGCCCAATACAATCAGATTAACGCATGGCGGGATGGTTTCTGCCATCATGGCCGAGGCGGCAAACACGCCGGCGGCTTCTTCACTATCCTGTTTGGCACGACGCACTGCTGGCATTAATACCCCGCCCACAGCGGCGACGTCCGCCAGTTTGGAGCCGGAAATACCGGAGAAGAACGCCATGGCCAGCACCGTGGTCATATTCAGACCGCCGCGGAATTTACCCATACCGCGCACAATCAGCTCCACCAGCCGGGTGGACATGCCGTTGACTTCCATGGCGGCACCGGCCAGCAGGAAGAACGGAATCGCCAGTAGCACAAAGTGGTCAACACCGGCAGCAACCTGCTGGGAGAAGAAGACAAACGGCAGTGACGGATCACAAATGAAGAACACCATGGCTGACATGCCGAGCGTAAAGGCAATTGGTACACCGGCCAGAATACCCAGCACAAAGCAGGAGAGCATTAATACTGCCGCCGCAGAGGAAGGATCATCCATAAACGACAGTTTGGCGTAACCGATGGCAACTAATATGGCGATCGCCACGGCGCTCAGCACCACCACTCTTAGCCTTTCCCGTAGCGCATGTTCCAGCGCGGCAACCACCATTACCACCGAGCCAATAAATACAGGAATAACATAGATAACCTGCGGCAGACCGGTTTCGGTGGTTTGCAGGCGGGCGGCCTGAACCAGATCGTAACTTGAAATCACCAGGCCGATAGAAACCATAAACAGTATCCAGCGGCTGGCATGTACCACATAAGGGCGAACGTGCGGCGGCAGAAAGCGTAAAAACAGATCTACGCCGATATGGCCTCCGCGACCGGTTGAGGTGGCAACACCAAAAAAGACCAGCGCAATCATTAAGGCTCTGGCGACTTCTTCTGCCCAGTGCAGCGGTGAGTGCAGGGCATAGCGCCAGATAACCGAGGCGAATACCACCACTACGTTGATAAACAGCACCAGGGCTCCCGCACCGGCGGTAATTTTGGTAAGGAATCGACTCAGGCTACTGAGAATCATAATATCTCTCGGGCCTTGTGCTGGCGCGTTTTCCGCCGTGCCGATCTCTTTTTCGATAAGAGAGGAGTCTGACATAATGTACCTCTGTCGGTGGTCAATCAGTGAAATAACGGCGCAGGGATCCCCGGAGCGATAGAGTGGAGTTTCTCTGCGCCCAGCTGTTATTTCTGGAATAACCTTTCTAATTAATTATTTATTTTCAGCGCTGGTAATTTCATCAACAATAGGTTTGATATCCGGATATTTGGTAATAAATTCATTCCATACCGGCTGAACCTGTTGTTTGAAATAGTCCCGGTCAGTGGTTTTAAACACCACGCCTTTTTTCTCCAGTTCAACAATGGCATTTTTTTCCATCGATTGTGATTGCTGACGCTCGTAGTTGGTGGCTTCGGTTGCCGCTGCCAGTACATCGGCGCGCAGGTTTTCCGGAATGCGTTCAAATGAGGCTTTGTTCATGGCAATCAGCACCGGGTTGTAAATGTGCTGGGTGAGGGTGGCGTTTTTGGCAATTTCATAATATTTGCTGGCAAATACGGTAGCCGCATCGTGTTCTACGCCGTCAATCACACCCATTTGCAAGCCGGAGTAAACTTCACCACCGGGCATTGGAATGGCGACGGTTCCCATACTGTTTAATGTGGCAATAAAGTTAGGCACCGGTAATACGCGCACTTTTAAGTTTTTCAGATCGGCAGGGCTATCCACCACTTTTTTGGTGTAGATATTGCGGGCTCCCAGGCTATAGCCATAGCCCAGAACCATCACGTTAGCTTTTTGCATCATCATATCGGAAAGCTGTTTGCCCGGCTTACCATCCAGCGCACGGCCAACGTGCTCGTAGTCTTTAAACAGATAACCTAAGTCCAGCACGCCCACTTCAGGTACCAGTGTGGCCCAAATGGAGCTGCCGGAAATCATCATATTGATAGCACCGATACGCACTTGTTGAGTCGCGTCGGCCTCTTTGCCTAACATACCGTTAGGGAAGTAATTCAGTTTGATTTTGCCTTTTAAATTTTCATTGGCTTCCAGATTGTTCTGGAAACGCTGAAACCAAACGTAGTGAGCTGAGTTTTCGTCAGCAGGCAATGAGGAGTAAACGCGAAATGAGACGGTTGGGGCGGCATTAGCCAGACTGCTAATGGCCGATCCTGCCATCATAGTTAAACCCATGCAGGTACACACTAAAGTCTTTCGTAAAGAATGCTGAATCTTGTCGCTCATGATTATTTTCCTGTAGTCTTCACGCTATTGATTTTTAAGTAATAAAGTCCTTTCCGGTAGGGCGGATACCATCAGACTTTATCCTTTAAAGCATTGTTCATTTTTTCTTCTGTAACGTTTTAGTGAACCGTTACAGAAAACATATAGAGAGAGGAAAAACAATTCAACCATTATTCGAAAAATTGGCTATTAATTAGCTAAAGTGTGATTTGAATCGATAAATCTTTAGGGAAAAATGGGAGAAAGATTGAGCTTGAGATGGGAGGAAAATATTGCCCTCTGATAAAAGCATCAGCGGGCAATAGTAAGGTTGTAAACTATTTCTCCGGGGGAGAAACGTGGATCTCAACCTGCTGCTGCTTCAGATAAGAAGCCAGCTGTACCGGCGGCATTTCATCGGTAAACAGGGCGGTAGCCTGATTTACATTACCAATTTCTACGGCTGCAGAAGCATGATATTTGGTGTGATCCGCCGCCAGTAGCATATGGCGGGAATGTGCGATCATCGCTTTCACTATCGCCGCTTCGTTAACATCAAACTCCAGAATGCTGCCGTCGTTCTCAATGGCTCCCATGCTGGTAATCAGATAGTCAGCGCGAAAACCCTCAACAAACGACACCGCACTGGGGCCAATGATTCCGCCGTTATGCGGGCGAATAGTTCCACCTGGAACCATCACTTCAAACGAAGTATGCTTATACAAAATATGGGCGGCGCGCAGGCTGTTAGTGATAACCCGTAAATTTTTACGTACTTCTAATGCTCTGGCGACGTGTTCCACCGTGGTACCAATGGTCATAAACAGAGTACAGCCATCAGGGATGTACTCAGCAATGTTGCGGGCAATGGCAATTTTCTCATTGGTATAGGAAATTTCACGCTGTTCAAAAGCGGTGTTCATCACGCTGGAAGGTCGGCCAGCCCCGCCATGATGTCGGGAAATCAGCCCTAACTCGCTTAACTTACGGATATCCCGCCGTACCGTCTGGGTAGATACATCTAAAATCTGCGCCAGATCTTCAATATTCATATAACCGTGTTCGGCTATCAGCGTAATCAGATGATCGTGCCTCGGATTACCCGTTAGTTCCGTCAATTCCATCCTCTGTCTCCCATAAATTGACATCGCTTCGCTTTAATGGTGACTATTCTATACACAAAGTGACAAAAAGGCGTCAGTTTGATGGCGATCCGGAATGCCGGCTCGTCCTCCCGGCTGGGTACATTTTAAGGCGGCAACCGCATTGGCAAAACGTACTGCCTGCGCCAACGGCTGTTTTTCTGCCAGTGCGAAAGCTAGCGCGCCGTGGAATACATCCCCGGCTCCGGTCGTGTCTACCACATTCACGCTAAAACCAGACTGATGTTGTAGCTCTTGCTGCTCCAGCCAAAAGCAGCCGGATTTTCCCCTGGTGACATATACGGTTCCCGGTGTCATGTGGTCTGCCAGAGTGAGCGCTTTTGTCACATCGTTTTCACCGGTAGCTTTGATTAATCCTGGTTCAGAAAAGGCAGCATGATCCGCCAACTGGATTAATGGCAGGATGTCTTGTGGGGTAATATCCGCATCCAGCAAGGTAGGAACCCCGGCTGCTCTGGCCTGAGTGAAGGCATATTCAGCCCCCTGATGCCAGCGAACATCCGCCAGTACCAAATCGTATTGACTGAAATCAATCTGTTTCATCCAGTCCGGGTCATAAGAAAGGTCAGGACTTGGGTGATTAATAATAATGCGTTCACCCTGTTGATCTACCAATACCGCCGACTGAGATGAGCGAGCCTGACTGAAGATTTTGGTCAGCGAGGTATTTACACCGGATGATTCCAGCTCTGATAGCAAGGTTTTTCCTGTTGCATCATCACCTAACCTGCCGATGAAATCGACCTGAGCCCCCAGTCGGGCAATGGCAACCGCTGCGGTTGCTGCGGGTCCACCTCCAATTTCTTTGTAGTCCTGTGCAACATATTTTCCGCCGCCCTGAGGCAGCTTTTCCACGTAATACAGGCGGTCCTGAACCGCAATACCAATACAGGCGATCTTTATCATTGTCAGGCTCCTTTTTCATTATTGTCAGATATTGTCGTATTGCTGTCCATTTTAATTCAAATAAATGCTGAAAGAGTGATTTGCGTCACTTTAATTACTTAAAATTACAAATAACATCAAATTCAATTTCAAAAATGACAAAAACGAACAATTTCTATCAATAATGATCAGGAGGTAGGGGATGGCATTCGTAGCATTTATTGGATTGGGACAGATGGGCGCTCCGATGGCCGCTAACCTGATTAAAAAAGGGCATCAGCTCTGTGTATACGACGTTAATCGTCAGGCGGTTGAAGTGTTAACGGGCTTAGGGGCCAGAAGTGCGGATAGCCCATCAGCTGCGGCTTCAGGTGCCGAGTTTGTCATTACTATGCTGCCCAACGGCGATTTGGTTGAGCAGGTACTGTTTGGTGATGGCGGGGTAAATGAATCGCTGTCAAAACAGGCACTGGTGATTGATATGTCCACCATCCATCCATTACACAGCGATCGTTTGTGTCAAAAAATGTCACAACAGGGTTTCAGCTATATGGATGCGCCAGTAGGACGCACCTCTGACCATGCCATTGCCGGAACGCTGTTGATTCTGGCGGGTGGAACGGAGGCGCAGGTGGAAAAAGCCAGATCTGTTCTGATGTGTATGGGCTCCGAGCTGGTGAATTGTTCCGGCCCGGGTATGGGGATTCGGGTCAAACTGATTAATAACTATATGAGTATTGCCTTGAATGCCCTGTCAGCGGAAGCAGCTGTGATGTGTGAGGCCCTTGGCTTGCCTTTAGATGTTGCTATTCAGGTGATGTCCAACACGCCAGTGGGAAAAGGGCATTTTACGACCAGCTGGCCTAATAAAGTGCTGAAAGGTGACCTCAGCCCGGCCTTTATGATCGATCTTGCCCACAAAGATTTAGGCATAGCGCTGGACGTAGCCAATCAACTGCATGTGCCTATGCCGCTTGGCGCGGCGGCGCGCGAAGTATACAGCCAGGCCAGAGCTGCGGGGCGAGGCAGACAAGACTGGACCGCAATTCTGGCCCATGTGCGAAAAATTTCCGGCCGTAGTGAAGCATAACCCAAACCCCATAACCTAATCGTAAACAGAAATTAAGGGAGAAGAAAATAATGCCGTATTTATCGGGTAAACAAATGATTCAGCAGGCCTGGAAAGGGGGCTACGCCATTGGTGCCTTTAGTGCACATAACGCTGAAACTATTCGCGCTATTTTGCTGGCAGCCGAACAGGAACAGTCACCGGTGATGATCCAGATTGGTCAGCGGGTAATTAATACTCTGGGTTTACAACCAATGAAAGAGATGGTGGATGCGTTTATGGCGGAGTGTTCAGTGCCGGTATGTATTCATCTGGACCACAGCCGTAGCTTTGAACAAACCATGCAGGCAGTACGGGCCGGGTTCCATTCGGTGATGTTTGATGGCTCGCACCTGAGCTTTGAAGAGAATGTGAGAATTACTCATGCAGTTGCGCAGGTTGCACACGCTTTAGATATAGGTTCTGAAGGAGAAATCGGTAAAATCGGAGGAACGGAAGATGATATTTCCGTTGATGAGAAAGATGCCTTTATTACCAGTTGTGAAGAGGCGTTAGCGTTTGCCGAACAAACAGCCGTGGACTATCTGGCAGTGTCGATTGGTACTGCTCATGGCATGTATAAGCAGGAACCCAAGCTGGCTTTTCAGCGTTTAAGTGAGATTCGCGATACGGTGAAAAAACCAATTGTGCTGCACGGCGGTTCTGGTGTTCCCGATGAGCAAATTCGCCGGGCAATTTCACTGGGCGTAGCCAAAGTGAATGTGGATACCGAACTGCGTCAGGCATTTACTGAAGGCGTGCTGGATGTGTTAGCTAAAGATCCTGATGAGTACACCCTGGCTATCTCTTTGGGGCGCGGTTCTGAGTTTATGCAACAGCGAGTAAGAGAAAAGATTCGCCTGTTTGGCAGTAGCGGTAAAGCGGCGGAGTTTTGACCGACCGCATAGTTTCACTTTTCTGATGACCATCGGGTAACCATCACCCGATGGCCTGAATAACAGCTTCTTTATGATTGGTAAGGATCTTTATGATGAGCAAAGTCACAAATGTCTTATTCTCAGCGGTAGGGGAAGTGACCACTGAATATCACGATCTGCCGGTGAAGCCTCTGGCGGCCCACGAAGTGCGTATTGCACCCGTTTATCTGGGGATTTGTGGTTCCGATCTCCATGTTTTGGCTGATGGTCATCCGTTCGCTAAACCGCCCATTGTTCCGGGACATGAAATTGCCGCCGTAGTTAAAGAAATTGGCTCTGGCGTCACTAATGTCAGCGTTGGGGATCATGTGGTGGTTGACCCGATTATGGCCTGTATGGAGTGCAGGGCCTGTAAAGCCGGGCGCTTTAATCTGTGTGAACCGCCTCAGGTTGCCGGATTCCGGGCGCCGGGTTTTGCCCGATCTTCCCATGTAGTCCCCGCCAGAAACCTGCATATCGCACCAAAATCATTACCGATGAACGTACTGGCGTTTGCCGAGCCTGCGGCTTGTGCCCGCCACTGCGTTAACCGTATGCCTAAAGAGTCGCGTGAAATCGTGCTGGTTATCGGTGCCGGTACCATTGGTCTGTCAGTGATTCAGGCACTGCGCATTATGGGTGCAGAAAAAATCACGGTGGTGGAGCCGGACAGCAAAAAACGCGAACTGGCCATTAAATATGGTGCATACCGGGCGCTGGCTCCGGGAGAGCTGGCGGATGATGAACGCTTTACTGGCGTGATTGATGTTGTTGCCTCGCAGGCCACGATAACGGATGCCTGTACCAAAGTCATGGCGGGAGGAACCGTGGTTTGTATGGGCGTACCGAGCGGTCCGCGTGAAATTCCATTACCAAGCATGCAGCGCTTCGAACGGGATTTAATTAGCTCAGGTATGTATGTGCCGGAAGATTTTGACGTGGTTATTGGCTGGCTGGCGGATGGCCTGTTCGATACCACCGATCTGGTAACGGATGTTTTCCCGGTCAGTCAGGCATCGGAAGCATTTGCCCGTGCTAAGCAACCAACCTCAATCAAAGTACTGATTAAGTTTGAACAATAACCGGCTGTTGTCTGGCTACTTATAACCTTGTTGTTTGTTTATCTCCGGGTGGCTGAGTTCTGAATATAACCAAAGAATTAAACAGAACCTATCTGCCCGGCTTACCGGCTTTTCAGCTGAAAACAAAAATTAATCTATTACTGGAATAGTAAGGATACAAACATGACACAGACTTCAGCCCGAACGACATATCGGATAAGTCGCCCTCAGGATGTCATTGATATTGTCAATAATCATGCGGCACTGCGCTCGAATATTGGCATTGTTCTGATTGCGCTGGGTGGAATTTTAATCGATGCCTATCAGGCAGCGATGGTAGGTTTTGGTAACAAGTTTATTGCAGCAGAGTTTGGTATTTCCCCAGGGCTGGCGGCGACCGTTAACGCCTCAGTGTTGGTAGCGGCGCTTATTGGTGGTCTGTTGGCAAACCGGGTGATTAACACCTTTGGTCAACGTAAAGCCTTTTTGATTGGCATGGGGCTATGCACCATTGGGGCAGCGGCGGTGGCTTTTGCACCTAATATCTGGTGGGTTCTGGTATCGCGGGTGATTATGGGATTCGGCCTGGGTATCGACTTCCCGTTGGCAACCAGTGCAGTGGCTGAATTGCGCGGAACGTCGTCGAAAAAGTCGGGTTCTTCGGTCAACTTGTGGCAAATGGGGTGGTATGTATCCACTACCATTGTGTATCTGGTATTGATTCCGTTACATCTGTCTGAAGTAGCGGATGGTCAGTTATGGCGTTACGGCATCTTTATTGGTGCAGGCTTCGCCGTACTGGTCATGATTTTACGCTATGTATTTATTGGTGAGTCTGCCATGTGGGCAGCCAGGGTGGGTAAATATGCGTTGTCATGTAAGATGTTAAAGCAGCGTTATGGCATTGATGCCTCTGTGGGCGAACAAATCCAACAGCAGCCAGAAGGTGAACAAAAAGTCAAAATTGAAGGGGCGTACAGTATTTTGTTTAACCAGAAATATCGTCGCCGTACCATTCTGGGTTGTATTGTTGCCACCATGCAGGCATGGCAGTACAACGCGGTGGGGGTCTACTTGCCGTTGACGCTGGCGGGAATATTGAGCGGTGGGCTTACTGGAGCATTAACCGGTTCTGCGGTGGTGAATGCTTTATGTGGCGTAACCGGCGGTGCGATTGGTTCACTGATTGTCAGTAAGTTTGGCGCACGCCGCCAGTCGATGTTTGGTTTTGCCATGGTCACTATCGCGCTAATTGCATTGGGCTTACTGGCTACCACTAATCCGTGGCTGTCACTGGCATTACTGGGTTCAATCATCTTCTTCCATTCTGCGGGACCTGGTGGTCTGGGAATGACTATTGCAACGCTGTCTTACCCTCCAAGTATTCGTCCTGCGGGTGTGGGTTTTGCCCGGGCAATTATGCGTACCGGGGCGATTGCCGGATTAATCTTCTGGCCAATGTTGTGGGGCGCGTTGAACACTCAGGCATTTTTCTGGCTGGCGATTGTACCGTTCATCGGTTTTGCTACCTGTCTGTGCATTCGTTGGGAACCGATTGGTGCCAACGTTGATGCGGAAGACGAAGAAGTTTTGGCATTGATTGAATCTAACAAGCAGAGTCGTTAACACCATGCACCGGCAGAATGCTTGTTCTGCCGGTGACTGCTGCTAATCCTCAGCAATATCGTTGTTATTGGTCATAGCGTATTTATCGACTCAGGCTGGTAGCACGGAGGAACAGAGTATGGATATGGATAAAAATCATATTGCCAACGATGGATTACCTGATGCCGCCATGCGTAAGGTGGTTGCCGCCAGCTTCGCGGGTGCTCTGCTGGAGTGGTATGACTTTTTCATTTTTGGTACGGCAGCAGGGCTGGTATTTGGCCCACTATTCTTTCCACAGGAAGATCCAGTGGTTGGTACCATCGCCGCGTTTGCTACCTTTGGCGTAGGTTTTTTGGCCCGTCCATTGGGGGGTATTGTTTTTGGGCATTATGGCGACAAGATTGGCCGAAAAGTTACCCTGATCTGGACGCTGGTGATCGTAGGTATATCTACTTTCTTAATCGGATTATTACCCACTTACGCCAATGCCGGGGTTTGGGCTCCTGCACTATTAGTGGTTCTGCGGCTGGTTCAAGGCTTTGGTTTAGGCGGTGAGTATGGCGGAGCTGCGCTGATGACCATCGAATCGGCCCCTCAGAGTAAGCGCGGTTTTCTGGGGTCGTTGCCCCAAACGGCGGCGTCTGCCGGAATTATGCTGGCAACCGGGGTGTTTGCTTTATGTAATGGTTTGCTGACTCAGGAGCAGTTTATGTCCTGGGGATGGCGTATTCCTTTCCTGCTATCGGCGGTGATGCTGATTGTTGGTATGTATATCCGCATTCACACGGAAGAAACGGGTGACTTCAAACATGCTAAACGGGAAGTGATCGCGGAGAAACAGGCAATTCTGACGGTACCGATGGCTCAGCGAGATGACAACGGACAGCAGTGGAAGAAAAAAGAGTCATTACCGATTATTGAGCTGTTTCGCCGTCATCCTCGCAATATCTTTTTGGCGCTGGGGGCGCGTTTAGCAGAAACCGTCTCTTCTAATATTATCAATGCGTTTGGTATTGCTTATTTATCAACTCAGTTGGCAATGGACAGACAAATTCCTCTTACGGGGATGTTGATCGCCTCGGCGATTGGTTTAATTAGCTGTCCGCTAATTGGCTGGATTTCCGACCGGGTAGGGCAGCGGCCGTTGTATATGGCCGGTGCAGCTTTTTGTATGCTGTTCGCCTTCCCATTCTTCTTGTTGCTGGAAACCCAGCAGCCGCTGGTTATCTGGTTTGCCATGATTGTTGGCTATAACTTTGGCCCAACCATGATGTTTGCCGTTCAGCCGACCATGTTTGTCCGTATGTTTGGTACCAAAGTGCGTTATACCGGTTTGTCGTTTGCCTATCAGTTTTCCGCCATTCTCGGTGGGATGACGCCGTTAATTGCTTCATCGTTGCTGGCGTTAGGTGATGGTAAACCCTGGTATGTTGCCGCCTATTTTGCCGGAATATCCGTTATCTCTTTAGTTTGCGTGCAGTTAATTCGCGTGAACTACGGCGACCCTCAAACTAAATAATGATTAAAAATATTGCGAACAGAGGATGAATAAAGATGACTATGGTTTTAGATAACAACCCCTATATGGCAGTCAGACAAGCATTTGATGCCCCATGGGCTGGCCCACGTGGGCCAAAAGTGGTACTCAGTAAAGGCGCTATTAAGGCGGTGATATATCCTGAAGATGGCTGTCGTTTAACTTCACTTAATGCATTTGGTTATGAGTTATTGCGCCAGTGGAATCCACAGCGACGTGCTTTTCAATATGGCTGTTTCCCCATGATTCCATGGGTGGGGCGAATGGGAAATGCACAACTGGAGTTTGAGGGGCAGCGTTATTCATTGCCCATGAACAAAAACCCCCATGCTCTGCACGGTATGGCCTGTTTTGCTCCCTGGCAAATTATAGAAACCTCTGCGGATTCAGCCACGTTTAGCTTTAAATTAGAGCATCCCTGGCCTTGGCGTGGCGAGGTGATTCAACGTTTTGAACTACAGGAAGATGCACTGTTGGTCAGCCTGATGGTTAAAACAGAGAATGAATCGTTCCCTGCGGCGGCTGGTTGGCACCCGTGGTTTGCCAAGTGGACTAGTGACACTGAATATGTAACGCAGGCTCAGCCTGGTCATGAGGATGATGAGCTACAGGTTAGCTTTAATGCAGACTGGCAAGAAGAGCCTGGTGATAACGAACTGCCCACTGGCAAACGAATCGAACCACAGCCGGGCCCGTGGGACGACTGTTTCGGCTTCAATAATGGCATGTCTGCCACGTTACTGTGGCCGGGTAAGCTTCAGTTAAACATGTCATCAGCGGCGCCATCGATGGTGGTATTCAATAAACAGCCAGATGCTGCCTGTGTTGAGCCACTGTCCGGACCACCAAATAGCGTGAATACTGCTCCGACGATAGTGACGGTGGATAGGCCATTAGTCATTGAAACTCGCTGGGATATATCGATTGTTTAACGTTATCAAATCTGATTATGATTATCCGGCCGATTGTTCGGCCGGACTTTTCTGTCACTAATATTTTGCCAGTCGGTGATTAAATCACATTCAACTGTCCCATCATACCCAGGGTTTCATGCTCCAGAATATGACAGTGATACATACGTAAGCCTTTATGCTGCTGAACCAGCTTAATGCGTACTCGCTCATTAGGTTTCAGATTAATGGTGTCTTTATGGCCGATATATTCCGGCAGGCGCGACTGGCCGTTGAGCTGGTAGCTGACCACGGTAAATTGCGTGCCGTGCAGATGGAAGTTATGGTCCATATGGGAGTTATTGAAGATTTCCCATTCTTCGACTTCACCCACTTTACTGGTGAGATCGATACGTTTTGGATCGTGTTTTTTACCGTTAATCAGGAAGTTCATCCCGGACATGCCTTTGCCCATATCCATGGTTTCGGTGTATTCCAGCGTTTTTACCGCGCTGGCTTTGCCGATATTTGGCAGACTGGCCAGTTTTTGCGGTAATTCAGGCAATGAGCTCTCTTTCAGCTTAATGGATGCCAGTGAGCGGGTGACTTCTTCAGTAGTGCAACCCATCTTGCCGCGATCGTAAGCCAATGCCTGAAGGCTTTGGGTGCCGGATTTTTTTGGTACCACCAGAATTTCAGCTCGTTCACCCGGTGTTAGCAACAGGGTGGTGAGCTTATAAGGCTGTTCCAACAGGCCACCATCGGTACCAATCAGGTAGATATCCGCATCGTTCAGCGACAGATTAAGGTAGCGCCCCGAGCAGGCATTCCACAGGCGGGCACGGGTTGCCTGATTCAGCGTGATTTCCGGATGTGATGCACCGTTGATCAGAACAAACTGCCCCTCCCGACCGTTCATCCAGTCCATCATGGAGTTTGGTGCAATTTGACCGTCTTCACTGAGTTTTAAATCGGAGATTAGCCAGTTCTGTACAGGAATATGCGATAGCTGATCCTGTTTTGGCTTAACGATAAATACTCCGGCCAGACCACGAAATGCCTGTTCAGCCACGGTGTTATGTCCATGAGGGTGATACCAATAGGTACCGGCACAGCCTTCTGGCAGAGTGAATTTATACACGCGAGAAGCACCGGGAGCGACTTCGTCTTGCGGGTTGCCATCCTGATCCGGTGGAACCGGTAATCCGTGCCAGTGTACGGTAGTAGGCTGCGGTAATTCATTTTTAAACAGAATTTCTACCGTATCCCCTTCAAACACTTCGATGGCAGGGCCGGGGATCTGGTCGTTATAGGCCCAGAATTCGGTTTCTACCTGTGGGGTTAACTGTACCCGAACCGGTTTAGCCGTAAGGGATGCGCTGAAATAACCAGGCTTATCGTTGGTATTAAGCAGCTTTTTTAAATCTGGTAGCGGCAGGTTTTTGGGCAAAGCGGATTCTGGCAGTAAATTGCCGTTATGCATTCCCCCCATTGGCATATTGCCCATATCGTGACGGGACATGTTTCCCATGCCATGTCCGGAGGACATCTTTTCCATATGGTGAGGCTGTGCCATCACTTTAGCAGCGGCCATAGTGCCTACTGCCGCTGCAAGTTTAGTTAAAAATAGTCTGCGGTTCATAATGTTATCCTCATACTGTTCATCGTCGATGGTGAACAGAGCAATGATGCGCTTGTAACTGCATCATGCGATTGAAATCTGAAGGCTAAAGCAGAAATACAGACAAAAGCCCGATAAGTCGCTTTAACAGGTTTAAACGAGATAATTTAAACGTTGAGATTTCTGGGAGGATGGGGCTCTGGCTGAAGTGAGCGGGAGTGCCAACTGACAGCAGAGTTCAGATAAGGCTCATGACCTATTGAGGCAGAAACAGAAAATGACATAGAAGGAACGACAGAAAAACAGAGCATACAATGCGCATTATCATTGCAGTGATCTACCGGAGCATCATGCTGTGACATTGAGGTATGGTGTTCCTGAGTAACGGATACCGGGGCACAGGAGGCATCATGATTTGTAGCCATTGCAAACCCCGGTGCGCTGAATAGCACGGCCAGAATCAAAAGCAATTTGGGCAACAATGATAATTTCATGATGATAAAGGTGCTTTCCCTGTAAGTTAATCAATCGTTAATAGAGGCATGTTACTCGTGAGCATAGAGTGTTTCAATGCTCTTTAATCTTCTTTAATAATTAGCAGGGAAAGTAAAATGGCGGTGATATTCGTTATCACCGCCATTTGAAGACACTTAGCGTTTTTGTTTAAGCAGGAAAATACTGATAGCCAAAAACAGCAGGCTTGGTAATAACGCGCCGATAAATGGCGGTACACCATATACCAGACTGAGCGGACCAAAAATTTGGTCAAGCACATAGAAGATGAAACCAAAGCTGATACCGGTGACCACCCGAATACCCATTGGCACGCTGCGCAATGGACCAAAAATAAAGGACAGCGCCATCAGCATCATTACTGCCACCGATATGGGTGACAGCACCTTGTTCCAGAAAATCAGCTGATAGCGTGCAGATTCTTGTCCACTTTGCTTCAGATATTTACTGTATTCATACAGCCCGCTGGCGGACAGGGATTCCGGGTTCATGGCGACTACCCCCAGCTTGTCCGGCGTCAGGTTGGTTTGCCATTCTTCACTGAGGGTTTGAGTACCCACAATTTTATTTGGCTGGCTGAGGTCGGATTGATCTATCTGGAATAGCTGCCAGGTATTGCTGTTTTTATCGTAAGTGGCGGTACCGGCATAGCGTACCGACAGCAGCTTACGTTGTTTATCAAAATGATAAATGCTGACACCGGAGAGTTCGTCTTCTTTCACTACGTTTTGGATATAGATAAAGTCATTTTTATCTTTTGCCCATATTCCGTCGCGAGTAGAAAGCAGTGAACTACCGTACATCATTTGAGCGCGGGTATTACGAGCGGTTTGTTCACCTATTGGAGCAACCCATTCGCCAATCGCCATGGTAAGCAATACCAGAGGAATAGCGGTTTTCATTACTGCGGTTGCGATCTGCATCCGGGTAAAGCCAGAGGCTTCCATCACCACCAGTTCACTGCGGGTTGCCAGCGCCCCTAATCCTAATAGTGCACCCAGTAGTGCCGCCATCGGGAAAAAGGTTTCGATATCTTTTGGTACGCTTAACAGGGTGTAGAGGCCCGCACCCAGAGCATCATAGTCACCTTTACCAGTTTTACGCAGCTGATCCACGAATTTGATGATTCCGGACAGGCTGACCAGCAGAAACAGGGTACTCATGATGGTACTGAAAATGGTGCGGCCGATATAACGGTCTAAAACGCTGAACATAAATTAAACCGCTCCTCTCAGCCGGGCACGCAGGCGGCGGGAAGGTATGCTATCCCACAGATTTAGTAAAATACCCAAGGCTAAATAGCCAAGATTAACCACCCAAACCCAGATCATCGGATCGATTTTTCCACGGCTGGCATTCGATTTTAATGAGCTTTGCAGCAGGAAGTAGATTAAATACAGCAGCATTGCCGGTAGCATACTGACTACGCGACCCTGACGTGGATTCACTTCACTTAGCGGTACTACCAGCAGAGCCATCAATGGCACAGAGATAATCAGCGTTAAACGCCAGTTCAACTCGGCCTTAGCCTGATGGCTGTCTGAGGCCATCAGTGAGGACATGCTGGCTTGCTCTACGTCACTGTCATCAAACATGGCTTCCTGATGTCCGATAACTGCCTGATAGTGGGTGAAATCGGTAATGCGAAAGTCACGCAACAGGGCGGTGCCTTCATAACGGGTGCCGGTATCTAAAAAGATACGCTGATTGCCGGTTGGATCTTCAACGATATGGCCTTTATCTGCCACTACAACCGAAGGACGCTGATTGCCTGAAGGGCGTAACTGCGCCAGAAAAACATCAGTAAATTCGTTGCCTTCTACTTTGCCAACAAATAGCACCGCGTTGCCATCCTGAGATGGCTGAAATTGCCCTTCAACCAGAGCGCCTAAACTTGGGTTGGCTTTGGCATCGGCAATAATTCGTTCCTGACTCACTGCGGACAATGGCCCTAGCCAGGCTGAGTTTATCCCGGCAGCAGCGCCAGTCAGTATCGAGAGAGCCAGTGCGGCAATCAATAATACGTTTTTGCTTAAGCCGCAGGCATGCATCACGGTGATTTCACTCTCCGAGTACAGCTTACTGAAGGTCATCAAAATGCCTAAGAATAAGCTCAGAGGCAGAATGAGTTGCGCCATCTCGGGAATACCGAGGCCCAGCAAAGAAAAAATTAAGTTCGTCGGGATATCTCCCTCAACAGCCATCGACAAAACCCGTACCAGCTTCTGACAGAAAAAGATCAGAAGTAGGATAAACAGGATTGCGATTTGACTCTTGAATGTCTCCCGGATCAGATATCTAATGATTATCAAGTTAATTACGCCTGTGAAAACTTGTTTTTTTACAGGAAAGCCGATACTTTCATCGTTAATTCGCCATTTTTACTAACATCTACCATAATGGCAGCCTATATTGCTAATAATAGTATTAATGGGCATAAAATATTAACACTATTTGTGTCACGTTAATAAAAACCGCAGGGGCGTTACGGATGTGTCTATTCTATCCATAACTCACCTGCCTTGTCTCTTTAAGATTCAGGAGAGTGCATGGAGTTCAGTGTAAAAAGTGGTAGCCCGGAAAAACAACGTAGCGCCTGTATCGTCGTCGGTGTTTTTGAACCTCGTCGTCTGTCACCCATAGCCGAGCAGTTGGATAAGATCAGCGATGGCTATATCAGTGCGTTACTCCGCCGTGGTGAACTGGAAGGTAAGGTTGGTCAAACTTTATTGTTACACCATGTACCAAACATACTTTCAGAAAGAATTTTATTAATCGGTTGTGGTAAAGAACGCGAACTTGATGAGCGCCAGTACAAACAAGTAGTGCAGAAAACCATCAATACCCTGAACGATACCGGTTCAATGGAAGCGGTGTGCTTCCTGACTGAGCTGCACGTAAAAGGGCGCAATACTTACTGGAATGTCCGTCAGGCGGTCGAGACCACTAAAGAAGCGTTGTATATTTTCGACCAGTTGAAAAGCAACAAAGTTGAGCCTCGTCGCCCATTGCGTAAAATGGTACTCAGCGTACCAACCCGCCGCGAACTGACCTGTGGTGAAAAAGCTATTCAACATGGTCTGGCGATTTCTGCCGGTATTAAAGCGGCGAAAGATTTGGGCAATATGCCGCCAAATATCTGTAACGCCGCTTATCTGGCTTCTCAGGCTCGTCAACTGGCTGATGCTTTCAGCGAAAACATCGTTACCAAAGTGATTGGTGAACAGCAGATGAAAGAGCTGGGAATGGATGCTTACCTGGCGGTAGGTCATGGTTCTCAGAATGAATCGCTGATGTCAGTGATTGAATACAAAGGCAATCCGGTGACCGATGCCAAACCTATCGTTCTGGTGGGTAAAGGGCTGACCTTTGACTCGGGCGGTATATCTATCAAACCTGCCGAAGGCATGGATGAGATGAAATATGATATGTGCGGCGCGGCATCAGTCTATGGCGTAATGCGTGCAGCCGCAGAGCTGAAGCTACCGCTCAATATCGTTGGGGTACTGGCGGGCTGTGAAAACATGCCCGGTGGCCGCGCCTATCGTCCTGGCGATGTGCTGACCACCATGTCAGGGCAAACAGTAGAAGTACTGAACACCGATGCGGAAGGCCGCTTGGTATTATGTGACGTATTAACCTACGTTGAACGCTTTGAGCCAGAAGTGGTCATTGATATCGCTACCCTGACCGGTGCCTGCGTCATTGCGCTAGGCCATCAAATCACCGGCCTGATGTCGAATCATAATCCTCTGGCAACTGAACTGGTTGGTGCATCTGAACAGGCAGGCGATCGCGCGTGGCGCTTACCGCTGGGAGATGAATATCAGGAACAGTTAGAATCTAACTTTGCTGATATGGCCAACATCGGTGGTCGTCCTGCTGGTGCGATTACTGCGGGCTGCTTCCTCTCCCGCTTTACCCGCAAATACAGCTGGGCACATCTGGACATCGCCGGTACCGCATGGCGCTCTGGTAAAGCCAAAGGCGCAACAGGACGTCCGGTAGCACTACTAACCCAGTTCCTGCTCAACCGCTCAGGCCAAAGCTACGACGAGTAACAGGGACTGATATAAGCAGTGTGCTGTTTATTTCGGTTACCCGCATGACATGGTATTATCCTGTCAATTGATGTGATTAAAGGAGCACGCTATGCGTGCTCCTTGAGTTATTAAGTAATAAAAGAGCGATAATCGTAAACAGACTGGATACGTGCTCCTTTTTTAGTTATTAAGAAAGCTAATCGGAGGGAGAGATTGCCGTTGGGGTCGTAGCAGCTTCAGCTGCCGGAGCGCCCCTAGGGAATCTAGGCCCGACGCTCTCCGATATTAAGTACAGACGGTCTTCCGGCCAGGCACAAAGCAGAGATAAACACATTGCTCTTACGGCCGGAATATCCACAGTAGCTGACTTAAATGTATTTATCAGCAATCCCAATAAATAGAGCTAACTCCAACACCAACTATGAAAACAGCATCATTTTATCTACTCGACCACAGCAACTCATCACAGGGCCTTTCTGCCTGCGAGGTGCTGGCCTGTAGCGTAGCGGCTGAGCGTTGGCGCATGGGAAAACGCGTACTCATAGCTTGCGAAACCCAACAACAGGCAGAGCAGTTGGATGAAGCACTATGGAAGTTGGATACCGACCAGTTTGTTCCTCATAACCTGGCCGGTGAAGGCCCTAAATATGGAGCTCCGGTGGAGCTGTGCTGGCCCGGTAAACGCAGCAACGCACCACGGGATCTTCTGATTAATCTACAGAGTCAATTTCCGGATTTTGCTACGGCATTCTATGAAGTGATAGACTTTGTTCCACATGAAGACGATTTAAAACAGTTGGCGCGCGAACGTTATAAAGTTTATCGCAGCGTCGGTTTTAATCTGTCTACGGCAACGCCGCCAACCATCTGAATGATATAAAAATACCATGGAAAAAACATACAACCCGCAAGAGATCGAACAGTCCCTTTATCAACATTGGGAAGAGAGTGGCTACTTTAAGCCAAATGGCGACACCAGCAAAGAAAGCTACTGCATCGTCATTCCTCCACCGAATGTCACCGGTAGCCTGCATATGGGACATGCCTTCCAGCAGACCATCATGGATGCCATGATCCGCTATCAGCGCATGCAGGGAAAAAATACCCTTTGGCAGGCAGGGACTGACCACGCAGGTATCGCTACTCAGATGGTAGTGGAGCGCAAAATTGCCGCCGAAGAGAACAAGACTCGCCATGATTACGGTCGCGAAGCGTTTATCGACAAAATCTGGCAGTGGAAAGCAGAGTCAGGTGGCACCATCACCGGTCAAATGCGCCGCTTAGGCGCATCGGTAGACTGGGATCGTGAACGTTTTACCATGGATGAAAGTTTGTCCAATGCGGTAAAAGAAGTATTTGTTCGTCTGCATAAAGAAAACCTGATTTATCGCGGCAAACGCCTGGTTAACTGGGATCCAAAACTGCGTACGGCAATTTCCGATCTGGAAGTAGAAAACCGTGAAACCAAAGGTTCCATGTGGCATCTGCGTTACCCGCTGGCGGATGGCGTAAAAACTGCTGATGGTAAAGATTATCTGGTGGTTGCCACCACCCGTCCTGAAACGTTACTGGGCGACACCGGCGTAGCCGTTAACCCGGAAGATCCTCGCTATAAAGATCTTATTGGTAAGTTTGTGGTACTGCCGCTGGTCAACCGCCGTATTCCGATCGTGGGTGATGAACATGCGGATATGGAAAAAGGTACCGGCTGTGTGAAAATCACCCCAGCCCATGACTTTAACGACTATGAAGTTGGACGTCGCCACGGGCTACCGATGATCAATATTCTGACCTTCGACGGTGATATCCGCGATAGCGCAGAAATATTTGATACCAATGGTAAACCAAGTGAAGATTATTCTGATGAACTGCCGTCTGAGCTGCGTGGATTAGAACGTTTTGCTGCGCGTAAAGCCGTAGTTGCTGCCTTTGATGGCCTGGGCCTGCTGGAAGAGATTAAACCACATGACTTAACGGTACCTTATGGCGACCGTGGTGGTGTGGTTATTGAACCAATGCTAACCGATCAGTGGTATGTACGTACTGCTCCACTGGCAAAAGTTGCTATTGAAGCGGTTGAAAACGGTGATATTCAGTTCGTACCTAAACAGTATGAAAATATGTACTTCTCCTGGATGCGTGATATTCAGGACTGGTGTATTTCACGTCAGCTATGGTGGGGACATCGTATTCCTGCATGGTACGACGCGGAAGGTAACGTATACGTTGCCCGTAACGAAGAAGAAGTGCGTAAAGAGAATAACATTCCAGCCGATGTGGTACTAACCCAGGACGAAGATGTGCTGGATACCTGGTTCTCATCCGGTTTATGGACCTTCTCAACATTAGGCTGGCCGGAAAATACTGAAGATCTACGTACTTTCCATCCAACCAATGTACTGGTAAGTGGCTTCGATATCATTTTCTTCTGGATTGCCCGCATGATCATGCTGACTATGCACTTCATTAAAGATGAAAACGGCAAGCCACAGGTACCGTTTAAAAACGTTTATGTTACTGGTCTGATTCGTGATGACGAAGGGCAGAAAATGTCCAAATCCAAGGGTAACGTTATTGACCCACTGGATATGATTGACGGTATTTCTCTGGAAGGGCTGTTAGAAAAACGTACCGGTAACATGATGCAGCCGCAGCTGGCGGAGAAAATCCGTAAGCGTACCGAGAAGCAATTCCCGAACGGTATTGAAGCTCATGGTACTGATGCCTTGCGCTTTACCCTGACGGCATTAGCCTCAACCGGTCGCGATATCAACTGGGATATGAAACGCCTGGAAGGCTATCGTAACTTCTGTAACAAGCTGTGGAATGCCAGCCGCTTTGTATTAATGAATACTGAAGATCAGGATTGCGGTCAAAACGGCGGAGAGATGGTGCTTTCGTTGGCGGATCGCTGGATTTTGGCAGAGTTTAACCAGACGGTGAAAGCCTATCGTGAGGCGTTGGATAGCTATCGTTTCGATATGGCTGCCAACATTCTGTATGAATTCACCTGGAACCAGTTCTGTGACTGGTATCTGGAACTGGCGAAGCCGGTGATGAATTCAGGTTCTGAAACGGAGTTGCGTGGTACTCGCCATACGCTGGTTCATGTACTGGAATCATTGTTGCGTTTAGCGCATCCAATCATTCCATTTATCACTGAAACTATCTGGCAGCGCGTGAAGCTGCTGAAAAACATCACGGCAGATACCATCATGCTGCAACCAATGCCGGAATATGATGCGGCACTGGATGATAAAGCAGCACGAGATTCTCTGGAGTGGATTAGAACGGCGATCGTTGCAGTACGTAATATTCGTGCTGAGATGAACATTGCGCCGGGTAAACTGCTGGATGTGTTACTGCGTGAAGCTAATCCGATGGCACAAAGCCGGGTGATGGAAAACGAGAACTTTATTAAAACCCTGGCGCGTCTGTCGTCGATTACTATTTTGCCAGCCGGTGATAAAGGTCCGGTTTCTGTGACTAAGCTGGTAGAAGGTGCAGAGCTGTTAATTCCAATGGCGGGTCTGGTAGATAAAGCTGCCGAATTGGAACGTCTGGCGAAAGAAGTGACGCGCATTGAAGAAGAAATTGGCAAAATTGAGAGCAAACTGGAAAACGAAGGCTTTGTTTCTCGAGCTCCGGAAGCGGTAGTGGCTAAAGAGCGTGAACGTTTAGCGTCCTTTATTGAAGATAAAGCCAAGCTGCTGGAGCAGAAGGCAACTATCGCTGCGCTGTAATTTGGTGAAAGACTGCAAGTAGTATAAAAAAATGGCCCTGTCATAAATGATAGGGCCATTATGTTATGCACATCAGTAACAGATTTCATATCGAGGCATACGGGCTGCTACTGTATCATCCTTGATAGTGCGATATTCCTTTACATGCTCCTTGCTGTTTAACTTAGCGCTTCCTGCGATTTTTATGTCAGAGGTATAGGTCATCCCTGATTGTGAGCCTGTCCATTTAATACATCCTGCTTGTATATAGCGTGCTTCCTTACAGAGATATCATCCTTGAAGATTAACTCCACATTTTTGCCTGATTATACCAACGGGGTTAGGGGGACTTCCTGACTAGACTGCGTGTCCTTTCATATAGTCAGGCTGTTTCAATTTTACGGTTTCCATGTTGCCTTTATTACGCAGGTGGATGCTATCTTTATCAATAGAATCAACAAATACATCACTGTAACCTTTAAGCATTTCACCAACGCGATAGTTAATTTCTTCGCTTCCTTGCTTAAGGGTTGCCATAGATAAATCTGTATCATCACTATAAACAATGGCACTGACTTCTACTGCGACAGGTGGAGCCTGAATAGCTGTCTTAGCTGCGCTTGTTGGCTGATTAAATAACGTCAGATTTGCTGGTTCAGCGGTAACCTCTATTTTTGCTTTATGGGGGTGTTTAGGTGTGCTGCTTAAGGCATAGCTTTTGTGGTTGTCATAAGTGTGATAAGCCTGAAAAGCACCAAATCCGAAAACAACAGCTATCTGATTAGAAGTGAGATAAATACTACAAGGTCTGCGTGATAATTATGGAATGAAGTGTCGAATTAGGGAAACTGGTGAAACGACTTCTGAAAAATCGTTTCACATATTGAAAGGAAAAATCAGCCCAAATATATCCATTTTAAAAAACGATCTGCATCTTTTAAAACTGATTCTATATCACCATCATGATTGATTGCTATCGCAGATTCTAAACATCTTGCACGCATATCTGGCAAACTACTTTCATATCCTTCATCCTCGTTCAGACCAAGAATTTCCAGTCTATTAGATTGTGCATATCTAAATATCGCTGATTTGGAGACAAAGAAGCCCTCGTCTTTTAACCACGATTCCAGATATACGTAATCACTAAAGTTGTTATCCCGAAGCTGAGTATTCAATTTCTGCCTAAGCTCCACAGGAAGCTTAAATACACTATTAATTCGTCCCATCAATATACCCTCAGTTGTTGGTATCAATCATATTGGCCATTATTGTACTGTTCGGTATGCTCTCGCTCTGCCTGTCGTTCCAGATGCAGGCAGAGCAGGAACCCCATAATAAACCCGGTTAAAAATAGCCAGGCACCCATGCTATTCCTCCCCTTTGTTATCCATTTCGTCATCATCAAACTGACCATCATTGGCTACAAAGAGATCACCCTGCATCTTGGTAAGGGTCTCTTTGCGTACTCGCTTAACGATGCGGTAAACGCTCTGTAATGAGATACCGAACTTACGGGCGACATCAGCATGGTTTTTACCATTGAACGCTTCAAAGATTTCCAGGTGCGTTTTAGCCGTTTCAAGCTGTGCTCCCTGAGGCATATAAACCAACTGACCACCCCAGGCTTGTGCCACCTGTAATGCGACTTCCTGGCTTAGAGCTTGCACCTGTGTATCACTAAGGTTCAGCATTTCTTTAGCTATATGGTTAATCAGGTCGGCCAGGCTAATAAGCAACTCCGGCCCCTTACTTCGAAAAATGGAATCATCAGACATAAAAGCCTCCTCAGGCTATCCGGTTGCGCCACTTCTTCAGCCTTTCAATGACTGCTGAAGCCTGAGCGCTACTAATCCATTCAACCCGACCAATATCGGTACACTTATGGACGAAAGCATTCATCGCCCGATCGGAACGGTCACGGACTTCACCGATATCAGCTAACTCAAGCCACAACCCACGGATCATGGATATTTGTCGCTCTATGGCACTCTTGGGCTTATCTGGCACAGGTTTACTTTTCACCTTAAAACCCAGCTTTTTCATGGCGCTAAATACCCGGTGTAATGCCGCGTCACTCATTTCCAGGGTAGATTCCTTTCCACCATGAGAAAGTAGAAGCGATCGGTACGTTTCGTTATCCAGGCACAGGTCACGTTTAGCCACGTGGATGATGCGGATTAGCTCTTTTCGGTTCATACGCCACCATCCTTCAGTAGCTGATTAAGCCTTTCGAGCTTTTGCTGTTTGAAGAAATCAATCAGTTGGCCCATTCCATTCTGCCGGTGCTGTTCGATCATGATCTCGACATCGGCGATTTCCTCCGCCATGGCTCGTTCGTCGCCCCGGCACAACAAATTACGGATAACGGCCGCAGACAGTTCGCTGGCTTCTTCAGCCAGTTTGGCAAGTTGAGCATCAGCCCCATAGCGCTGTAGTGCCTTCCTGTATAGCTCAGTCTTATTAACCATCTCAAACCCCCGCCACATCAAGAGAAACTGGTTGATACTGTCCGTTGCTGTCACGTTCGTAGACACGGATATAACTGGTTGAGTTAACAACCTGAACCGACTCACCAATAGCTTCCATGGCCCGTAACCAACGGGAGTCAGTAATGTCATAACGGCGCAGACCAAGAACACGCCCGGTGCTGATGTTGCCTTCCTTATCTTCAGCAAACGCCTTCTCAACAATGATTTTGATTTCTGGCCCGGAACCTGCTGTCCACTCCTGAAGACATTCATCAATCAGAGAACGTGCCGCCTGAAGGCGTTCATCAAAGGCAATGCGCTCCTGAATGGCACGTTGCACCTTGTAGCGACCATCAAAAGAGTACAGGGTCAAGTTGCCTTTCTTGCCGCCCAGTCTGGTGTCATACTCTTCAATCGACAGGTCAACAAAAGCCTGAATATCGCCGAAGGATTGCGCCTTAAAGTCTGACAGGGCTTTATTAACACCTTTGGCATTAGTCACAATTTCACGAACCAGACTGTCTCTGGCTTTATCGATAGGCTTAATCAGTGATTCAGGTACCAAATAACCTTTTGCATCCTGCCAGTAGCCATCAGGTAAGGTTAATGCGTTGTTTTTCATTATTAAATATCTCCAATTTTCAGATTTTGGGTGTGCGATGCCTGCCGGGTAAACGGCAAATTAAATCAATACATTATTTTGGTTCCGGCTAAGTTAAGTAATTCAGTGTGTTACAGCCATTACCCGGTTAATTCATCATACTGGCAATATATTCATTAGTGAGTACGGGGCTTCTCCTCAAAAATAAGCGTGGAAGCATCCACATCAATGGAAAGTTTAATCTGGCCATCAAGGTGAATGGTCTTTTTGATAGCCTCACATAGCTGTTTTGCGTCCTGGTGGTCCAGAGCATAAAAGTAAGAACCAAAAATGCGCCCGTCAGGACAGGTAAATGAAAATGTGAAGAGACGATAATCCATTCCGTCATGCTGAATAACGTATGGCAGCTTCACAAAATCAGGTAAAGCATGGTTTGCGCTCATGCCAGCCCTCCAATCATTCCCAATATAGCCAGGATGATTAACCCGACAGAGGCCAGCCACACAACCAGATGGTCAATACGCGATAATTTGCGATATTGCATAACATCTTTACCGGTCAGCTTATGGAATGTCATGGCTATATCCCCTTAATCACATCGGCATTGACTGCCGGAATACCGAATTCAGCGGCCAGGTTCATGGCGGCAATCACCAGGTTACCCACGGCCAGCGGATAGAGCAGACTGATATCGCCACGGCGGGTGGAACTGCTTAATCGGGCTCTGATAGCGTCAATCGCGCCTTTATCCAGAACGTCCTGGACTTCCTTTCCGGCTCGTGAGAATTTGAAGGTCATAAAATCTTCCAGGTGGCTATCCAGCGGCAGCAGTTCAACCACTTCACAGCGCTGTACAACCTCACGCACCTCCTGATTACGCTCTGACAACTTCAGTTTTAATTCCGGCTGACCAATCAGTACCACCGACAGCAGCTTTTTAAACCCATCTTCCAGTTCAAAGAACCGCTTAAGGTGCTTCAGGGTTGGTATGGGTAGTGAGTGCGCCTCTTCAATCACCAGTACATGATTGAACCCCGCACGGGCAGACTCCTTAAGTAACCGGTGCAACTGACGGAAACGGGCTTCCTGTGAGCGCTTAACAGATTCCAGCGGGGCGATGGTATGAATAATCGCTTCGGCAATACTGTTGGCCTTCAGTGTCTTACCCTTGGCATCATTATCTTCCATAGCAATGATGTAAGGCTCAATTATGATGATGGGCGCGTTCTCCCGGTTAATCCGGTCAGTCAGGTCTCGGCGTAAAGTCGTTTTACCTGCGCCAGACTCACCAATGACCGCAATGAAACCACCGTGCCGTGCAGTCTGATAGAGAGCCTCACGGACATAGCGAATATCAGGGGTAGTAAAAACATCCTGGCTGTTTTGCATAACGTCATCAGCGAACGGGTCACGAAATAACCCGAAATGCTTCTTGGCGGCTGGATTTAATACCTGTTTTGCCAGTAACATAGTGTCGTCCTTATTGGTTTGGGATGCTGTACTGGTACAGGGAGTGGCGACTTCCTGTACCGCTTTAAACGAGTCTTTCGTATCAATCGCTTTACCTGTTAAAAAATCGATAATTCGCTGCTTAAGCTCCTCCTGATGGTGCTTTGGCCATTGATTGTGGTTTAGCAGTTGAGCAATGGCCGCCGCCGACACACTAACGGCCTGAGCCATTGTGCTTTGCGCGATACCGTGTTGTTGTAACTGCTGCTTAAGTACCAACATATCCGCTCCTTACTGCTGATTAACCAGCCGGAGAGCTGGGGTTGATTTACCAGAAAGTTTATCGCCGAATGCCTGAAGCTCTTCCACCGGTACACCATCCGGCCATTGCTGGGTAATGTGCTGGAAATAGTCAGGCTTCCAGTCCAGTCCGTGGTTTTGCAGGTTGGACTTCAGTATTTTTGCCGCTTCCACGTGTGTTAACAGGTGCAATTCAACACGGGGAGAACGTACCGTTGATGCCTGACCACGGCGGGGCATAAATGACGGTAACTCATACTCAGTAATATGCTTATAGGGATCTAACTGCCCCCCAAATGGTAATGATTTAGCCTTTCGGGCTGCGGTAGCATCAACTTCGTTATCGGTACCCGTCACCAACTGCTCAATTTCTTTAACCGCTATTTGTGCTGGCGTGTCTGCCTGACGCTTATAGTTCTGACCGATTATCGCGGCACTTTCGGCAAAGCCCAATTCGTTCTTACTGACCTCACTGACCTGGTAAAAGTATTCATGACCATTTTCATCGACTAAAACTACCTGGGCTGCATCAGAGCGCCATGGATTGCGGGTAATCATCAGTTTTTCACCGACCATCACTTTAGGAACCGTGGATACGTCATATTCCACCCCTCGGAATGGTACTCTTAACTTAGGCGTTACCTTTCGGCTCTCTGGATCGGATATCGCTAAATCACGACAAACTTCGATGGATGGAGCTTTAATTAATTGCTCTGCGGTAATACTCATCCATACTTCACTACGGGTTTTACGATGGCGGCTATGAATGGCCGTTGCGTTAAAATGCTGTCTCCACAGACGCGCTTTCTCGTTCAGTTCTTCCAGGTTGTGTACAGGCTGGAATTTCAAACCAGGTTCAAATTTACGCTCAATAATATCCCGTGCCTTTTCTACCTGTCCGGTAGCTCGTGCGTTATGAGCCTTATGAGCTTCGACGGAAATCCCCAAAGAACGACATAAATTCTTGGTCATAGTCGCAGTATTGGCAGAACCGGGATCGAGATACAGCATTTTGGGGACACCATGAAATACATCGGCTCCGCCGCGTTCCTGTATGGCATTAATTAAAACTGAACAAAGATTTTCTCCGCTTTCAGCCCCCATTACATATTCCACATAGATCCAACCGCTGGCATGGTCAGTGATTTCATAGCTCCACACCCGATCACTGGAAACACGCTGTAGATTCTTCGGTTTGTTCTTATAAAATTTTGTACTATCCATCACTTGCAAGCCTCGCTGACCGTTGCTGAGGTAATACAAAGTGCAAAGTGATGCATCTATTTCCCAAACATGGTTAGGGTGTAGGCTGGCAAGCTCAGTAACGGGAGCTGGTTGGCTAAGTTGATCTGGATGTAGACCATAACCGCGTAGCGCCCGGATGATGGCCGACTCAGATAATGGCGACCATTCGCCACTTTCTTCATTAACTCGTCCCGCGTTGATCATATTGTTAGCGCGAAGCGTCTCTACAGCATCAGCAATGCTATAGAGACGTTTACCATTCTTACGTGTTGCTTCCATCAATGTGGCAGATATTACAGCCGCTTCATCGCGTGTTAAGGCTGTTTTTCCTGCGTCAGTACGGCGTTTACGTTTATCCATTACGGCAACTCCCTTAATCTTACGTAGCAATGTCGCGCGGGATATCCCTAACTCAACACATGCTTTATCGTAAATCTGTCCCCGTTCACCATGTCCGGCTTTGCGTACGGCATGGGCGACAGCAACTAATTGTTCGGTCATGGCCGCACTCATATTATTGCTCCTTCATCCATGTCGGGCCGTTCAACATCAGGAATGGACTCAGTTAACCAGGCAGGAGCTGTCTCTCCACCTGGCGCAATCTCCAGAGAGAATGTCTCACGAAGCTGAGCAAGGGCACGTTCAATTTGGCAAAGCAATCCTGTCATCACTTCGTTATGAGAGATATTGTGTTGTTCGCTATGTTCGACCAATGCCGAAAAAATTTGATGTAATGGGCCAATGATTTGCATTTCAGCGCTCACCGTAGCCGTAATTGCTTCCTTTCGTAATGCCTCACCACTATCTTTAGGTAGTTCCGTTTTTACGCGCTTCTGTAACTTCTCCTCTAACTTAGCCTTATCGTAAAATAGCTTTTCATAACGGGCTTCTTTATCAGCGGTTAAAGTTCGGTTTGACTCCAGCTCCTCCTTAGTCGCTTTAACTTGTTGTTGAAGCTCCTCTTTTTCCTTGCTGTGTTTGGCGATTAGATCTTCAGCTAATTCCAGCAGGGTGTCTTTATCACCTTCTTTAGCGACTTCAATCAGGGCAGTCTTTTGGTCTTCCGGTAACTTACGGAACTGGCGTAGTTCACGATAACCAATACCCATTCGGGACATTGAGTCCAGCGCTTCTTCTCCAAAAGTATTTACATTACTGATAGCTTCGTTTGCATGTTGAGGAACCCAACCCAGTAAATTACAAAACTCTTCCCATGTTCCTTTATACTGAAGACCGTCTTCAGTGCGCTTTCCTGCAATTGATTGATATAGCTTATTTTCTTTTACAAATGCCAATTTGGAAATGAAGACGGTCTTCGAAAATTTAGCAAAAGCATCAGCCATCTGAGCTTGACCTAAAAGCTGATTCACTAAATCGCGATCATCAGTGTAATTTGTCTGAAGAATGGATAACGCATTGGTTGCTTCCAGCGTCTCCTGGTTGATATCGGGCGTTTCGCTAATTATCTGTTCAGCGTTAGAAGATTTACGAGCCATAATAGTTATCCTTTAGTGATGCGTAAAATGGATGAATCCAGGCGTTGTTTGGCTTCATCCATACTGGTTAGGATGGCTACAGCATGTTTTGCCAAGCTATGACTGGGTCGAATACGATCCGTTTCGGGAATGCGTTCAGCAAATCCGGCAGACTCTAAAATAGCCACATATCGGGTAATATTCGGTGCTGATAGCCCCGTAGCCCTCGCCAGCTCACCGTTAGTGAAACCAATAGCGAAGTTTTTAAGTAGGACGTTCAGTACGTCAAGAACCTTTTCGGCACTGCTTTTAGCTTCTTTCATACTACAACCCCTTACGCTGCCGGTTTCAGACCTAACTTAACCGCTATTTCATGCGCTTTACCGTACTTACATTTTGCAAAGCCGTTTAAAACCCGATAAACCTCAATAGGTTGGTAACCGTTAGCTTTAGCCCAGGCGGTAAATGTTTCCCCACGTTTTTGAAAAGCTAATTTCACTTGTTCTGGTGTCATGTTTTCCTCTCTTGTGTTAAAAAGAACTTTATAAGAAATTAGTTATTATATTGGTGCAGATTTCTGCACTTGTCAAATCAAAAGTGCAGAAAACAGCATGATAAATATTCGATTAAAAGAAGAGAGAGAGAGATTGGGATTGACCCAACCTCAGCTAGCTGAAGTCGCCAACGCGTCAAAACGTACAGTCATTGAGTGGGAAAAAGGTGCCACCTCCCCAAGCGCAGTGCAGTTATCTGCACTATCATTTGTAGGGGTAGATGTTCAATATGTCCTCACCGGTAAGCGAATGACCCGCGCTGAAGCTAAAAGGCTGGGCATATTTAAGCCGGATGCTTACATTGCTCAAGCAATAGCGTCTATTGATGGCGATGAAAGCTATGATGAAGAACCATTTACCATGAATACCCCTGCAACCTATCGCCTGAGTAAAGATGAATGGGAGTTAATGCAGCGCTTCAGAGCTGGCTCACTGGAAACTAAAATGGAAGTAATGAAAATCCTGATGAGTGTTGATATGCCTGGAAAAACCACTGACGACTACAAACCTGAATCCAATGAAAATAAAAGCTCAGGAATTAATGTCTCTGGTAACAGTAATCGAGTAGCCGGAAGAAACTATAACGAACGGAAGAAGTAGACTTTAGGGAGACGCTATGTCTATTAACGTCAATGGGGATAACAATAGAATTGCTGGGCGTGATTATCATGAACATCCTGACATCTGTCCCAGTTGCGAAGTACGCTACCTTACTTCAGGACGGCAATATTGCCGTCATTGTGAAGAGGATTACAATAGAGCACAAACAGAAAGAATACTCAGAAAGATAGCAAGGCATAAGCTATTAAGAAGGTTTTGGATTGCTCAAATATCTTTAATTATCAGTATGCTTCTGCTCGTAGCGAGCGATGATTATACCCCCTATATCAGCATTGTCTTCATGATCTCTTTAATTGCGTGTTGCATGATTAATGCAGCATTGAAAAACTATCCGCCAGATGATGATTAATTAAAGAAATAGGTCTTACTAACTGATTTTCTGGTATTTTTACTAGGGTTTATATTTGATCAATATATATTACTATTCTTTAATAGTTAAACATTCTGCGCTCGGCCGAGTCGGAAAAAAGATTGTTTAACTAAAAAAATAAGGTACAAGCTAAGAATATTAACGTTATTTTGCATCATAAAGACTTGTAACAGACTAATTAGTAATGATTAAAATTCGGGGTCATAAGCAAGTATGGGTATATTTGAATTATTTTCCACTAGAAAAAAAAGACTTAATGGCGAACTTCCTGATGTATATAAATATGATGTTCTGCCTGAGCCATTGAAGGTACAAATTGTACAGATAGTTATAGATACAATAGGGTTAAAAGAAGAGTACGGGCGATTATCATCAGCTATGATGCTATATGAACATATACATAATACTTTATGTAAAGAATATGGGGTATTTACATTAGGTAGTAATCAGAAGAACGATTTTAGTAACGTATATGATTATTTCTTGACTGAGCGAAAAATAGATAAGTTACTAGATGTTATTGAACTAACATTCAAAGTCATTGATAACTTTGTTCGCCTACGCCAAAATGAATTTACTAACCACCTGAAGACTAAACAAACGGCAGATGAAGCAATCAATGAACTAAACCATCGTTTCAAAGCTGCTGGTGTTGGGTATGAGTATACATCTGGTGAAATTATTCGCATAGACTCAGAGATAATTCACAGTACTGTGATAAAACCCGCCTTAGCGTTACTACAAGGTAGTTCTCATTTTGATGGTGCTCAAAATGAATTTTTATTGGCCCATGAGCATTATCGCCATAAAAGATATAAAGAGTGCATAGCCGATTGTAATAAAGCATTTGAAAGTTGCATGAAGGCCATATGTCATAACCAAGGTTGGAGTTATAGCCCTAAAGATCCAGCTAAAAAACTTATTAATACCTGCCTTAGTAATAATTTAGTCCCATCATATATGCAGGCCCAGTTGAATGGCCTAGCTAATTTGTTAGAAAGTGGCTTACCTACTATCAGAAATAGCAATGCTGGTCATGGACAAGGTACAAATGTCGTCACAGTTGAAGATGATTTGGTTGCTTATGCCTTACATCTAACTGCTTCAAATATCGTCTTTTTCGCTGAATGTGAAAAAAAACTACCATAATAAGAATCGTAATTATTCTATTCAAAAATAGGGGGATTTTACGTGTCAGACAGCACTATTTTACAGGCTTTATTTAACCAACAAAGAATCCAGATTTTAGAGCTAGGCGTTATTCATAATAAATTTAGCAATGATTATCTGTTTGCTTGGGAATCTGGTGTATATCCATTTTTTGCTGATACTGATGGTACTGTTCTCCCATATCCACATGAAGTATATAAAACGAATTTCATAGTATCCCCTGAGCGCGTAAAAAAAGTTTTCGATTATTTATGTGAATGTTGGGATAACAAAAACATACCTACATTTTATGAACTTGAAGATTATTTTGGTGGGAAGTATGACAGCGTTTATGGTCGTGGGGTTTTAGTCGATTGTTGTCGCTATTTCTTTTTACATACATGCTTCGATAAAAAATTTTGGCAGATATTACTAACGCCAATGAAACACCCTGCTGAAGCAGCATATTTGGCATCTACATTTGATCGAGACGACATCCTATTTAATTAAAAGTTTTAATCACGGCTAAAATCCCAAAACCCTGGCACCGCCTAACATGGCGGTGTCTTTTATTTTATTGGGGTTTTAATCATGTCACTGTTCAAAACTATCCGTAGTCATCGACTACTTATCTGGGCTTTAGCCGCTGTCGTTCTTGTTGCTGTTATCGCCGTGCTCTCTCCTCAACAACTCCCTGTCACGCTGTATAAGCTGTCTCTGGTTTGTCTGGCTGCGGTGATCGGGTATCACTTAGACAGAGCGCTATTTCCTTACGCCAGTCCCGGCAGCTATCTGGTTGATAACTGGAAAACGGTCATTGGCCAGCCCGCCCATAACATGGATAAGCTGGAGCCAGAATACCCGGTGATTAATGGTTATCAGCGTATCTTTGCCGCCGTTCTGTTACGCCGGGCCATTGTAGTAACTGCGGTCATCCTTGGCGTGACGTTGGGGTTATAGCCATGAAAGCCGTTATTTTGTTCATTCTGTTAATAACGGCCTGTCATCCGGTACTGGCAGCGGTACCGGGTGATGCTGCCCGTTATAAGCGAGACCTAATTCGTGTTTCCCATGCTCAATGGGGACTGGATGCACCGGTGGCCACCTTTGCCGCTCAAATCCATCAGGAAAGCCGTTGGCGCTCTGATGCCCGTTCCCCGGTTGGTGCGGTTGGTCTGGCCCAGTTTATGCCTGCTACCTCCAAATGGATTGCCGGTACCTATCCTTCCTCCCTGGGAAATAATCAGCCTTATAACCCGGTCTGGGCTTTACAAGCTCTGGTGACCTATAACCACTGGCATTACCAGCGCATCAAAGCGGATACCGACTGTGACCGCTGGGCTTTCACCTTAAGCGCTTATAACGGTGGTCTCGGTTGGGTTCAACGTGACCAGAAAAAGGCCGCGTCTCAGGGGCTGGATTCAGGCCAGTACTGGGGGCAGTTGAATTCATCAACGCCGGGCGCAGTGCCGCCAATTTCAAAGAGAATCGTGGTTATCCAGACCGGATCATCTATCGCTGGCAACCTGAATATCAGGCGGCTGGCTGGGGGAATGGTGTATGCAATTAAGAACGGTATACCTCATTTTTAGCGTGATAGCGCTGGTACGGGGTTTCTCCCGCTATTACTACGAAAAAGGCTATTCAGAAGCGGAATTGGCTTGCGCTGAGCGTCAGGCCAGCACTGCACAAAACCAGTTAAACCAGTTTGTCAAAGCCAGCCAACAGCTTGCTGCTGATGCCTATGTGGTAAGCCAGGCCGTTTCAGCCCAAATGACGGCCATCACCGTTATTAATCAGGAAAGCACCAGGGAGATCCGCTATGAGCTTAAAAACCGTGCTGATGCTCGCTGTCAGTATTCTGCTGACATCATGCAGCAACTCGATAATGCCCGACAACGAGCCAATCAGGCCGCTACCAGCGGCTTTGGCGGTTCATTGTCCGCCTCTGGCACTGCCGGAAAGTAACACTGATGACGCTATCGTTATTGCACTTAAAGAAGCCTATGACCAATACGGCCTGTGTGCCGGGCGTTATGTTGAATTGCTCTACTACTTACAGGAATCAAAGAATGGACGACATTGACCGCGCTGCTGAACTGGAGCTTCAGCAACAGGAACGCGCACTGGAGGCCAGAAAACAATCCATACCAGCCGGAACGGGTTATTCACATTGTTTTGGTTGTGATAACCCAATCCCGGAGGCGCGACGAAAGGCTATACCCGGTGTAACGCGTTGTGTGGATTGCCAACAAATCCATGAAATTTGGGGACGCAAATGATTATTGAAATGAAGTTCTGGGAAGTGCTCTCCCTGTTGATTGGATTTATGGGCTTTGTCTTCGCTGCCGGGAAAATCCTGATGGCGCAGGTTGAAAAGCGCCTTGATATCCGTTTCGGCGCACTCGAAGAGGCCCGAAAAGAAACGGAAACCGGTCACATGCGAATGGAACGGGAATTTCTGGAGTTTAAGGCAACCTTACCGCTTGAGTATGTCCGCCGTGATGACTTCATTCGCAGCCAGACCGTGATAGAGGCCAAGCTGGATGCACTCTACAGCCGATTAGATGCTATCGGTAAACAAAAATAGATTGTTAGGGAGAATGTTATGGATTATCAACGCCACCGTCGTGAGGCTATGCGCTGGAATATTTTACAAATGCTGTATAAATCCCGGCCTTATACCACCAATGAACAGTTTGTCCTGAACGTCATCGGTACGATTTACCCCGATGTTACCGCGCTGGAACTACGCCAGGAACTGGATTACCTGTCTGACCGCAAAATGCTGGAACTGACCCGCCAGCCATCAGGTACCTGGTTTGCTGACCTGACCCGGTTAGGCGTTGATTTGGTGGAATATACCGTGGAATGCGGCCCTGGCATTGCCCGCCCGGTAAAATACTGGAGTGAATGATCATGGCCAGACGCAGCTCTATTGATAAGTTGCCGACTGATGTCAGGCACTGGCTAGAACGCGCCCTAACTGATAATAATTTTAGCGGTTATGTCGAGTTAGAAGCGCTGATGCGGGACAAAGGCTACCAAATCAGTAAGTCCGCTATCTTCCGTTACGGTAAGAAGATTGAAAAGCGTTTTGCCACCATCAAAGCCAGCACGGAAGCCGCCAGAATCATCACTGAAGGCGCTTCAGATGATCAGGACAAACGTTCCGAAGCCATTATTGCCATGGTGCAGAGCGAGCTATTCGAAACCATGATCAACCTTCAGGAAGCGGAAGAGACGGAAGACCAGGGACAGCGGGTAAAACTGCTTTCCACTGCGGCCAAGAATATTGCCACGTTAACCCGCGCCAGCGTCAACCTGAAGCGCTACCAGTCTGATATTCGAAAGGAGATCCGGGCAGAGCTTTTGCGTGAGCAGAGCGCCAATCTGGAGAAAGAAGCAAAAGCCCAGGGACTGGATGAAAACGCGGTTCAGTTCTGGCGTGAGAAGATACTGGGGATCAAGTAATGAATGTCTATCTTGCCTGGATACTTCTGATGCTGGCCTGTTACGGGATAGGCCACCTCAGTTACTGCCTGACGTTTTATTTACTGGGTCTATTCGGTAAATATACCTCACTGTCTCGCGCTGTTAACCAGTTTGAGAAAGCGCTGAAAAAGTCCGGCTGGAATGGTAAAGACCGCATTACCCTTCATTTTAAAGATAAAGGGCAATTAATTATTGAGGTGATTGATAATGAATAACCTCAAGCCCTTATCTTCTACCTTACGCGTTGTCGAGTGGGAGGAACTGCCACCCCGCGCCCGTAACATTCCGGCCAACTTTAACCCGCTGGCTGAAGGTGTGCTGATGGCACACCAGATTGAAGTACTGAAAATAAAAGCGTCAATCATTGCCATCCCTAAAGGTCGTCGTACTGGCATTACCTTTGCCTTTGGTTTTGAAGCGGTGCTAACTGCTGCTTCTCAAAAAGCCATTGGCGGCATGGATGTGTTCTATATTGGCGATACCAAAGAAAAGGGTCTGGAGTTTATTGGCTACTGTGCCAAATTCTCCCGCGTTATTGCCGAGCAGCAAAGTACTTCAGTTTCTAATATTGAAGAATTTCTGTTTGAAGACCAGGACGAGAAAGGTAAAACCCGACACATTACGGCCTACCGTATTCGTTATTCTTCCGGCTATCAGATTGTGGCGCTATCTTCCCGGCCTGCGAATATTCGAGGTTTACAGGGGCTGGTTATCATCGATGAAGCCGCTTTCCATCAGGATGTTCAGGGGGTTCTGGATGCTGCCACCGCGTTGTTAATTTGGGGTGGCCGTATTATCGTTATCTCTTCTCATAACGGCAAAACCAATTCGTTTAACCAGTTTGTTAACGATATTGAAAACGGCTTGTATGGGGCTGATGCTGTGGTTTACAGAGTGACCTTTGATGATGCCGTTGCCAATGGTCTCTATGAACGTGTTTGTTTCATGAAGGGAGAAGAAGCGACTATTGAAGGGAAACAGACCTGGTATACCCGCATCCGTAACGCCTATGGCCCCCGTAAAGCAGCGATGCGTGAAGAACTGGACGTTATCCCCCGCGATGGTAACGGTGTTTGTATTCCGGGTGTCTGGATTGAAAACGCCATGCCACCAAACTCCGATCGCGTTGTTCTGCGTCTGACGCTGGATGATGACTTTGCCCGGAAACCCAACGAAGAACGGAAGTCTTTTGTTGAAGACTGGATCAAGCGTTATCTCGATCCGGTTATCGCCCGACTGGATAAAAACTTACGTTATTCCTTTGGTGATGACTTCGCCCGACATCGTGACTTTTCCTCCATTTTGCTGATGGCCACGCTGCCAAACCTCTATCGTGATGTGCCGTTGATTATCGAAATGCACAAGGTACCCACCCGCCAGCAGGAACAAATCCTCTGGTATTTGCTCCGGGCCATACAGCGTTTTTCTGGTGCGATGGATGCCACCGGCCCCGGTCAGACACTCGCAGAATATACCGCGGATGAATTCGGTCATGACCGTGTGGCTCAGGTGAGTTTGAGTCGGAGCTGGTACGGTACCTGGATGCCAAAAGTTATCCAGGGGTTTGAAGACGGGATTATTACCTTACCGGCTGACGATAACGTTAAGCAGGATATCCATTCCATTGAAGATATTGATGGTATTCCCATGCTCTCATCCGTTCGTAAGGAAGACCTGAAAGATCCTGAGCTCTATCGGCACGGGGATACGGCCATTGCCCTGGCATTAGCCTGGTATGCCTCCATTGAGATGAATAAAGGCCCGGTCAGGGCATCTTCTCGCGGTACGCGGGCCAGTAATCAATTGTTAAAAGGATACCGATAATGAGTAAAGGTATTTGGGTTAATCCCCATGAGTTTGTCTCTTTTGTCGAACTTAACAAACCATCAAAAGAGGTCATTGCCACCCGTTCGCGGGTCAATGGCTCTCTGGGGATCACCGGTGCATTACCGAACCCCGATCCTGTTTTACGTAAGATGGGTAAAAGCATTCAGGTTTACCGTGATTTGACCGCTGACGCGCATGTAGGCGGTTGCGTTCGTCGCCGTAAGTCTGCGGTTCTGGCACTTGAATATGGATTTGACCGGGAAAGTGCCAGTGCGCCGGTGTCCGATTTTATCGATAAGGTTTTTGCAAAACTGCGAATGAGAACCCTCATCAGTGAAGCACTGGATGCCCCCTTATATGGCTACACACCACTGGAAGTCATGTGGGAAGATATTGATGACAGGATAGTTCCCGTTCAGGTTGTGGCCAAACCCGCTGAATGGTTCTTTTTTGATGATGAGAACCGCCTTCGGATGCGTACCAAAGATGACCGAGACGGTATTTTATTGCCTGAACGTAAGTTTATTCTGGTGCGCCAGGATGCTACTTATGAGAATCCGTATGGCATTGCTGACCTGAGTCGCTGTTTCTGGCCAACCACGTTCAAGCGTGGCGGTTTTGAGTTCTGGCTGAAGTTCACCGAGAAGTACGGTAGCCCGTTCCTGGTCGGTAAGCATCCCCGTAATACCCATAATTCGGAAGTGGACGCGCTACTGGATAGCCTAGAGGCCATGGTTCAGGATGCGGTAGCGGCTATTCCAGATGACAGCTCTATTGAAATCCTTGAAGCCGCTGGCAAAGGCAGTAGCGCTGATATTTACGAACGCTTAATGATGTTCTGTCGTTCTGAAGTCAGCATTGCTTTAACCGGTACTAACCAGACAACGGAGGCCGACACCACCAACGCCAGTGCTCAGGCTGGTTTAACCGTCTCTGAAGATATTCGTGATGCGGATGCCGAACTGGTATCAGAAGCCATGAACACCTTAGCCCGGTGGGCGGTGGAGCTGAACTTCTCTGAAGATGAGAACGTGCCGGTCTGGTCGATGTGGTCACCGGAAACCATTGATAAAACCCTGGCTGAGCGTGACCAGATACTAAAAACGGCTGGCGCTAACTTTACCAATGCGTATTTCATGCGGGAATACAACCTGAAAGAAGGCGACCTGGGCGAACAACTCCCACCATCCGCAGGAATGGGTTATCCGTCATTTGCTGAGAAACCCCAAAAGCATGACCCGATTAGAGCCGCTGCTGACCAGCTCAGCCGGGAGACGCAACCCATTGTTGATGGCTGGTTAGAGCGTATTCGCTACTTCGCCGAAAAATCTAAAAGCATGGAAGAGCTTCAGGAACGCTTACTGGAAGAGTTCGATAATCTGCCTGAAGAGGAATTGGCTCAGGCCATGGCCAGTGCCTTTACCGCTATTAACCTTCAGGGGCGCGATGAGGTGAATCATGGCCGTTAGAGGCGCGTTTAACCAGCGATTTGATAAGCAGAGCGATTATTTCCGCCAGAAGTTAGCGATACCCAGCGAACGTTGGGATGATATTTCCAGGGAACAGCACGATCATGGTGTTATTGTCGCCGGAGCCATGAAAGCCGACCTGGTTAATGACCTGAAAAAAGCCATACAAACCGTGATTGATGACGGCAAGAGTATCCAGTGGTTCCGTAAAAACTTTGATCAGGTTGTCGAAAAGCAAGGCTGGAAAGGCTGGACGGGTGAAGACAGTAAAGCGGGTAAAGCCTGGCGTACTGAGGTGATTTATACCCAGAACCTGAAATCATCCCATGCGGCAGGCCGTTATGCTCAACTGACTGACCCGGATGTGTTAGCTGAGCGTCCCTACTGGCGCTATGTTCACCGTTCTGTGATTAATCCCAGAGAAGAGCACGCAAGATGGCATAATCTGGTAATCCCTGCTGACGATCCGTTTTGGGATGAGCATTACCCCCCGAACGGCTTCGGGTGTAACTGTATCGTTGAGTCCTGTAGTGAACGGGATTTGAAAAAACTGGGTAAAACCGGCCCGGATACGGCCCCGGCCCGAAAAACTCAGCTTTATACCGATACCAATACTGGTGAACAACGTCTGGTTCCTGAAGGGGTGATGCCCGGATTTGACTATACCCCCGGTAAGAGCGCCACTCAGAACGCGCTGGCAGCCAATAAGCAGAAACTCAATACCCTGGATTCTGCCATTGCCAGAAAGAACGTCGAAAAGCTGATTAATTCTGATGTGTTCCTGTCGTTTTATAATGGTCGCCTGAAGGGTGAATTTCCGGTGGCCATTATGGACAGTAAGCAGATGGCTGAACTTGCCGTAAAAAGCTCGGTACTGACCTTAAGCCGCCAGACCATCATGAAGTTACGTACCCAACACCCGGACTTAAGCCCGTTAGATTTTCGTCAACTCCAGACCCAACTAGATAATGCCCGGTGGCAGATGACCGGGCAAGGCGAAAAGCAAACGGCAGTAAGCCTTGCGGGTAAGTTATGGCAGATTATTGCCAAGCCTACCGCCTTCGGTATTTACATTGACATGGTTCAGGCATAGTAATGGCTACAATTACCGTACAACTCGACAGTGCGCCGGTTAACCAGCTACTGAGCCAGATTGAACAGGCGGGTTTAGACCTGACATCGGTATTTAAAAATATCGGTGAAATCCTGTTAAACAGTACCCGCCGCCGTTTTGAAGTGGGTATGGGGCCACTGGGTGAGCAATGGGCGACCAACAGCCCTGTCACGCTGGCCAATAAGCGCGATCCTCGTCCATTGATTGGGGATACGCGCAGCCTCTCAACCCAGATTAGCTATACGTCTGATGCGGATCACGTTCTGCTGGCCTCGTTGATGGAGTATGGTGGCACTCAGCAGTTTGGTGCTAAAAAAGGCCAATATGGCCAGACCCGACATGGCGTACCTTTACCCTGGGGCGATATTGAAGCCAGGCCATTCATTGGACTATCACCTGAAGACGAAGAGGATATTCTGGATCTGTTGGAACGGTATCTTGCCCGTGCCGCCGGAACGATGGATTAATCGCGCTGAGTTCAATTTTAACCCGTGAGTGGGCTCATGGGTTGTATTTCTTCCATTAACCGCGTAAAACCGCTTTATAAAGATTTACAGCCCATCAATATTGTCCTTTATCCCCTGAGTACTTTCATTTTCCCTCAATGTTGTTCTTTAACGTCGATTAAAATCGCACTTCCATAAATTTTGACATCGTAGCCATGACTAACAACAACATGGTGAACCTGAATGTCAAAACTGATCCATATCTTTAAGCCTGGTACCCATCAACCGATGGAAGGCGAGCCTATTTCTTTCACCCTGAAAGATTTTGAAGCCACAGCACGTGCCTACCATATGGATGTTCATGAAGCGCCATTGGTCGTTGGTCACCCGAAAGACAATTTCCCTGCCTATGGTTGGGTAAAACACATCATTGCAACACCGGAAGGCTTGTTTATTGACTCACATCAGGTTGATGCTGAGTTCGCTGAACTGGTCAACGCTGGCCGCTATAAGAAAATCTCCCCGTCATTCTATGAACCTGATGAACCCTGTAACCCCGTGCCGGGGGTGTATTACCTGCGCCACGTTGGATTTCTGGGCGCTGTTCCCCCATCAGTAAAAGGACTGAAGCCGGTTGAATTTGCAGACAGTGGCCAGGGTATTGTGAGTTTTAACGAAAATATCAATGAGGATACCAATATGGCTGATGCAGCTAACCCAACGGATAAAAAAGGTTTACTGGCGCGTCTGGTGGCTTTTCTGACCAAAGAGCTGGGTGAGGACAAGGCCGCTGAAATCATTTCAGAGGAAGGCGCTCAGGCAATTGCTGTGGCTGTGAGTGATGCCGCACCTGAAGCGGTTAAAACCGACCTTCCACCGGATGCCAGCGCCGATGAAATTCTGCCTGAAGTCGCCGCTCAGTTAGTCGCCGTATCAGAGGAAAACCAGCGACTGAAGGCAGAAAATGAAGAGCTTCAGGAGCAGGCGGAAGAACTGGAAATTGACGGTGAGAGCGCGGACTTTGCCGAAGTACTTCGCCGTAAGGTTAAACCACGCCACCGGGCAGCCGTTCGTGCCATGGTCAAGGCCGCATCGAAAAAGCGTGGTAGCAGCAAGCTGGACTTTAGCGAAAACGGTAAGAGTAAACCGCTTGCGCCAGCTATTCAGGCATTTATTCGTTCTTTACCGGATGTGGTGGATTTTAGTGAAGTGGCCCGAAAAGGTACCGCCCCTAAAAACACCACTGTTAACCCACTACTTGCTGACGCAGAACGCCGCGCCAGCCGTAATAAGTAGGAGCACCTTAAATCATGGCTACTTTTAACGAACCAAAAGTATTAAGCGATGTTCTGCTGGTTGAAGTGAAACCAGGCTGGACGAAAGACCGGGGCATGATTGCCGCGGATAAAAAATATGAGTTGGGTACCGTTCTGGCCAAAGTCTCCGGTAAATATTATGCCCTTGATTTAGCGGGTACGGGGGCGGCAAAAAAAGCCGTAGCGGTATTGGCGCAACATATCGATACCACGGCTGGCGAACGTCCGGGAGCGGTGATTGCCCGCGGTGCCGTAGTGGCCATTGATGGTCTGGTGTGGCCTGAAGGGGTGACTGATGCACAAAAGGCCACGGCATACACCGAGCTGGAAGCGCTGGGCATCGTTGCCAAAGAACAGCTTTAACCCGGTTTACCTGCTTTTTAGCCATTTTAATGTGAAGGAAGAAGAGAATGAATTTAGCTGATATGTTTACCGTTACTTCGTTAACGGCAGCCATTAATAAAATCCCAACCATCCCGACCCGTGCGGGAGAATTGGGTATTTTTGAAGAAGAAGGCATTGCTACCACGTCCGTTGTGATCGAAAGCCGTGATGGCCGTTTATTCCTGGTCAAGAATATTGGCCGTGATGAAGACCCAACGCCGGTTAAAAACAGTAAGTCCAAGCGCCGTACGTTTGAAACCACCCACTTACCAGCTTCAGCTCAGTTGTTGCCGTCTGACCTGCAAAATTTCAATTCCTTTGGCGACAACGATGCTACTGACTATCAGGCGCAAACCATCAATAACAAGCTGGAAATGATGAAAAACAGCCTGGAAGTCACCCGCGAATTCCAGCGTATCGGGGCCTTGTGTGGGCGTATTCTGGATTCGGATGGCTCGGTGATTTATGACCTGTACAGGGAGTTCGGTGTAACACAAAAGAGCATTATTGTACCGCTGAGCGCAGACGCTACCAATGTCCGTAAGCTGTTAATGGATGCCAAACGCCACAGTGAATCTAAACTCACCGGCGCACTGGTGACCGGGTATAAGGAGTTCTGTGGTAAAGACTGGTTTGATGCCTTCGTTGATCATCCTAACGTACAAAAAGCCTATGCCAACTATCAGGAAGCCGCCGATCGCCTGGGTGGTGATCTGCGTAAAGGCTTTACCTTCGGTGGTATTGAGTTTGAAGAGTATAACGCCACGGTCTCCAAGCAGGACTTCCTTGCGGCAGACGTTGCGCGGGTATTCCCTATCGCCAAGGGTGGGGTTTATAAGATGTATAACGCCCCGGCAAACTACAACGAAACGGTCAATACCATTGGCCTGCCGCACTATGCCAAAGCGGAAGAGCGCAGCATGGGTAAAGGCTGGGACTTAGAGGCTCAGGCTAACCCGCTGGCTATCTGTACTTATCCTGAAGCCCTTGTTGAACTGAAGATGAGCTAAGGAAACGTCCATGCGCTACTGCACACTGAACGATTTAGAACGGGCCGTTCCCCGGCAAACCCTCATCTGGTTATCCAATGATGACCCTGCGGCGGAAAGCTATGACCCGGTTGTTCTGGAGGATGCGATTAACTATGCAGAGGAGCTGGCAGACGGTTATTTAGTCTCCCGTTATCCACTGCCGTTATCTTCCGTTCCAACCATCGTTCGTGATGCAGTAGCGTACCTGGCACGTTATTGGTTGTATCAGCGCCGTCCTGAAGGGGCCATGCCTGAAGCGGTCAAAGATGGCAAAAAGGATGCTCTGGATACCCTCAGCCAAATCCAAAAAGGGGCTATTTCTCTTAATGTGAAAATGGCGGATACGGTTGCTGAAGCCAAAGAGCCCGGTGTGTTTAAGGTTTCTGCCTCTAAACGCTTTTGGGGAAGTAAGCTCCTGGAGAAATGGCGATGAGTATCACCCTTGACGTTCTTGATGCTGTTCTGATCCGCCTGAAGGACGCTCACGGAAAAGCGCTGGCCATCGAGTACTTTCCTGAGCAACCCGCCAGTTACCGGTTAAACCATGCCGTTGGCGCAGTGCTTATCAGCTATTCCAAAAGCAACTTCAACAATGTTGAGGCGTTAGACAGTACCTGGATGGCCAGAGATATGACCATTCCGTTAACGCTGATGTTTCGCCAGCTTCACGGTAAAAAAGGTGTAATTGCCTACCTTGACCACCTGCGTGAGACCTTGACCGGCTGGACGCCTCCCCATTGTGATACTGCCTTAAAGCCTGTCAGTGAAATCTTCCTGGCACAGAACGCCGGTATCTGGCAATACGCGCTGGATTTTAATACCCGGATTAACCAAATACAGGTTTCTGACGAAACTCCCCCTCACTTACGTTATGAGGATTACCCATGAAATTAATTCCCTATCTCTATCACGGGCCACAAAGCAGCGTAACGATACGTACCGTTGGCCAGAATCAGGAAGAGAAAGAACTGGAGGTTGTGCTCTATCCAGGTCGTGAAGTTTCCCTGCCTGAAAAGCATGACTATACCGAAGCGTTACTGGCTCAAAAGCTGTTAACGCCCCCGCTAACTATCGCAAAGACGGTTAAAGTCGATGCGAAAGCCAAGGAGCAAAAAGACGATGGCCGCTAACTTTTTACACGGCGCTGAAACCCTTGAGGTTGAGTACGGGCCACGGGCTATTCGGGCGGTAAAATCCGCCGTTATTGGATTAATCGGAACCGCGCCAACTGGCCCGATTAATGAACTAACGTTATGCCCGTCTGAAAATGCCGGTGCTCAATTTGGGCCGCGTCTAAGTGGTTTTTCTATCCCTAAAGCCCTTAAGGCCATTTACGATCATGGTGCCGGTACGGTTCTGGTGATTAACGTGCTTAACCCGGAAATCCATCAAACGGAAGCAACGGGTATTAACGTAACGTTTGGTATCAATAATCGGGCTATGTTACCCCATGCCGCCATTATCTCTGCCAAAGTGAAAACGGCAGAGACCACCTATGTTCAGGATACGGACTATACCCTTAACCTGGTTACCGGGGAGTTGGTTCGCCTGACTACCAGCGCTATTCCGGCAAAGGCAACGGTTACCGTGGAATATATCTATGCCGACCCGTCTAAGGTCACCCCGGCAGATATTATTGGGGCCATTGATGCTGCTGGCTACCGTTCGGGTATCAATGCGCTGGAAGATGCCTATAACCTTTATGGTTTCTTTGCCAAGCTGTTGATAGCTCCAGGCTTCAGCACGTTAAACAGCGTCAGTACCGAACTGATTTCTGCGGCCAATAAATACGGTGCCATGGCGCTGATAGACGCCCCTGTAGGAACAACACCGAGTCAGGCTATCAATGGTCGCGGCCCGATGGGTACCATTAACTTTGCCACCTCCAGCGAACGCGCCATTTTGTGTTATCCACACCTGAAGGTTTACGACTCTGCCACGGACAGTATCCAACTTGAGCCTATGTCTCAGCGTCTGGCCGGATTAATGGCGGCGAAAGACCTTGAGCGCGGTTACTGGTGGAGTCCGTCCAATACGGAGTTTAAAGGCATTGTGGGCTCTGAACGTTCGTTATCTGCGCGTATTGACGACCCTAACAGTGAAGTCAATCTGCTTAATGAAAACGGGATTGTAACGGTATTCAACAGCTTTGGTACCGGTTTACGTTCCTGGGGGAACCGTTCTGCCGCCTGGCCATCAGTAACGCATATGAAGAACTTCATTTCCGTTCGCCGGGTGAAAGACATTGTGGATGAGAGTATCCGCTATTCCTCCCTTCAGTTTGTCGATATGCCCATTACTCAGGCGGTCATTGATGCCATTGTGGAGTCGGTTAACCAGTTTCTGAGAAAGCTGATTGGTGATGGTGCGCTGTTAGGTGGTGAATGCTGGTATGACCCTGAGCGTAACCCTCAAACTGAATTAGAGCTGGGGCATGCTCTGTTCCAGTATAAATTAACGCCACCCCCACCGATGGAACGGATCACCTATGAATCCGAAATTACCGGTGAGTACCTGGCCACCCTGAAAGGAGGTAACTAATCATGGCAGGTCTTCAAGTACACAGAATCAATAATGCGGGTGTATACCTGGACGGGAACAGCTATCTGGCAAAAGCAGAAGAAGTTGACTTAGGCAGCCTTAAAACCGTGATGTCTGATTTTAACGGACTGGGATTAATCGGTGTTGTTGAACTGCCGGACGGTTTTGAAAAAATCGAAGGGAAGATTATCTGGAACTCGTTATACCAGGATGCGGTCTCTAAAATAGCCACACCCTTTACCTCCATTTCGCTGCAATGCCGTAGCAGTATTAACGTGCATACCAGCCAGGGGCGGATTGATGAGTTACCACTTGTTACACTGATGACGGTGACATTCAAAGAATATCAGCTCGGTAGTTACAAACCACGGGAATCCACAAAGTTTGAGACGCCGTTTAGCGCAACATCCATTCGGCAACTGGTGAACGGAAAAGAAACCGTGATGCTGGATGTTCTGTCAAATATCTACCGGGTGGACGGTAAAGACCAGATGGCAAAATACCGTTCCAACATCGGGCAATAATTAACGTCCTTTACATTCTGTTTTCATCATACCCGGTAACATGTGTTGCCGGGTATTTCTTTAACCTTCGCTAAAATCCCTTTCCACTCATCATCTAGAGAATGAAGGCTCACGAATTTTTTAAATCATCGGGAGCCCCAAAATGTCCAAGAACACCAATTTCCTTGTCAATACTGATATCCCTTTATTAGAACCTCTGACGCTGGGAACCGGCGAGACGCTCACTAAGCTAACCATGCGTGTCCCACGTCGAAAAGATATGAAAGAAGCCCAGCGATACAGTAAAGACCAGGTTGAATCTGAAACCTTTTTATTTTCGTTGCTCACCGGTTTAACGATGGAAGATATCGACCAACTCACACTGGCTGACAGTGCGGAGGTATCAAAAACCTTTCGCCGTCTATGTGGAGAACCTGCCGACCAGTCCTGAAAACTTACAGGCGGTTGATGAGTGGTTGGCACTGGAGTTCAAATTTTCACCCTCCGATATCGACAACCTGAGTTTTGTCGATGAGTACTGGCGCTGGTTTGAACTTGCACAGGAACGAAATAACCAGCGTATAGCAGCAACAAAGGGATAAAAGAGTGGGGCGTTATGAGTAATACAATCTCTGTTGGGTTACGACTGGGGGCTGTGCTGGATAACGCCTTTACTTCTGTTTTCGGCAACGCCAGCTCAACGGTCAGCCGTCTTGGTCGCACCACTGAACTCCTTTCACAACGGCAACAACGCCTGGGTCAGATAATGAGCCGGGCTTTATCGCATCCTACCCGAAATCTTCAACAGCTCCGTAACCACTATGAGCGCCTGGGTCAGTCGCTAGACCGCCTGAAAGCCAAACAAAACAGCCTTAACGCGGCCATGGCCAAACAAAAAGCCCTGGGAGACCAGCGTCAGGCGTTAGGCGGCGAAATGATGGGTACAACAGCCACCGCCTGGGCGAATGCCAGATTAGTCCGGGAGAGTGTGGGCCGCAGTGCTAACTTTCAGGACAGTTTACGTGATGCCCGGATTAAGGGCAGTCTCTCCGCTGAAGATGAGGCCCGAATTGGTCAAATCATCCGGGACACCATTAAACGTAAAGGCACAACGCAAGACCATATGGAGCTTTCTCTTGGTGTTGGCCAACTGGTTGAAGGGGCTGCGTCATTTCTGGCCTTGCGTGATATGGGGGTTGGCAGCGAAGAACAGATGCGCCAGGCATTGGATCAGCTTATCTGGTCAGGTCAACAAGGCGGCTATGGCATGGCCAATATGTTTAACGCCATTGGCCAGCTCGGTGACGAAATCAAAAAGAACAAGTTGGGTCTGGATTCGTTAGGGGATATTGCCGCCACTTTACAGATTGGCGATGGCATCATGGGCGCTGAAAACGCGATGTCTGGTCTTAAGGGCTGGCTGTCAGAGATGAATACCGACAAACGCGCCGCAGCCTTTTCCAGTGCCTATAAAACCATTGATCCTAATAAGGAGTTTGATTACCAGGCTTCCATGAAAAAAGCCGTGGCAGATGGTTACAGCGAATTTGAAGCCAGTATGCAGATTGCCAGTGGATTCCTTGAAAAGCGACTGGGAACTGCGGGTATGGCGGAGATGAACAAGTACAAAGGGAATATTGAGAAGCAAGCTGAGTTAATGGAGAAGTTTGGCCTGTCTGAAATCTTTAAGGACAGTAACCAAATCAATATGGTGCTGGGTTATCGCCAGAATAAAGACGAGTTTGACCGTATCCGTGAAGGAGGTAAATCCAGTGGGGAGTCTACTGACACCCTTCAGAAAACCGCCGATTTACGAATGGACTCACCCATTGAAAAATTTAAATCTCTGGGAAATACCCTTAAAGAACTCTCAATTACTGTCGGTGATGCGTTATTACCGCCGGTATTACAACTGGTCGATACCGTTCAGCCTATCCTCGGTAATATTACAGAATGGATTGCGGCCAACCCTAAACTGGTGGTGGGGTTAGTGGGTGCGGCCACAGCAATAGTGGGTTTGAAAGTGGCTACTCTGGGCGCGTCCTGGGGTATGAATTTCTTTATCAAATCCCCCATGGCCGCGCTCAATGTTGCCCTGAAAAACAGCAGCGCCAAACTGGAGCTATTCCGGGCTAAGATGTTGCTGGGCTCCGCTACTGGCAGCAAGTTTAGTACGGTTTTCCCTGGTATCGCTGCCTCTGTTACCACCCTGGGTAAAGTCTTCGCCAGCGTGGGCCGTATGATGTTTTTAAGCCCCATTGGATTGGTGATTGGTGGTATTGCTGTTGCTGCCTTACTTATCTATAAATACTGGCAACCTATCAAGGCGTTCTTCAGTGGTGTATTTGAAGGTATCGCGGAGGCCGTTGAGCCGATTAGTGCGGTGTTCAGTGAAGTGTTTGGCCCAGTTGGTGAGTTATTTCAACCCTTAGTGGGATGGATTTCACAAGCCTGGGATTGGGTCACTAAACTCCTTGAACCGGTAAACTCTACGGCTGAAGAACTTGAAGGTGCGAAAAATGCCGGTAAATCATTTGGCCGGGTTATCGGTCAGGCCATTAACATTCTTCTGATACCGCTGAAGACGACGTTAAAGCTCATTGGCTGGGTAACAGACGGTATTAAAAATGGGTTTGCCTGGTCACCGATGGAGACAATTAAAAACGCCTGGAGTGGTGTGACCGGATGGTTTGGTAGCACCTGGGACACTATCACCGGCTCTGTCAGTACCGGTATTCAAAACGCCTCAGACAATATTACCGCCTGGTCACCACTGTCTATTTTCAAGAACATCTTCAGCAGTGTATTGAACTGGTTTGGTGTGGAGTTACCCACCTCGTTTACGTCAATGGGCCAGGCCATTCTGGACGGCCTGATTAACGGGATTACCAGTAAGGCCACCGCTGTTAAAGAATCCATCATGAATGTGGGAAGCTCTGTCAGCGGCTGGTTTAAAGAGCAGTTAGGCATTAATTCCCCCAGTCGAGTGTTTATTGGTTTTGGTGAAAATATTTCTGAAGGTGCCGCTATTGGTATCAATAACCAATCCGGGCTTGTAGGTAAAGCGGCATTAGACCTGGCTTCAGCTACGGATATCAAACTGGCCAGCCCGTCAATAGTCCCGCCGAACCTGTTAAATAACCATGTCCCCAATATTCAGCCACCAGGTCAGGATGCCATCCGCGCCCAACAGTTTTCTAATCAGCCGTCAGGGATGGTTGTAACTTATGCCCCTCAAATTACAGTTAAAGGCGGTTCTGATGTGGCCGCTGAAGTAAATCGTGCATTAAGAATGAGCTTTAGCGAGTTTGAGCGCCTGATGAAAGAGTATGAACACCGGACCAACCGAAGCGCCTATAAGGGAATTGATAAATGAAACAGTGGGCTATTTTAGGTAATTTCTCGTTTGATATTGTAAGCAACCCCCATTCCTATGGTCAGCGTTCTGCGACATCCTGGGCTGAGCACTCGCTTATTCAGGGAAAACCCAAACTGGAATTTATGGGGGATGAACTGGATGAAATCACCCTGGAAGTTCTCTTTCATAACCACCTGGTAAAAACAGAAACCCAGTTACGTTTATTACGTGAAGCCAAAGCCCGGCATGAACCCATGGCACTGGTCATGGGGGATGGTGAATATAAAGGCCCCCACGTTATTACTAACCTGGATACCAACGTAAATACCACAACGGCGGGAGGCCGCACCCGTTCTGCTACCGTCACCTTGACCCTGAAAGAATACACCGGAGAGTTTACCCGGCCCTTATCCGGCGAGGGCTTACTGGATTCGTTGCTGACCTATGTTGATGCCAAAACAGGTACCAACTTAAAAAACATGGCTCAACAGGCGGTAGGTTATGCCAAAACAGCCATGAACGTGATTAATGCCGGTATTGATGCCTACCATGAAATCAAAGAAAACCCGCTTTCTGTGCTGGGTGCTGTCGCTGAGCTGTCTTCCATTGCCGGTCAGGCTATTGGCCCTCTGGAGCAATTGTCTTCGTTATCCGGGGTATTACTGGAAGGTCAGGAACTGATTGATGCCGGAGGTCAGGCACTGAATGAGGTTCGTCAGGCGGTGGATTATCTGAAAGACAATAGCCTGGGCTCAGTGATGGAAAGGGTTGATGCCGCCGCGGGTTGTATGGGAAATGCTTCTGAAGCTTTAAACAGTGCCAGCCATAACGCTCTGGTGTTAAGTGTGGGTGTGGCCACCAGGAGAATCTTATCATGAGCCAGCTATACCGGTTTCATATCACTAAAGACGGTGAACGTTGGGATCAGCTGGCCCATCGGTATTATGGTGATAGTTATCTTTACCCCCAGATTATTGCCGCTAATCCTCATGTGGCCATCACGGCCACGTTTGAAGCCGGGCTAACGATTGCCATTCCTTTACTGGACATTCAACCCACTTCAGCAGGAACACCGCCATGGAAGTAATTAAATCTCTTGTCCCAGTCTCTGATTATCGTTTGTTATATGAGAAAAACGATATCAGTAATGAGCTGGCTGACTATCTGTTATCCATTAGCTATACCGACTATCTCAGTGGCCAGTCTGATGAACTCGCCATTGAATTGGAAAATATTGATGGCCGTTGGTATGGCGAATGGTATCCGGGCCAGGGGGATGAGTTGACGTTCCAACTGGGCTGGCTGGGGGAAGAGCGCCGTCAGATAGGTGTTTTTGAGATTGTGGATATTAACTTTCAGTTTTCGCCCAGTACGGTGACCATTACCGCCCAGGCTGTTGGTATAAAAAACTCGGTGAGAACAAAAGCCGCCCATGCTTATGAAAACATGACGCTGGATAAGGTAGCCAAGCAAATTGCCGATCGTCAGGGACTCACTTTGGTGGGTGCGATTGAACCTATCGCACTGGATCGCTTAACTCAGCAAGAATCTGATATTGAGTTTTTGAAGAAGCTGGCAGATGAATACGACTATGCCTTTAAGATTGACGGGGATAAGTTGGTATTTCATGCCATCTCAGAATTATCCCTTCTAGCCAGTGTTGTCACCTTTAAATTAACGGATATCTCTGGTGGTCAGATCCGCGATCAGATTAAGCAGGTTCCTAAAGCCGTGGAGGTCAAATCTCACGACCCGGCCACCAAAAAAACCGTTATCTATGATGTCAAAAACGAAGGGATGACGGCTAAAGATTCCAGCGTCAGTAAATCGACAACCAGCCCGGATACGATTAAAACCACCAGTCGTTCATCATCGCCTGAAGTCGCTACGGCGAAAGCACAAGCTGAACTGGCCAAGGCAAACCGCGAAAGAACCACGGGGAATATTGATTTGATGGGTAATCCGTCCTATCTCAGCGGTAATACCATCACGCTGGAAGCCGGTGGCGAGTTAAACGGGGATTACTTAATTCATGCCAGCGAAGGGACAACACTGAATGGGAACCTGGCTGTTAACGGAAAGATAGAAGCCACCGGTGATGTTATTGCTAATGGTATTTCGCTGACAACACATCCTCATTCCGGTGTTAAACAGGGTAATGATGACAGCGGCCCACCCCAAAAATCTTTTTAACCTTCATTAAAATCAGTATTTCCCCAACTGGCTATCATGGCCAGTATGAAAACACTCAACACCATCACCTCCGCACACTGGCAACCAGAACTGGGTCATCCTGGTTCTGTTGTTGAGGGGTTATCCGATATTGGTCAGGCTATACAGGTGATTTTGCTTACCCCAAAAGGAAGCGATCCACACCGGCCTGATTTTGGCACAAACAACCATCATTATCTGGACTGGCCAACCAATATCATCACACCTTACCTGGTACGTGAATCCATTGAGGCCATTCAGCGCTGGGAAACCCGGATAACCGTTATCCAGGTCAATATTGATATTGAGGAATCCACGGTAGCCGTACGGGTTGTCTGGAAAGTGGCGGATGGTGTCCCAACAGAGAGCAAGGTGGAATATGAGCGAACTGGCACCACCTGAGTTTGTCAAAATTGACCCTCAGGCCATAGAGCAAGACCTGATAGCTCGATATGAATCCAAATCGGGCAAAAAGCTTTATCCCGCACAAATTGAGCACCTATTCATTAATGTGATTGCTTACGCTAAAGCTCGTGCTTTAGCCAAAGTACAGCATACCGGTGAGCAGATGCTCCCCCGCTTCAGTGAAGCGCCGATTATTGATTATCTGGCGGAGTTAGTCGGCGTTGTTCGACTATCGGCACAGCCTGCCCGTTGTACATTACGTTTCGAACTGGAGAACCCAGCACTAAAGGATATTTTCATTCCTATGTTTACGCGTGTAACGAATGATGATGGTTCTGTGGCCTTCAGTACTGACCTCGATATCACTATCAGTAAAGGTGCATTGTTTGCCGATGTTACCGCAACCTGTAGTGAAGCTGGCCAGACAGGTAATGGTTATTTACCCGGAAAGATTCATCGTTCAGAGCGTATTCTGAATACGGGATTATCCGTCAGTAATATCAGTACCACGGTGAATGGCGATGATGAAGAAAGTACGGAAGCCTTGCGTGAGCGGATGATTCTGGCTCCTGAGGGTTATACCAGCGCCGGAAGCTATGGGGCCTATAAGTTTCATGCACTCTCTGTACACCAGTCCATTATCGATATCATCATCCTTGGGCCTGATATTGATGAGCGTATTCCTGCTGGTCAGGTCTGGGTTTATCCATTAACCAAAGATGGTCTCCCTTCGGCTGAGCTATTACAACTTATTGAAACCCGTCTGAATGCCGAGAAAAAACGACCTATCAATGACAAGGTATTGGTCAAAGTACCGGAGATAGTGGAATTCAGTATTTCGGCAGAACTGACCTTATACCGCACGGTAGATGCTGATACCACTTTAGACTCGGCTAACAAAGTCATTTTTGCCTGGACTGAAGCCAGAAAACTTCGCTTAGGGCTGGATATCGTACCGACTCAAATCAGTAAAACGCTATCTGTACCTGGTGTCTATGACCTGACATTAAACACTCCGGGTAAGCGAGTCGTGGAGCCTTATGAATGGGCGGTTTGTACCGGTATTGATGTGACGCTGGCGGGAGTTAGCGATGAGTAATCCTTATTTAGCGCCACCATTAGCCGGTGATGAACGTTTTTCAACGCTGTGTGAACTGGTTGAAGAAGTTTTTGATGAACTGGAGGTGGAAACTGTCCTGGTTTACCTCATTGACCTTGTTAAATCGTCGGTTTTCCCCTTTTTGGCAGAGCAATTCAGCCTATTGGGTGATGGCTGGGAGTTGGCCGAATCGGATGGTGCCAAACGTGAACTCATTAAGGGCGCTATTGAACTTCACCGCTATAAAGGTACGCCATGGGCCGTTCGTGAGGTTATTCGGCGGTTTGGGTTCGGCGAAGTTGAGATTATTGAAAATATCTATGACTGGTCTCTGGATGGTTCTGTTTCATTGGGTGGCTCTCATATTCTTGGTGATGGTTCAACCTGGGCGAGATATCGCATCATTTTAAAAGAGGCCATTACTAACGATCAGGCTGACAATTTGCGTAAAGCTATCCGGGCATTTGCCCCGGCCCGTAGCTACCTTGAAAGTTTAGATTACCAGGAGGCGGCATTTCGCCTTGATGGTACTAAATACCTTAATGGTCAATATAACTTAGGGAGTATTTCACATGGCTAATTTGCCAGAAAATGAAGTATGGGAAGACGTTTATCAATGGGAAACTTCTGACCGTGCATTAGGCGGCCCAGGTGGTGTAATGAATAAACCATTACTTAATCTGGTCAACAGAACCGCTTTTTTAAAGAAATCGCTGGATGGTAAAGCGTCAACAACGCCAGCAAGCCTGAACAATGCCGGTATTGTTAAATTAAGCAACGCTATTAATAGCGATTCAAACGCCGATGCTGCTACTGCGAGTGCGGTAAAGAAAGCTTATGATTTGGCTGCCAGTAAATTAGGGAGCATTCCCTTTGCAACTGCAAATGAAATACTCGATGGAGAAAGCACTGAGACAGTTGTTAGTCCTGAGACGTTACAAGGCAAAGGCCACTTTTATAGCAATGTAGAACTGCTAACAACCAGTAAGTTAACAGCGGCCCATTTTGGTGCTCGTTTTTGGGTAGACCATAGCTCCCCATCAGCTTTCACATTACCCGATATAAGTAACATTGTTGGTTGTGGTCATACAATAACTATCTGGAATGTGAAAAGCTCTGCGATCACTATCTCCGTTGGAGATTCAGCCGACAATATATCAATCCCAATGTCCACGGTTAAAACCTTCAAATTAATGCCAACTGAGAGTGTGACACTGATTGTTGAGCAAAGTCACTCGTGGCACGCCACTGGCGATGGAATGTTGAAATATTCGTTGTTGTTTAGATCTAGTGTTACGGAGAACGGTTGGGGGTACCAACCAAGCGGTTTAATTGAACAATGGGGGGCTTGCAACGTCAGTGGAAATGGTAGCGTTGATGGTGGTTATCTAAATAACTTTTCTATTCCATTTCCGAACAAATGCATAAATATACAACTAACTCATAGTGGCTTTAGTCCGGGTTCAGTGGGGGTTTTTTCCGCTTTAGTTTTAAGCAATAACTCACAATTTAGAGCTTACAGCAGCGCGGGGAATGTATACCCGGCGGGAACCGCGTATTATCGAGCGATAGGATACTAAATTATGTCTAATTATATTTATAGTGCGTTGAATAATTCATTCTACCCAGTAGAACTGAAAGAAAACTATGCTAATTCGGACACCGGCTGGCCACCTGATGGTATTAACGTAAGTGATGAAACATACCGGCTGTTTACTGGGACTCCTCCAGCCGGAATGATGCGAATAAGTGGTAGTGATGGATACCCTATGTGGGTTGAAGTTCCAGAACCGAGCCCGGAAGAGTTGATTGCAATCGCTGATGCCGAGAAATCACGCTGGTTGGCAGTGGCTAAAGAAAAGATAGAGCTTCTGTCTGATGCTGTTGAACTTGATATAGCTACAGATAAAGAGCTAAGTCAGCTAAAAGCATGGAAGGTGTATCGAGTTCTATTAATGCGTATAGATACCATTATGGCCCCTAACATTGAATGGCCAACCCAGCCTGATACATAATATTGTAATTCAGTTGCACTATTTGAAATTAAAACCGCGCCGATTTATCGCAGTAATTCAATCGCATTTATCGCGCGCGGCTTCAGCTATCAGGGCAGGAACGGTATATTTATTAATAATATTCATTTGCACTATTTGGTACCTGTTTAGACAAAACGGAAAAGTCATGGACTCATTAATGAAAGGCTAAGGCCGTTGAGTCATGCTTGCTTGAAAGGTATTTTGCCGATCGTCCCTGATTAATTCCACACACTTGTGGTCCTAAAAAAAACCGTCATGATTACCTGTTGTTATGGGTGATTACTTAGATTGATTAAGTGAAATCCTAAAAATTTACCAATAACCATGTGATTTAAGTGATTGCTGGTAAGTGAGGAGTGGGTTGCAAGGATTATATAATTGCAGATGATGATTGAATGCACTCTGCTAAATATTGTTCATCTTGCAGAATATAGCTTTTGAGCAATCTGAGTAGAGATGAATAAAAACCAAACTTATCCCGCTGTTGGCATAATTTCACCAAACCTGGTAACCAACTAATCAGACGCTCTTTCAGATATTTATGTTGTGAAACAAAGATAGGTGACTGGTCATCGCGAAATTCAATCAATAAAGCCATTACTGCAAGTTGAACCGCCAGATGATCCGCCGCTTCATTGTTACTGGTTTGCTGTTTCAGATGATTTAACCATTGATTCATCAGGATTCTCTCTTCTGCGGGAGAACTATGGGAATAGTGTCCGGCATAGGGAGAAACCCCACTCGGTGGCGCCACCAAAAACAGTTCTGCATAATCTGCGGCCAGTTCAAGATGATTGTCCGGGCGATTGACTAATGCTTTCAATTTACGCCGAAATAAATCGGCGGGAAGGTGCAGCTCAGGAATTGATTTAAGCCCACGCAACAGCTGTTGAAGTTCCGGTGAGTTTAATGAGGCCATATCACTAACGGAGAGTTCCTGAAACAGCAGGCAAGCAAACCAACGGTAGATACTGGCCCGCTCTTGGGCCAGATTATCAGTTTTTATCATGGACACTTTGTTGAAACTCTTTTATTGATAAGCTCATAAAATGAGAGGGTAGGAAAAACTCAGTTTTACTGGGGTAATGAATATCCTGATAGCTTCCCCGAATTAATAAAGCACTGTTGAACATTAGTGATATGGTTTTTTTATTTATCTTACACATAGTTATCTCTCTATTTTTGGTAAACACCTTAACGGAAAAAGATGCGTAACGGATAGAGACAGGAAGACGCGATAGATAGGAACAGATAACTCAATATATGTAGTGTTGATTTTTAGCGGGTAGTTTTTTCTTTATGATGCGATTATAGATTTCAGGCAATTTTAACTTGATGACAATGGCGATTTAGCATGTTGGATATTCATCTGGACCCCTCATCGGGCACTCCCTTACAGCAGCAAATATTTCAGACAATACATCAGGCTTTATTGCAGGGGAAATTACCCGTTGGCTATCGGCTACCATCGATTCGTGAACTGTCCCGCAATTTGAATGTGGCACGGATTACTGTTGTGTTGGCTTACGACAAGCTGATTCAAAATGGTTATGTTAAAAGCCGCCCGGGTATTGGTTATGAAGTGGTTTTTAGTAGCTCCCTACAAAAGGCGCCTCAGACCACACGTATTGAAAATGCCAGAGAACCAGTCAGACTGATGCCTGCCAGTGTAGGACAGGATGTTTACTCTCCAGCGACACCTGAACTGTATTGCCGATTGGGGGTTCCCGATCCCCATGCTTTTCCATGGCCAGGCTGGCGAAAGTGGAACAATTCGGCCAGTAACTCTAAGCATCATTTGTTAACTCGCTACCATTCGCCTCAGGGATTGCTTTCGTTACGGACGGAATTAGTGCGATTCTTGCGTTTGACTCGCGGTATCGAAACTCAGCCAGAAAATGTGATCGTGATTAATGGCATTCAGGAAGGGCTGGCTTTACTTACTCAGCTTTTTATTCTCAATACCAAAGGTTGTAAAGTTGTTACCGAGTCTCCTTGTTATTCCGGGGCGTGGCATCTGTTTAATTATTATCAGGCTGATGTAGAAACGGTAGCGGTGGATGAACAGGGGATTCAGGTTGAACAGCTTCCTTCTCATCCCGTTCAGCTTTGTTATGTAACTCCTTCTCATCAGTATCCGGTTGGCGGAACCCTCTCTCTTGAACGACGATGTGCTTTGCTGACCTGGGCGCAAAAGAGCGGAGCTTATGTTATTGAAGACGACTATGACTCGGTCTTTTCTTATAACAGTGCGCCTTTACCGGCACTGAAAGCCATGGATGAAGACGACCGGGTAATCTATCTTGGTACCTTTTCTAAAACGCTGGGGCCGGGCATGCGGATGGGATATATGGTATGTCCTGATGCAATTTTGACATCGGTGCAAAATATGAAAGCATTGAGTAATAGCGGAAGTAACTGGTTGCAGCAACAGTTTCTGGCTGACTATATGCATGACCAGCGTTATTACAGCCATTTACGTAAGTTAGAGCAGGAGTATGCCAATCGTCAGCGTCTGTTGGTGGAAGGGTTACAGCGGATATTCCCTCAGGGGCAAGTTTTGGGCGTTGAAAACGGGCTACACCTTACATTGGTATGCCCGCTGACGGTGCAACAAGTAGCGCAATTGCGGGAGCGCTGCCTGCAGGAAAACATTCGTTTTGATACTCAGGTAGAGCTGGCTAATGGGTCAGAAACGGCCTGGCTGAAGACCGTTTCTTCACCGCTGTTGTTTTTTGGTTTTGGTGGGTTAAATCAGCAGCAATTGCTTCATATATTGGCCGTTATTGAACGACAGGTAGCCATACTTAAACAGGAAGCAAGTGCTGAAATGGAGGTTACACCAGCCAATATGCCGCCTGTATGACACCAAAAGCGATAAGTCCGGCAATCACGTCATCAATCATGATGCCAAAGCCACCGGTACAATGGTTATCAAACCAGCGGATAGGCCAGGGCTTCAGTATGTCAAAAAAGCGGAAGGTAACAAACGCTGCAACCATCCAGATAAAACCCTGAGGTAAAGCTATACAGGTGATCCACATACCAACAAACTCATCCCAGACAATGGCACCATGATCGTCCATGCCGATGGCATCGGTCGCTGACTGGCAAGCCCAAACGCCAAGAGCAAAGGTGAGTACCAGCATCACCAAATAGGCCGGCATTGGTAACATTTGTAATAGATAAAAGAATGGGATTGCAGCCAGAGAGCCAAAAGTTCCTGGCGCTTTAGGGGACAATCCTGAGCCAAAACCCGTGGCAAGCCAGTGCAGCGGGTTAGAAATCGACAGTTTGTACAATTCGGGTTTAATCTTGATGCTCAACGTATAACGTCCAAATGTTTAAATGATCCGTCCCTTATTGGGCTGTGAATCAATGATCGTAGCGGCAGATTCTATCAGAAGATTACAGAATTTTTTCTGATTGATGTTGCTCATATAAAGCATGCGGAACTTCATCCGCAAAACCATAAGATTGCGAGCGAGAAACAATATTTTGTGCCCACATGTGGTGGGTTGCTGGCTCACACATAGCACCGTTAGACTGGAAAACGGCACTGTTACTATTCAGGATTTTTAGCGCATCAAGGTAATCGGTGACCTGAACCTTAAAAGCATTATTGATATGTTCTATTTGTTTCGGGTGAATCGCGGTTTTTCCAACCAGACCATGTTCGTTATCAATTTCCAACTCGGCCAGCAATATGGTCGGAGAGTCGATAATTTCACATACCGGGGCGGTCATATAAAATCCCTGAGCACCAAAGATACAAACAATCATTTTTATTACATAGCCTAATGGGCCGTCGTATAAGGTTCTGGAACGATTACGACGAATACCCAGAACATGCATTAAGTCATTACCACCGATCCTTAATACAATGGTTTTCCGGGAGAAATAAGCATCGTTACGCATGGTGTTTGCCAGGATATTCATCCTGGTTGCATCAAAGCAGTTTGCTGTTTCCAGTGTTGGCATGGCTAAAAGATGTGTGCCAGATAGTGTCTGGCTCCATTCCTCAACCTGATCAAGTTCGAATTTAGGCAGAACGAACCCGGTAACTTTGCTTAAATCCAGCCTTTCTATCAGCGTTTTAGCCATAGGAATATTGCGCGGACGAATAAATATCAGTGGGGTATCTTTCAGATTAAGATCGGCAATATTGGACAGTAATTGACTGAGGTTTTCGATTCCCAGCTTAATTTCTTTCTCAACCACTGCATCTTCAAGACAAATAACTAATGACTTTAAGTTAGGGTACTTATTTTGAGCGATCACCTGAAACAGGTCGTTTCGGGTGGCGGGCATATACAATGTTGCACCTAAATCGTAGGGAGTAATCATTCTTTACCTACCTTTTTAATAATAGTAATAGCTCGATAGGGGGCAATGTCATCTCCAACTTCCTGTACCGGAATAGCTAATTTTTCGGTCAGATACATCAGCAGAGAAACATCGCTATCAGTTTTAGAACGCACTAATACATGGTCCGGAAGCCGTCTTAATACGGCACGTGTCGCTTCGGCAATGCCCGGCTTGATACGATTAAGATTTTTGATGCCATACTGGTTAGCCAGAGAAGTAACAGTATCCTGACTCATTTTTAATAGCGGATAAACCGTTGGGTCATCGCATACAGCGGGTTTAATTGCCGCGATATCAATGTCATCCCATTCTTTAGTTACTGTATTTATAAAGGAAACGCTACGGTCAAATTTGGCTAAATGATTGCACTGGACGCTGCCATGATAGTCATTACCAGACCAGATGGAACGAGATATTAGCCCGGAAACCGGAGCTCCCAGAATACCAAAGGGAATCAACCAGTCGTCAGTTGAGGCACTTAACCATGCACTACCGCAAACATCAGCCAGCACGACTAAGCGATCGCGATCCGGATAGCCTGGGCGAGTGGATAGAGAATGTCGTAGCTCTTGGGTAATGGCCCCTTTGCCAGTCCAGCCATCAACAAATACGATACCTTCGGTACCGTGTTGTTGCTCGATTTGCGTCATGGCAGCATTATCGATACCTCGATCGCGGATAATGCTGATGCCATAATGGAATGAACGAATGCCCAACTTTTTCAATGCCAGATGCAGCAAGACACCAAGAGGAACTCCGGCTCTGACCAGGCTGATTAAAACAATCTCCTGATTTGGCAGGTTGTTGGCTAACGCTTTGGCCAATGCCATCACTTCCGTGGCCAGTCGATAGCTTCCTGCTTCCAGAGCCCCCTGATAAAGCTCAAGATGAAAGGCGCTCGGCTCAGGTTCTTCGCTGAGCATATCTGAATAGTGTTTCTCTCCGCTTTGAATCAATCGCTCTTTTTCTTCTACTGGCGTTAATTCGGTAACGACGGTGTTTAAGAGAAAATTTATCCATTCAACAGGATACGATCCGGAAAATCCGTGTAATGCCACGTTAACTCCAACTTACGTAATTAAAGATGATAGAAATTGCGATAACTGACTATTTTTAGGCATGCCAAACCAGTCACATAAATGCAAAAAACGATGGTCGCTGGTGCTATCACCTAAGCCTAATACCGGGCGATCGGGAGCGTCGGCCAGTAATCTGTCGAGCAGGTGTTGAACCGCCTGACCTTTATCGATGCAGTGAGGTAAGAAGGCAACATTATTGCCGTTACGATGCAGATAAAACTCGGAGCAATCCTGCTCTTTGATTAATCGATCGGCAACCTGATAAATCTCTTCAGTTTTAGTGCTGTCAGTGTGTTTCATCACAAAATAGACCGGCTGGCTATCGTACTCATAGTTGATCCTGGCCCAGCCGTTAACCTGCATTTTGCTTAACAGTTGCTCACAGGCATCGCGAAGTTGAACCACCAACGGAGAGATATATTGCAATCTGTTGAGCACAATGCTTTTCCACTCTTCGTCTGGCTGCCGGTGTTTGTTTAGAATCACCGCACCATGTGTGGCAATAGCCCAACTGGTAAAAGGGACCTGAACTCTGGATAGTTCCTCGGTACCTCTGGCGGTAACAGGAATGGTTTCTGCGGTACTTAACAGCCAACTGACAAAATTGAACTGCTTTTCGGACATAAAACTGCGGGGTTGATACTCCCTGTCCAGCGCACCGACATGTTTGGGCTCAATATTTAGCTCATTAAGCATCTTGCGTCTGGTTTGAAAAATGGTGTCATCCAGATCGATCAGGGCGATTGGCTGTGAGGTATTAATCATGAACAATAACCTCCAGCACGGCTTTACCACTGCTCAAATAAGCCAATAGTTCAGGATCGACAAATGCAGCCGGTGTTTCGCAACACAGCAAGATATGCTGATACTCATCAGGGACGATGTTATACATATAATTCGCAATACCCAGCCCATAATTATCAGAGAAGGCAACGCCACATTTGATTGCCATACCCGTAGAGATCGGTGAGCGGGTGGTAGAGCTGAGATATACCTCAGCGCCAGCCGCTTCTAACTGTTCGCCTAACAGAAATGGTTGCCACATAAATTCGCCGGTACCTAAAACCAATACTTTTTTTCCGGTATACCGGGTGTGATCTCGCATCAGCGTTAATCTATGTTGGATACAGCCCAATCGCCCCCAGTTTTGTTGTGTAGCCATTGGGGCTAGCCCACGGGCAGTTACGTTAACGGATGGCATCACTGGAATGGGTGCATCTTCTTTCGGCTGCCATGACCAGGAACCAGAAATCAGACAGACTTCATTAACTGGAATATCTAATCGTTGAGCTAATGCGCCATCACTCCAGTTGGTCAGGGTTACGGTAACGATTTGCGACAGGTTCGACAGGCCAGCCGCGAACAATGATTGATAAAGATTGCAGAAGGTATTACCGGTAGTCGCTTCATCATCAACCAGAACCAGTGAGCGCGCCTGCAAAAACATTTCGCGCAGCTGTGGGTCCTCAGGAAGATAAATCAGATGGTCGGTAGCATGGCTGTGATTCTCTTTGAATTCACAAAATAGCTCGCCATCCACCGGGTGACGGGTAGAGGTGACCAGACAGGCTTGATTCCCTGCCCGCGTGTATTCACGGTGTACCCCTGCGGCTAGCCCAACGGCAGTTTCAGCCATGCCAATAAAAAGTATCGGCTGGGGTAAGTCAGCAGGTATTTTCGCCGCCAAAGCATGATGGCAGGCCTTCATTGCCGACGGTGTTACCGGGATATGTTTCCCCAGCACCTTACTGACAAACAGAAAAGAACGTTTAGGATTATTTCTTTCTGCCATTTCAAACAGTGCATTAAAATCAGCGGGTTGGTCAGAGCGCACTGAAATGACACCGGTTGATAGCTCAATTGTTAACATTCGATTCCCTGATAATATGAAGAGAAAACAGTTCTCGTCATTAAACAATAATGGCCTGCGTTAAAGGGCGAACTTTGATATTTGGCAGGAGATGGTCTGTAGCGCTCACTGCGGGCCTAATATCAAGATAGGTCTGGACAAACAGTGCTGGCAGGCTGATACCAGAATGGCCTAAATAACCGATACCTCCCGATGGACGAGGATTTATCTCTAATAAAACCGGACTTCCGTCTGGTGCATTGCGGGTTTGAACATTAACAATGCCGTCAGCTTTGAGTATTGAGGCGCAAGCGATAGCCAGATCGATAGCCGGTCCTGATTCTTCAAAGGTTTGGTAAGAGCCATTTTTAACTCTGGCCACAGCCTTAATAACCACTCCCTGTTTGACAACCATATCAACCGAGCGTTCAGGACCATCTAAATAAGGCATTAATACTAATGGTTTAAAGTCATTGGATTGTTTCATCGCATGCAAAAATACCTTGGTGTTTACCATGCGCGAATCAGTGTCGTAAAAGCATCTGGCGGCAGGAATATCATCAGCAAGCTTCCAGAAGCCCATACCGTAAATGCCTTTTACCGGCTTAACGCAATACAGGGCATCGTTACCAAAAGGACGAGATTTGAGTTCAGCTTCTAACTGATCCGCATCGGTAATTTCTATTGAAGGCACAACCGGAAGCCGGTGCTGCTTCATCAACTGAGCAAAACGAATTTTGCTGTCAGCAATTTCAAACATCTCAACATCAGAAACGCCGGTTACCAGCGTAACACCTAACGATTCAATGCTATTACGATGTGCTTCATACCATAATGTATGCTTGCCTGCATGAATCAGCTTTATGCCATATTTGCTAATGATATCGCGTAAAAATGCCAGGCGGAGATCGGCATTTTTAGGTTCAGCTTCAGTGCTATCAGAGAACTCATGAATTTCGGGACGCTCTTGAGAGTGTGTGGACACAACAAACAGAGACGGAAAAAGGGTTTTTATCTCAGCAATGATTTCTCTTTGTGACGATAATCCTTCGGTAAATAGCAGCATGAAACGCTTCCTTAATCGCACCAGCCTGAATTTATATGATTGCGTTTGTAGATAAAACAGTGGTTATCTTACATTATGTTGTGATATCGATAGATAAAACTTTTACTACACAGGCGCTTTTAATTGAAAAGAGTATTTTTGTACATTGGAGTGAATTTATCAACATTTTATCAGTCGAAGAGTATTAGCCTCAATAAGTAAAATTATATCTTAATTAAAGCGTCATTTTGATAGATAAAATTTTGTTTTTTTGGAAAGATGTCGAAATTATTTTATTAAAATCTCTTTTTAATTTATTAAGTTATGGTTTTTCAAAGGCAATTGTTTAATCTGTTAATTAGTTTGTTGTGAAATTATTCTACAAGTAAGTTATTTTCTGGTTAAAAGTCCGATAAAAACCTACTCGCTTTCATAAAAAAGATATATTAGGCTAGTAAAATGATGAGTGGGTGGAATTAAAGTTGACATTTTTTCGGCAGATACTAATAAGATAATGCAACATTATGATGGTTTAGTGTCGATTTTCTTCTCAATGGTTAGAATTTTATTATTATCGACAAATTTGAAAGCATCAGGTTAAGCGTTGCAGTATCAGAAACAGTACGCATTTAACGATATGTATTTTAATTAATACCAAACAGTAAGTTATAGTATTCAATATAGTGATAATCAGCTGGTTATCGCTGGTTCAATGACATTGGAGTGTTATTTAGTGAAAGAACTCATTGCAGGAGGCAACGCCTCGGTTCCATCCTCCACTTTAAGAATCAAGATAATCTCTGGTAAAGCTGCCGATATTTCAGCCTATAGTTTGTATGATAACGATAAAGTATCTGGTGATTCAGATATGGTGTTTTACGGGCAAAAAACTAATGATGACCTTAGCATCAACTTGATAGAAGAAGGCCTGACCTCCGTTTTTGAAGTTAATCTGTCCAAAATGCGAGCGGCGGTTAAAAAAGTCGCTTTTGCTCTGACCTGTGATAAAAACGAGACGATTCAATCGCTGGGAAAACTGGCTATTCAGGTTGAATCTGCCGGTGAGTGTTTGATTGCCGCTAACTCAGAACTGGCCGGGCGTAGTGAAGCCGCACTTATTTTAGGTGAGCTGTACCGCCGTAATGATGAATGGAAATTCCGGTTTATCTCCCAAGGTTTTAATGGTGGTTTGAAGCCATTGGCTGAACATTTTGGTATTGAAGTGGCAGATGATGAGCCAGCCGTTTCTACTCCTGCTCCAGCAGCCCCAGCGCCAGTATCAACTCCAGCTCCAGCCTCTGCACCGGTTGCCGGGCCGTCGGGTAAAGTTTCTTTAACTAAACACCAGTCAGTGTCGCTAACTAAAATGTCCTCTGCATTATCTAAAGTCGACATCGGACTAGGTTGGGATCCTGTATCATCAGGCTCCGGTGGAGGCTTCTTTGGTAAGCTACTGGGCGGTGGTGGCAGTATTGATTTAGATGCGTCCTGCATTTTGCTTGATGCTAATAACCAGTTAATTGAGAATGTCTGGTTTATGCGCCTTAAGTCGAAATGTCGCTCGGTGATTCATCACGGTGATAACCTGACCGGTGAAGGGGATGGCGACGATGAAGTCATCACCGTTGATCTGAAACAGCTTCCGGCTAACGTGAGTACTTTGGCTTTTACCGTAAACAGTTTCAGAGGTCAGACTTTTAACCAGGTCGCCAATGCTTTCTGCCGGGTGGTGGATTCCAACAAGAAAGAGTTAGTTCGTTATAACCTGACGGAGCAGGGTGGTCATACTGGGGTATTTATTGCCTCGCTTAGCCGTAACCATGGTGACTGGACGTTTAAAGCGCACGGTATTGCGATTAACGGCCGGACAGTCAAGGATATGATTCCACAAATTAAACGGGAGCTTTCTCAGTGAAAGAATTAGTTGCAGGAGGCAATACCTCCGTCCCATCATCGATTTTAAAAGTCAAAATCATCTCTGGTAAAGCAGCGGATGTTTCTGCTTATCGGTTGTATGACAACGATAAAGTATCTGGCGATACTGATATGGTGTTCTACGGTCAGAAAACCAATGATGATGGCAGCGTGAGTTTGTTAGAGGAAGGACAAACCTCCATTTTTGAAGTGAATTTACCTAAGGTTAAAGCGTCGGTTAAGAAAATTACCTTTGCTCTTACCTGCGATAATAACGACACTATCCAGGCACTGAGTAAGCTGGCGATTCAGGTTGAATGCAATAATGAAGTGATGATTGTTGCTAACGTGGGAATGTCCGGTCGTGCGGAAGCTGCGTTAATTCTGGGTGAGTTATATCGCCGTAATGATGAATGGAAGTTCCGCTTTATCGATCAGGGATTCAACGGTGGCTTAAAGCCGCTGGCAGAGCACTTTGGTGTTGAAGTCAATGCTGATGAAGCACCTGTCGCTCCGCCATCGCCACCACCTGCTCCTGCTCCTGCGCCTTCTCCTGCCGCATCCACGGGGCAGTCGAGTGTAAACTTAAGTAAAATCTCATTAACCAAAGAAAGCCCTCGGGTTAGTCTCAGTAAGAAAGATGATTTTGGACTGATTCGGGTTAATTTAAACTGGAATCAGAAAACGGAAAGTAAAGGCTTTTTGAATAACCTGCTGGGTGCCAATAAGGCTATTGATTTAGATTTAGGTGCTTTTGTTCGTCTGAAAGATGATGATAAGTGGGTAATACAGGCATTAGGGAATTCCTTTGGTTATTTTGATTCGGACCCTTATGTTGAACTACAAGGGGACGATCGAACCGGGGCTGTCACCGATGGTGAATGGCTACATATCAACGGTTCACAATGGAAGAATATAGATGAAGTTCTGGTGTTTGCCTTTATTTATAAAGGGGTACCTAACTGGGCTCAAACGGATGGTGTGGTTACCATACATATGCCGGGTCAGGGACCAATCGAAACGCGTTTAACGGAAGGCCAGAACAGAAATGGTATGTGTGCGATAGCTCGCTTGGTTAACCATAACGGGTCTATCAACATTGAACGTATTAACCAATATTTCAGCGGACATAAGGATATGGATAATGCCTTCCGTTGGGGCTTTCGCTGGGCTGCTGGTTCAAAATGATGGAGATAAAAACATGTTAGACAAATTAAAGGCAGTGATTCAGTCTGGTAAAGAGACGCTGACTAAAGAGATCGGTAAATTTAAAAACCGTGCTTTTATGGAAGCAACCGTAGCAGGTTGTGCTTTAGTTGCTGCTGCGGATGGTACGGTAAGCAGTGAAGAAAAACAGAAAATGGCAACCTTTATCAAAAACTCGGATGAGTTAAAAGTTTTTGATATGGCTGATGTTATTGCCTTTTTCAATAAAACAGTTTCCAGCTTTGAGTTTGACCACGCGATTGGTGAAGCTGAAGCATTAAAAACAGTAGGCAAACTGCGTACTAACGTTGATGCGGCTCGTTTAATGATTCGAGTTTGTATTGCTGTTGGTGCCAGTGATGGTAATTTCGACGAATCTGAACAGAAAGTGGTTCGACAAATGGCAAAAGAACTGAACCTTGATCCGCAAGATTTTGGTCTGTAACCCTTAAATTGGAAGGTAAGTAATTAGAATGGAAACAACTTCATTAGGGTTCCCTATTGAGACAGTTCTGGTCTTTATTGGTATTGCTCTGGCCGCAATCATTATTGATTTATATGCACACCGCAAAGATACCGTAATCAGCCTGAAAAGCGCGGTACTATGGTCGCTCTTTTGGGTTGCAACGGCATTGGTATTTGGTGGTTATTTATATGTTCATCATGGCGAAAACGTTGCCAGCCTCTATATCACAGGATATGTGTTAGAGAAGGCGCTCTCCGTTGATAACCTGTTTGTGATGATGGCTATCTTCTCATGGTTTGCTGTACCGGATGTTTATCGCCACCGCCTGCTGTATTGGGGAATTATTGGGGCGATCGTCTTCAGAGCTATTTTCGTGGTTATTGGTACCGGTCTGTTGGTACTGGGCCCTTGGGTCGAAATCCTGTTTGCGATTATCGTCGCCTTTACCGGGGTAATGATGCTACGCAGCGGTGGTGATGACGATGAGATTGAAGATTATTCATCGCACTTCGCCTATCGTTTTGCCAAGAAACTGTTTCCTTCTTATCCAAAACTGGCCGGTAATCGCTTTTTACTTAATCAGAAAGAGCTTGATACCGAGCTGGCCAAGCCAGAAAACTCAGATTTAGTGGGTAAGATTGGCAAAGGCATGTTCTATGCAACACCGCTATTTTTATGCGTGGTGGTGATTGAATTAAGTGATGTGATGTTTGCGTTTGACTCGGTGCCTGCGGTTATTGCCGTTAGCCGGGAGCCTCTGATTGTATATAGCGCTATGATGTTTGCGATTTTAGGCTTGCGTACTCTGTATTTCGTTCTGGAAGCGATGAAGCAATATTTAGTGCACCTGGAAAAAGCAATTATTGCGTTGTTATTCTTCATTGCGGCAAAACTGGCATTAAACGCATCGGCGCACTTATTTGGACACGGATACACCATTGATCCAACAACCAGTCTGTTTATCGTGCTGGGAATGTTAGCTCTTGGCGTGTTGGCGAGTCTGATTTGGCCTGAAAAAGAAGAAAATGATTCAGAGTCAGTATCTTAATTTACAAACGCTAAATTATTAAAGGAGTAAGTAATGGGTGTTAGTTTATCAAAAGGCGGAAACGTATCGTTAAGCAAAGCCGATCCTCAAATGACTCGTGTACTTATTGGTTTAGGATGGGATGACCGTTCTACCGATGGCGCAGATTTTGATCTGGATGCTTCCGCGTTTTTGCTGTCTGCGAACGGTAAAGTTCGTGGTGATAATGATTTTATTTTCTATAACAACCTGAAATCTAACTGTGGTTCTGTTGAACATACTGGCGATAACCGTACCGGTGATGGCGATGGTGATGACGAATCATTGAAAATTAATTTGGCAAGTATCCCTGCTGATGTGGAAAAAGTAGTGTTTACCGTAACCATTCATGATGCAGAATCTCGCCGCCAAAATTTTGGTCAGGTAGCTAACGCATTTATTCGTGTTGTGAATGAGCTAACCAATATTGAAATTGCACGTTACGACCTGAGCGAAGATGCTTCAACCGAAACGGCCATGGTGTTCGGTGAGCTGTATCGTCATAACGGCGAGTTTAAGTTTAGAGCGGTAGGTCAGGGTTATGCCGGTGGTCTGGCAGCAATGGCTACCCAATATGGTATTCAGGTTGGCTAACAAAAATATTGGGCACTCTTTGAGTGTCCTCTTTGTAACATCTTACTCAATTAACAGGAATTAATACTATGGCAGTATCATTAAGCAAAGGCGGTAATGTTTCTTTAACTAAAGAAGCACCTACAATGACTAAAGCAATGATTGGCTTAGGTTGGGATACTCGTGTTACTGATGGTGCAGACTTCGATCTGGATGCATCTGTATTCATGGTTAACGAAGCGGGTAAAGTGATCAGCGATTCCGGATTCATTTTCTTTAATAACAAAACCAGCCCATGTGGTTCAGTGGTTCACCAGGGTGATAACCGTACCGGTGAAGGCGATGGTGATGATGAGAAAGTGCTGATCACACTGGATAAAGTTCCTGAAGATGTGAAGAAGCTGGTTTTCTCTGTAACCATCCACGAAGCTGAAAAACTGAAGCAAAACTTTGGTATGGTTAGTTCGGCTTATATGCGCGTTGTGAATAACGACAATAGCCAGGAAATTGCACGTTTTGACCTGAGTGAAGACGCCTCAACGGAAACTGCAATGATCTTTGGTGAATTGTATAAGCACGGTGCAGAGTGGAAATTCAAGGCAATCGGACAAGGCTTTGCCGGTGGTCTGGCTGCATTAGCTATCCAGTACGGTGTAAACATTTAATCGTTTTTTGATTAAAAGTTATCAAAAAAGCCGCGAATAGTTCGCGGCTTTTTCATGCTTAATGAACAGGTAGATTAATTATCTACCATTTGAACCACTACCAGTCTGCCACCTTCTTCCGTTGACAGCACAAACTGAAGTCCATCGGTGAGTTCCAGCTTGTCGCCAATAGCAATTTGGCGTTTGTCCGGCAGAACCAATAGCTCTTTAATGCCTTCATTCACCAGCCACCATTGATTGTTATGGAACTGAAAGTAACCAACCCGCTTCTTCTGTTCTGCGGTGGTACGTTCATTCGGTGCAATCAGACGATTGACGTGCCACTGATAAATTGACTGTCCGGTCCATACCATCAGGCGATGATCATCAGGTCGGAACGAGCCCTCTTTACGAGATGAATACAGATTCAAAATCGGTAACTTACCTTTGTATGGCGTTCCGCAATAGGGGCAACAGGGTTGGGTCTTTCCGGAGAAAACATACCATTTCTGCTCACAGGCTTGGTTCTGGCATGGCTGAATCAGGTCAACGGTTTTAACCAGTGCGGTTTCCCATTCATCTGCAGTTGGTCTTTTCGATGGTTCATGCAGGCCGGTAATAAATGCCTTCTCAAACAGCGCTGACAGATAAGGTCCCATCAGGGTGTAAGGCAGTTTATTGGTATCAGCCCAGGGCAGTGAAGAAGCCTTAACCTGATTCATTTTTACCGCATTGCTGCGGTCAGTTGGGTTTTCAATGAACAGCGCTTTTTCACCCATGGAAAGGGATTCATCACGCAGTTCATCGTCAATGTCATGAATTTTGCCGCCGCGCAGCGGATGCCGATAAAACAGATACATATAGATCAGCACTGACAGGGCATGACGGTCAGTCAAAATACTCGGCAGGAAGCGGTTTTTGTCTTCCTTTGGCAGGTGACTGGTCTTCACCACTTCAGGTGCGATAAAGTCAGGTGTACCCACCACGTCAGGTGGATATTTACCGGGAACTACCAGACCATCAATATCGATGACGCAGGCATGACCCTGTTCCGGGTCAATCAGCACATTTTTGTAGCTAAGATCGCTGTGGCATAGCCCGGCAGCGTGCATTCGGCGTACTGCTCGTGCCAGAAGAATACAGACCTTCAAATAATTCAGGGTATTACCTCGTTCACGGGGATCGAGGAATTTGTTCTGGTTGTTAGCGCTGGCGAACCATTTACCTTCTTTCTCTCTTCCCTTAATGGCAAGAAAATCGTCATTTTTTGAACCATATTTGAAAAAGAAATGGCTTTGATAAGTCGGAACGACAATTCCCAACTTGCCATTATGTTCAATCATATCGGTTGGCCAGCAGAATAAGTCTTTCCAGTACTCTCCACCAACTTGCTCAAAGATGCTTTGTTTAAATCTGCCGGTAATCATCTGAATACGATCGACAGCCTGTGCATCTTGCTGGGTTTTGTAGAAAGCTACAACATAGGACTTATCAGGAGAAAAATAGACATCTTTCATGGCGCCGGAGCCAATGATGTTGTCGACATACTGTACGGTTTTACCGTCTACAGTTTTACAAGTAATGATATTTGCCATGTAAACTTATCCTTTCTGCATTACCAGCTAACAGCTATGGTGCGATCGTCATGATTACCCGGCGAGAAGAAATTTAACCACTCTGTGAGTTTCTCTGCGGCTTGGTCAGATTGAAGGCAAGGTAGAATTTCATTAACCAGAAGATCCCACTTATCGCTGGAGATCAGTCCGTTATCCGTTTCAAAATAGGGATCAGATACGCCATCGGTCATCAGTATCAGATGGGTAATTTCAGTCCATTTTCCAATCATAATGCGGTTATTAAAGCTGCTGTCATTAATTGCATCGTTATCCAGAAAACGAGTCTGACCGGCGTATTCGCCGCTGTCCGGCATTCCCAGTAAACGCACTTTTCCAACCGGGCCGTAAGCAGCAATAGCGCCATCGCCCATCCAGAATGCCGCAGCAAACAGTTCATCATTGATACGAATAGACACCGTTGCCAGCAGCGTGGTGGAGTAAGACTTGGTGGTCTGGGCCATATCGATAGCTTCGCTTTCGATGGCATTCACCGCCAGTTTAGCTGCATTTCTGTATAGGTCAGAGAACAGGGGACCGATCTGTTTTTGTGACTCAGGCTGCCAGTCTTGAATCAGGGATTTCAACTTTTGCCCCAGTTCGCCCTGCATTTGCTTACTCAGATAGCTTCCCGCCGTCTGTGAGGCCAGCTGTGAACCACGTCGCGAGTTTTGAGCACTACCGGCACCATCGGCGACGATCATAATGCTCCAGTCGGTTTCGCTATCATGAGAGATAAAAAAGTCATCGTCTCTGAATGAACCAACATGTTCATGAGAACGACCGCGACGGCTGGCGGCGGCAATTTTAACCCCATCCTGATCGATCATTTGATGATCAGTGTTGGATTTAAAATACTTATCGTCTGCCGGTGGCTCGATGATTTTCCACAGGCTGCGTGGATCGGGATTAACAATCATTAATGCTTCTGAGGTGTGGGATGATTTCCCATCGATAGTCCATTTGATAAACAGCTGATAATCACCATCAATGCTTGGTGTACCGTATAACTCCTGAGTTTCAGGATTAAAGCTAATGCCAATATCATGGCTAAACTTAATTTCCTGGACAGTCACTGGTTCACCGTAATGGCTGCTGGCGTCAATTCTGGAGAGATAGGCAGTACCCACTCTGGCATTGGCGAAGGCAAAATTAACTTTTGGCATTGATGCCTCTTTAGGTGCTGTGGCCGGAACAGCAGACTGAACGGGAACCTGCCCCGGTCTCAGTGGTGAAATTGGTACCGCGACCTCGGTGGGAGGTGGCTCGCTCATTTCTGCTGCTGTGTTAGCCTCTGAATTAATGCAGATGATAATGTCTTCAGCAACCAGAGCGATTTCCAGTGGCGCTTCGTTGTCATTTTGAGCGAATGTGGTAGGAGGATTATTATCTGCAGTGATATCACTCTCTGTTGCCGCTGGCATTATTTCATCCACTGACGTGGTTTTCGAAACGGGTTCAGCTTGATCAATTGACTCTGGAGACAGGGGCGGTGGTGCATTAAGTTGCTGAACTTTTTCATTCAGCTCCTGACTGAAGCGACTGAGTATGTGCTGAATCTCAGCCTGTTTTTCCAGATGGCTGAGTTCGAGTTCAGATAAACGTGGCGTTACATTGCTTAGTCCAGCAGTCAGCAGCGCTCGCGTATTATTTGTCATTTAGCCTTTCCCTCTGTTTACGTCAAAATCATGGTCGCTACCGTGATCGTTAAACTTAATGGTCTGTTTGCACCACGGGCAATTGACCACTTCCGGGCCATTAACGCAGATTAACTTTCCACAACCGCAAACGGCAAAAGCCGTTGAGTTACCACAGTGTGGGCAACCAGGTACGCCTTCCAGTTCTGAGGTGTTAACTTGCAGAGTCGATACTGAGTTATCGCTCCACGAGAAGTAATCTTCATCAATGGGGAAGCAGCCGGTTAAGTTAAAGCGATTAAGATTTAGCTTAAAATTAAGTGATGAGGTATTAACGTTAGGACGCTCATATTTGATCAGATATGGACGTTCTGTTTTATTACAACGACCCACCAGCGTTACACATGAATCATCATAAGCGCGTGCCACTTCATCTTTGGCTAAACGCACAATTTCATCGGTTTTAGACAATAGTGGAGGCGGCTCTTCACCAACGCTACGGCTGTGGGCTACCACCGAGGCGGTGATCCATTTTACAAATTTAGTGAAGTCACCCTCTTGGGTATCTTCAAATAGCAATACGTTATCGGTTAACTGACGTAGTATGTTGAGGTCCGCAGACTGGCCAAGGCCAATAGCAATCAGGTTGGCTTTTTTCGAGTACTGTTCTTTCCAGCGTTTAACCGTGTCGGTGTAATTATCCGTAGGGCGACCATCAGTCAGTAAATAAACAATAGGTTTCCAGTCCCCTTTGCGGTCGGCGGTAGTTTTTATTACATTGCGGTCGATTTGATAGGCCAGTTCATCAAGCGCACCACCAAGGGAGGTTCCACCGCCAAGAGGTAATCTTGGTGGATAAAATGAAACCACCTCAACCAATGGTGCAATGGTTTTAGCTATACCGGCAAAGGCGATAACGGAGATATAAACCGTTTCCAGCGCGTGGGGATCTCGTTTTAGATCGCTAATGATCATTTGCAGACCATCATTGAGCTTTTTCAGATTTTCTCCAATCATCGATTCGGAGCAATCGAGAACGAAAAAAATGGGAAGTCTTCTCATAACCTAAATCCTTTATGTCAATTTGAGTTCTATTTTTACTTGAAGGCCATCATCTGTGATTGAAATGACCTTTAGGTAAAAATAGCCGTTAGTACCAAACGTTATAGGTTCAGCCAGATGAGCGTAAATAAGAATGGCAAAGCATATCTGAGCTTTGCCATTCGGATTTTACAGAACCAGTTGAATTTCCGGAGGAGGAGGAGGGAGGGTACTTTGTGTGTCTGCAATCCCTGCACTACTGCTACCAATGGAAACGCTTGCCGATACCCATTTGAAGAAGCTGGAAAAGGCAGTGGAATCTAATGTATCGAGAGAAACCACTTGATCGGTTAGCTGGGTCAGATACTCATGTTTGGCTTTAGGTCCTGCGGCACAGGCGATAATTGAACCAAAAGGACGTTTCTTGATTTCGCCAATTGCCTGAGTATAGGCATAAGCATCCGATGGACTACCGTCGGTCATCAGGAATACCAGCGGTCGCCAGTCACCTTTTTGATCTTCGGTTGAACGCTTAACGTCGCGGTCTACCAGTTCAATCAGTAATTCAAGACCCGCACCCATAAAGGTTCCACCGGCACTGGGTACTTCAATGTCAGTAAACTGGAAGTTTTCCAGTGCGGTCAGTGGGATATGCTCTCTGGCTTCGTTATCAAAGGTGATAATCGAAATATGCACGCTTTCTAATGCATAAGGATCTTGCTTAAGCGCATTGAGCATGGCCTGAATGCCAACATTGACTGAATGAATAGGCTCCCCACGCATTGAGCCCGATGTATCCAGCAAAATATAGACGGGTAGCCTTCTCATTAAACGTAGTCCTTCAGATATGATACAAAGCTGTCTGAAGGTGATGGTTCACCGATAGCGTTAAGCTTCCAACCGCTGTCTTCTCTGACTAATTCAGCAAACAGCAGTGAACACTGGTTGGCATATTCAGCACCACCGGACAGGTTGAAACGCGCCATTTCGACATTTTTGGCATCAACTGCGCGAATATAGGCGTTCTTCACTTTGCCAAAGTTTTGCTTTAACTCCTGACCTTTGTAGATCTGTACAATAAATACAATTTTGGCGTATTCCGGGCTCAGGGTATTTAATTTAGCAATGATTTGCTCATCATCACCGTCGCCTTCACCGGTACGGTTATCGCCGGTTAACCAGATTTGGCCTGATTTATGTTTCTGGCTGTTAAAGAAAACAATGTCGCCATTAATTAATGTCGGGCGGCCATTGGTTTCGTTACCCAGATCTCTGACTTTGCCATTCTCATCACATAAGAAGGCAGCAACATCTAAATCGTAATCTTCGCTTTTTTTACCCATCAGACTACCAAAGAAGCCTTTTTTCTCTTCGTTGATATCCCAGCCTAAACCAATGGTTACTGAAGATAAATCGAACTCATTCTTCTTTAAACTAACGCCTTGTCCTTTGCTTAAACTAACAGCCATAACTTCTCCTTAATTTTAATTCCGTTAAAGTACAACGTTAACTTCTGGTGGTGGTGGAGGTAAATCATCCAGGCCGGTCACTTCTTTTTGTCCTGAATCAACCTTTTGGCTACCGACTGAAATACTGGCAGATACCCATTTAAAGAAGGCTTTGATGGAATTGGAATCCGCGGTATCGAGTTGCAGTACCACTTCGGTGACTTCCTGTAGTACGGAGGTATCCGCATGCTGACCTGCGGCACAGGCTACGACCACGCCGGTACGCGCTTTCTCAAAGTCAGCCAGACCTTTACGCCAGTCATCGGTTGGTGCACCGTCGGTCATGATAAAGACCAGCGGACGCCAGTCACCTTTAATTTCTGCCGTGGTTTTTTGAACTTCATTCTCAATGCTGCTGGCCAGTAGTGATAAGGCTTCACCGAAGGCGGTTGTACCGGTCGCTACTAAATCAGGGGATTTAAAGTTAAGCAGTTCAGTGAGAGGGATAACTTGTCGGGCAGATGAATCGAAGGTGATAACGGAAAGATAGGCGGTTTCTAATGCATAGGGATCCTGTCGTAGGGTTGATAACAGGGTCTGAACGCCATTTTTTACTGCTTCAATGGGTTCTCCGGTCATCGAACCAGAAGTGTCCAGCATCAGGTAAATCGGAAGTCTTCTCATGAGTATCCTTACTGAATATAACGATAAGTTTTATCAAGTGATGCCAAGATATTAATTGATTTCATCAGTAACGCAACCACTGATCTTAAACCTGTGGTAAATGTTGATGGGTATGTGTCGGCAAGGCTTTTGGCGGCCAGAAGATGAGTTAATAATAGTTAATGATGATTTATGTAACTAATTGATTTATAAAAATTCGATATGGATGCAAATCAATTGATTTTGATTGAAATAATAACGGACGAATAAAAGTGTTTGCCATTTTATTCGTCCGTTTTACAGGCGGTTAAAGCATTTCTAAAGGTTTCTTCCGTGATGGCGGCGGGAATGCCGCATCCAGCGTAACGTAATCTTCATGTTCCAGATGAATACTTAAACTACCAATATTCTCTATCATATGTTCAACGCTGGAAGCCTTCGGAATAGTAATAATATTATGGTCGCGTAATACCCAGGCCAGAGCTATTTGCGCCGGTGTGGCATGGTGGCGCTTTGCCACTTCTACCAGAGCAGGGTGCTCCAGCAGGCGAGCCTGTTCAATAGGGGAATAGGCCATAACCGGCATACTATTACTGCGACACCATGGCAACAGGTCGTATTCAATCCCCCTACGAGACAGGTTATACAGTACCTGATTGGTAGCAATTCGCTCATTGTCCACAATGGTCATCAGCTCTTCCAGATCGTCGACATCAAAGTTGCTGACGCCCCATTGGCCAATTTTCCCTTGTTCCACTAAATCTTCCAGAGCGTTAACCGTCTCTTCCAGTGGAACATGGCCTCGCCAGTGCAGCAGGTAGAGGTCAATATACTCTGTGCCCATGCGCTTTAAGCTGCCTTCACAGGCAGCAATAGTTCCCTGAGCACTGGCATTACCGGGAAGCACTTTACTTACCAGAAACACATCGTCGCGACAGCCTTTAATTGCCGCTCCGACTACCCGTTCGGCACCACCATCAGCGTACATCTCTGCGGTATCAATCAGTGACAAACCCCGCTCAATACCATGACGCAGGGTTTGAACTTCGCGTTGAATATCGGAGCTGCGCTCCCCCATAAACCAGGTACCCTGACCAAATACCGGGACATCGTCCCCGCTAGGCAAAGTGATATAACGCATGTGCTGTCTGGCCATGCAATCAACCTCCAGTTAATGAAAATTAATGGCGTGTTCCGTTATCATCCTCATCCATAGGATATTCGCCGTCGTCCTCATCATCATCGCTACCGTTAGGATCTTCGAAATAGGTGCCCCAACCGTCGTAATTGATATCGTAGCGATCCGCCAGCTTAATCAGCTGTTCAACTTGTTTATCAATGATATCAGCGTTGAGGGAAACTTCACTGATCACGTCACAACAAAGAACGATTAAGCCATCTTCTACTTCTAATTCTTCCGGTTCGGTAACTTCATAACCGAGTTTAAACGCTTCGACTGCGGCTTTTTCCAGGGTATCGAAATCTTCCGCAGAGAAATGGTGCTCGATAGCGTACAGTGCATCAGGGTCGCTGCCATCTTCCAGCAGCTCTTCGATAATCAGGCGAGTTTCTTCGCGTTGTTCTTCCAGCAGGATACTTAGTTCGTCGTTAGCCATGATATTTTTCCCATTAGGATGGTCAGTTAGCGGTATTCTCACATAGTGCAACCGGTAGCTCCACAGGAAAGAGAAAGTTTTCTGTATTATCAGGTTGATTGTGAATATTAATTCATATAAATTGATTTTTAATTCAATTTATCGTGATATCTTCTATATTAAGCTCAGGGAGACAACCCAATGCCTCAGTTTTACCAGCGTCATCTGCTTCGGTTACTTGATTTTAGTCCAAATGAAATTGCCGCATTGCTGGCTTTGTCCGCCAAACTAAAAAAAGATAAAAAAAGTGGAATTGAGCAGCCGTTGCTAAACGGTAAGAACATTGCCTTAATCTTTGAGAAGGACTCCACGCGTACGCGCTGCGCTTTTGAAGTCGCTGCTTTCGATCAGGGTGCAAGAGTGACTTATCTTGGTCCAAGCGGTAGTCAGATTGGGCATAAAGAATCGATTAAAGACACCGCCCGGGTATTAGGGCGTATGTATGATGGTATTCAATATCGCGGTTTTGGTCAGAAGATTGTTGAGACGTTAGCTGAATTCTCCGGCGTCCCGGTATGGAACGGTCTGACGGATGAATTTCATCCCACACAGATTTTGGCCGATTTATTGACCATGCAGGAACATTCCCCGCAAAAATCCTTGTCCCAGATTAAATTCGCTTATTTAGGGGATGCCCGTAACAATATGGGAAATTCCCTGCTGGAAGGGGCCGCGCTGATGGGAATGGATATCCGTCTGGTGGCACCAAAAGCCTGCTGGCCACAGGAGTCACTGGTGGAGAGCTGTCAGGCAATTGCTAAAAAGACCGGAGCCCGTATTACCCTGACGGAAAATGTCGCTCAGGGAGTTGAAGGGGTTGATTACCTGTATACCGATGTTTGGGTGTCGATGGGTGAGCCAAAAGAGGTATGGAAAGAGCGTATTGCTTTACTCAAGCCTTATCAGGTTAATCAGGCTATGATTGAGCTAACGCATAACCCACAGGTGAAATTTCTCCACTGCCTGCCTGCGTTTCATGATGACCAAACCGTAATGGGCAAACAGATGGCAGAACAGTATGGATTGCACGGCGGTATGGAAGTCACGGACGAGGTGTTTGAATCGGTGCATAGTGTGGTGTTTGATCAGGCGGAGAATCGGATGCATAGCATTAAAGCGGTGATGGTGGCGACATTAGCAGTATCGTATTAATTCTTTCAGTGAAACAGGTAATAAAATAGATTTAGGAAAGTTTTTTAGGTCAAGGATGTTATCCCTTGACCTTTTTTATTTGAGCACTGGAATTCAGCCGACAACTGAGAGAGGGTAGCACGCCAAACATGGATGTTTGGCGAGGCACTGCTTCGTCGGACAAAATTGCAGGAGCAATTTTGAACAGCACAACGTGCTGGCCCCGTAGGGGTGAGCCTCATGGATGAGGCGAATAAACCGAATCAGTGCCGGTGCGTGAGCCCGAACGAAGGCGGAGGGAAGTCGCGTAGCGACCTGGATTCGGGTGCGAAGGCGTGGAGGTGCAGGAGGCGCTCGCCTAAGCGCCTCCTGCTCGGCCACTTGCACAATTGGTTATTTGGACACTGCGTTGTTAGTGGACGAAATGTACTCAAAATTTAATTTGATATACTCAAATTAAAATTCCCCATTTCATGCCAATCGGCAACCAAACAGAGCGGTTCTGTATTTATAGCTTTACAGTGCACTCACCAACATTTTAACTACCGCTTTACGCACATGAGCAGGTTTGCCAACGGCGCACAGGGGTTTGTGTACTTCACCCGGGTAGAAAACGATAAAGTCACCTTCCTGCATAATCATTTGTCTTTCCTGTTCGCCAGCAGGTAAAAAGGCGATGTCTTTATCTGCCAGCCAGTTATCTGTAGGTGTACCTGCTGGCAGGTTACTGAATACCATGCCTTCTTCACCTTTCAGTACGATCTGAATATCCAGATAGCGTTCATGATACTCAGCGCGGCGGTTCTGTAGCTCATCGGTGCTATCGTTGGAAATCAGTACAAATATATTATTGCCATCGATGTCATGTTTACCTAATGGCGTATCGTTAGTGATGTTGCTTTTAATGTATTCGATAGCCTGTTTCAGCTTGGCTGGCAGGTAAGGGACAAGTTCTAAATGGTGGATGTTTCCGGTGATCATATTTATTCCTTTTGAAAAATGAAATGCTGTTTCATATTCTATTATGTCCGGAAAATAAGCAAAGTATTTTATTGTCAATAGTGGACGCTTATCACATTAGTATGATGTGTCGAATAGTTAAGAATTATTGGATTTACTTTCTTTGTTTCGCGGCTTATGGTGCATCTTTCTGTAAGCGCCTTATAATGACCGGCGTGATTGATCTCAATATGACAAAAACGACACTTATAAACTAAGGAGAATTCATGTCCCACATTATTAATACTGACAAAGCACCAGCGGCAATTGGTCCATACGTACAGGGCGTAGATTTAGGCAGTATGATTATCACTTCTGGTCAGCTTCCTATTGATCCTAAGACAGGTGCTTTTCCTGAGGATGTAGCCGCTCAGGCGCGTCAGTCTTTAGAAAACGTGAAAGCGATTGTTGAAGCAGCAGGCCTGAAAGTGGCTGATATTGTAAAGACTACCGTATTCGTTAAAGATTTAAATGACTTCGGCACGGTTAATGCGGCGTATGAGGCCTTCTTTAAAGAGAATAATGCACCATCATTCCCGGCGCGTTCTTGTGTGGAAGTGGCCCGTTTACCAAAAGATGCAAAAGTAGAAATCGAAGTTATTGCGGTTCGTCGTTAATACTCATTGATAATGCCATCACCGGTAAGATTCTTGTGCTATCAGAATCCTACCGGTTTAAATCCGCTATCAGTATTTTCTCAATGAGACAGCCCTGACGGGGTGTCAGCAGGAAATTTCACACCGATAAGTGCACGTATCTCTGTCAGTATGCGAGATGTGCTGCGTGACACAGGAATGCCTGTGTGGTCAATACACTGTCGTTCAATCAGCCCGGCAAATACGCTGGCTTCATAGAACATGGTATTTTCATGCTGTGGCAAAGAGATATCTTCTGGCTGACCGCCTCGTGGGGTAAAGATAATCTTCTGACATTCAGATATTTTTTCGATTATCAACGTACCGTCTTCTCCCTGTATTTCACTGGGAATATTTGAATTACTCACTTTGGAATGAAACAGAACTACATCAAAATAACCATAGTTCATCCAAACCGTTCCATGTCCATCCACTCCGGAGTCCAGTAATCCCGCGCTGGCATCCAGCCCTTTAGGTTCCCCAAACAGGCTAATGGCGCTGGCGAGGCAGTAGTAGCCAATATCCATAATTGAGCCGTTGGAAAAAGCAGGATTAAAGGTATTAGGGTTCTCACCGTCCAGATAACGCTGGTAACGGGAGGAATACTGGCAGTAGTTAATAAATACCTTACGTACTTTGCCAATACGCAGCAGCATTTGTTGTAACAGAATGAAGTTAGGTAACCAGGCAGTTTTAAACCCTTCGAATAGCACCACCTGATGTTTACTGGCGCAATCGATTAAGGTTTCTACTTCCTGAATATGTGAAGCCAGAGGTTTTTCGCACATCACATGCTTATGGTGTTGTAGCATGAGTAGCGCTTGTGAATAGTGAAAGGAATTGGGGCTGGCAATATATACCGCATCAATCTCAGGGCTTTCGGCCAGAGCCTGAAGATCGTCAAACAGCAGTGTTATCTGATTAGGTTCAGCAAAGGCGCGTGCACTTTCCAGTGAGCGGGAATACACCGCAGTGAGTTTCAACTTTCCGGTAGCATGTGCAGCATCAATAAAACGTTGGGTAATCCAGTTGGTTCCAATAACAGCAAATCGAATCATAATGTGCCCCATTTAGCGGAGGGTTAACTTTATCCCGCAATCTGGCGACGACAATGACTGACGATGGGCATAAAGCCAGATTCAGGGGGAAAAGGTTCGAATTAACGGTGCGACAGGGATCCCTTAAGTATATTACTTAAGGGATCGATTGGTTATCGTTTATTTGCGGTTTTTTTATCTTTCGGTGCTGCGGACGGACGACCCATGATGGATTGATAGACTTTAAAGCGTCCGGTTTGAGCCAATACTTCATGGCTGCCAAAGGTAGCGTCCAGAAGGTCCGGGTAAGGCAGGAAGGCGTTAGCGACAATACACAAACGACCGCCTAACTGCAGATGTTTTGTTGCACCACGGATCAGCGATTCCGCGGCGGTCAGATTGGTTTGTAATCCATCATGAAACGGCGGGTTAGAGATAATAAAGTCAAAGCGACCTTCAATATCGGAGAACACATCGCTGGCAATCACTTTGCCCTGTAATCCATTGGCGCTGATAGTTGCTTTGCTGGATTCAAGTGCAGCTGCGTTAACATCGCTTAGCGTTAGAGTAAGGTCCGGATTTTCATGAGCAAGAATCGCGGATAACACACCGGCACCGCAACCTACGTCCAGCACTTTGCCTTTTATATTTTCCAATGCCGAAAGCAGTAACTGACTACCCACATCAAACCCATCGCGGCTAAATACGCCCGGCAATGTTTTTACTATCACATCATCAACCTGATACTCATCCCACCATTGAGAGACATCAAACTGCGCCTGACGTTCTGAACGGAAGTGATAGAGGCTACAGCGACGAGCGCTGTCAATTTTAGCGATTGGACCAAAATCGGCTAACAGGGTTTCGGCGCTGCGCACGCCACTGCGGTTTTCACCAACGATAAACAGGTCAGTACCAACAGGTAACTGGCTGAGCAGGGCATTTAATTGAAACTGTGCTTCCTGCTTGCTTTTAGGCCAGTAGAAAACCAGAGTATCGCAGCCATCAACCAGTTCAGGTGGTGGCAGTAAGCTGAACTGGGCTTTTTCGCCCAAAGTACGAGCGAGTTGGCGCCAGTGATGGTACTGAGAACAGTGAACCCGAACTTCCTTTGCCTCAAATTGACAAGGAAGATCGTCTTGCAGATCGCCGGCAAACAGTACGCGGCGTTCGGTAAACTCATCGGTATGGCGCAGCATTACTTCACTGGCCGGGCAAAAAGCGGACATAGTATTCTCCTGTGAGGCAGGCGGATGAATCAGTAATGGAAAATGCCTCAAATGGTATTTGCGCCGAATTATAGAGCTTTATTGGCGGTTATTCGATGGGTTTGCTAGCATAGCGCAGCTTAATTCTGAAATTGATAGCGAGTAGTGGGTAATCATGACGACATCACGGCGTGACTGGCAACTGGAGCAAATGGGCATCAGGCAGTATCAACTGAGGCGTCCGGCTGCACTGCAGGGAGAAGTTGCCATGGTTTTGCCTGCTAACCTTAAAGTGATTTTGTTAGCAGAAACGTTACCTGTGCTGTCTTCTCCATTGATGCAGGATATTTTACGCGCCATGTTGCTTTCGGTGGAACAGATTTATTGTCTGACACCCGAACAGGCCATGATGGTGCCGGAAGATACTCGTTGTGTATTCTGGCTGATGGACATTGAACAATGTCCTGATTTACCAGCAGCATTGGCAGAGTTACCGGTCTTAAGCACCCCAGCACTGCCTGAACTGGCGGATAATCCTGAAGCAAAACGTACCTTATGGCAGCAGATTTGTCGCGATGAATACCATTTCCTTCCTCAAGCCGGATGATTTACCGGTCGTCTGGCAAATTGAACAGGCGAGCCATGCTTTTCCCTGGACAGAAAAAACGCTACACAGTAATCAGGGAGACCGATACCTGAATCTGACGTTAAGCGTAGATAATACTATTGCTGCTTTTGCTATCACCCAAGTGGTGCTGGATGAAGCGACTCTCTTCAATATTGCCGTTCATCCCGATTTTCAGCGTCGAGGCGTGGGACGGGAGCTGTTGCAACATCTGATTGATGAGTTAATTCAACGGGACGTCATGACGCTGTGGCTGGAAGTTCGGGCATCCAATCTGGCTGCTATTGAGTTGTATCGTGCTTTTGATTTTAATGAAGTGACGGTAAGAAAAGGCTATTACCCGGCAGCAGATGGTCGGGAAGATGCGGTGATTATGGCGTTAACGCTGTAGTATCAGTAATGACTAAAAATTTAAAGCGCGGATTGGGTTATAGCAATCCGCGCTTTTCTGTTTACTGACTGAATTATAAACTATTTCACCAGCAGATCGTTTTCTACAGAACGTACGCCAACGACGGTTTTAGCCACATCTGCAGCTGCGTTGGATTCATCTTTAGAGCGTACAAAACCGCTTAGCTGTACTTTACCTTTAAAGGTAGTGACAGTAATTTGGGTGGAGCGAATGGTTTTTTCACCTAAAAGCGCGGCTTTTACTTTAGTGGTAATCACTGAGTCATCAATATACCCACCGGTACCTTCAGTTTTCGCCGTAGGTGAACAACCTGCGACTGCGATGGTCATAATAATGGCACCCAACAGGGCTGCAAGTGACTTTGCAATCTTCATCCTTTCTACTCCTTAGTGGTTGATGATTTTGTTGTGAACAGCGTTAATAAAAATAACGCCTCATCTTAGCTGTATATTTGACCCATCTGAGATGATGCAATTCGTTTATTAATATAGTAATTAAATAACGCGATAGCTAATATTTTCATTAGGTAACGATTAGTTATCGTTTTCTGACAAGGCTTTATTTGCAGGGTATATTGCGATGGTCAGGAGCAAGTGTGTCATCATTTACTCAAGAGTGTTGTTTGCTTTAATCATGGACTAATCAGTGAGGAACCTATCCTTTCTTGGCCTATGTGTGTAAAATTCCCGGCAATTAACGATAATTCCTTTTTTGTGCTCCCTGAGAGTTTCCAGAGAATCCCTGATGAAAGATACGTCAAGAGCTGCAGAGATCGCGTGCCGACGCACGTTTGCGATTATTTCTCACCCCGATGCGGGTAAAACAACCATCACTGAAAAAGTTCTGTTGTTTGGACAGGCGATTCAGACTGCCGGTACGGTGAAAGGGCGTGGTTCTAACCAACATGCCAAGTCCGACTGGATGGAGATGGAAAAGCAGCGTGGTATTTCGATTACGACGTCGGTGATGCAATTTCCTTATAAAGAGTGTCTGGTAAATCTGTTAGATACCCCGGGACATGAAGACTTCTCTGAAGATACCTACCGTACGTTAACCGCCGTTGACTGCTGTCTGATGGTTATTGATGCGGCAAAAGGGGTAGAAGACCGTACCCGTAAGCTAATGGAAGTTACTCGCCTGCGCGATACGCCAATTTTAACCTTTATGAACAAGCTGGACCGGGATATTCGCGATCCCATGGAGCTGCTGGATGAGGTAGAGAGTGAACTGAAAATTATGTGTTCACCAATTACCTGGCCAATTGGCTGCGGTAAGCTGTTTAAAGGGGTTTATCATTTATATAAAGACGAAACCTACCTGTATCAAAGCGGTAAAGGCCATACCATTCAGGAAGTCCGTATTGTGAAAGGGTTGAATAACCCTGAACTGGATGCAGCGGTGGGCGAAGATTTAGCCGCACAACTGCGCGAAGAACTGGAGCTGGTGCAAGGGGCTTCTCATGAATTTGAACTGGATGCTTTCCTGGCGGGTGAACTGACACCGGTATTTTTCGGTACCGCATTGGGTAACTTTGGTGTGGATCATATGCTGGATGGTCTGGTTGACTGGGCTCCGGCACCAATGCCGCGCAAAACTGATGTGCGTGAAGTTTCTGCTACAGAAGAGAAATTTTCCGGTTTTGTATTTAAAATTCAGGCCAATATGGACCCGAAACACCGTGACCGCGTGGCCTTTATGCGTGTGGTGTCAGGTACTTATGAGAAAGGAATGAAACTGCGTCAGGTGCGGTTGGGCAAAGATGTGGTTATCTCTGATGCTCTGACTTTTATGGCTGGTGACCGTTCTCATGTGGAAGAGGCTTATCCGGGCGATATTATTGGCCTGCATAACCACGGTACCATTCAAATCGGTGATACCTTCACTCAGGGTGAGGATATGAAATTCACCGGTATTCCAAACTTTGCGCCAGAGCTGTTCCGCCGTATTCGCCTGAAAGATCCACTGAAACAGAAGCAGTTGTTGAAAGGGCTGGTACAACTTTCAGAAGAGGGTGCGGTTCAGGTATTCCGACCAATCGCTAATAATGATCTGATTGTTGGTGCGGTTGGGGTACTTCAGTTTGATGTGGTAGTGGCTCGCCTGAAGAGTGAATATAACGTAGAAGCGATTTATGAATCGGTGAACGTTTCTACTGCCCGCTGGATTGAATGCAGTGATGCGAAAAAGATGGAAGAGTTTAAGCGTAAAAATGAGCTGAATGTGGCTTTAGATGGTGGTGAGAACTTAAGTTATATCGCACCAACTATGGTTAACCTGAATCTGACTCAAGAGCGTTATCCGGACATTGTGTTCCGTAAAACACGTGAGCATTAATAGTCATAATTAGCTGCTAATTTTACTATTATATGAAGTACACAGGCCTGACAGTTTATGTCGGGCTTTTTTTATTCTGTCTGACCAGCAATTAACGAAGCAATTATAAGCAGACTTACAAAAATTTTGTGATCTATACAACAGTTTACCCGGGGTGTTCTATAGTTATACAGGTAGCTAATTGCATATTAGGGCTAATATTTAACAGATTAAATAGAGGTGTTGCTGATAGGCGACAATTAGTATCCAGTTAATTCAATAAGTTAAAATATTTTGTTATGAAAATGTTATTAATAGATTGAATTTGTCGCTAAAAAACAACACTTCCACTTTTTTTTATATACCATTCTATTAGTAATTTATTGATTATTAATCATTTAATCTAATGTGGCCCAATAATTGCACTGCTATTCATGGTCATTGGCTAATTGTATTGTGCAATTGGTTGATATCACCGGATAACTTACTGGAAAACAGGTGATTTATTCGGTATTCCTGTATTTAAACCTAAAGGTAAGCATCAATGAAAAATGTACCCTTAGCACGTTCTTTTATCGCCATAGTATTAAGTACGGTAGTTGTCAGCGGGAGCGCATGGGCTGAAGAAACCGTGGCAACTAAGGCCGAAAATGCCGTTGAAAAAGTCAGTACATCCATTGATAAGTCGGTTGATAAAGTAGGTTCCTCTATCGATAACTCGATGAAGAAAGTCGATAACTTTATGGGCGACAGCACCATTACGGCAAAAGTAAAAAGTGCGTTGTTAGATCATAAAAGTATTGAAAGTACACATATCTCAGTTGAAACCACCGGTGGTGTCGTCACCCTGAGTGGTTTTGTTACCAGCACCGAACAGATGACCCAGGCCAATGAAGTGGTAGAAAAGGTCGAAGGGGTGAAATCTGTTAGTAACAAACTTCAGGTACAAGAAGATAAAAGCGGTACGGTAGAGGGCTATGTGAGTGACTCTGCTATTACCAGCGAAGTTAAAGCCAAATTCCTGGCAGATAAAATCGTCCCATCTCGAAAAATCAAAGTTGAAACCAGTGAAGGGGTGGTATTACTGACCGGTAATGTTGATAAAGCGGCTCAGGCTAAACAGGCCGAAAGTATTGCTAAACAAGTAAAAGGCGTTAAAACCGTGAAAAACGATTTGGTTGTAAAACACTAACCGTTAAGATGACGCAGTAAAGCGTATTAACGTTTTACTGCCAGTCTGACTGAGGAGCTATTATGATGAATAGTGATATTATTCTGGGCAGACTAAAGCAGTGGAAAGGTTCTATCCGACTCTGGTGGGCTGAAATGGCCGGCATAGAAGATGAGTTTTTTGCCGGAAACAGCGATTGGCTCTCGGGAATTCTGCAAGAGGATTACGGAAAAGAGCAAGAAAGGGTATCCTCTGAGTCGGGAACTCATCATTAATATTTAAAAGGTTAGTATTTGGGAAACAGAATACCTGTCACTCTGGGACGAAAAGAACCGTTGATTCATAAGCCGGAAAAACCAGGCAAAATTGCACTGGTTTGTGAAGGTGGCGGACAGCGGGGGATTTTTACTGCCGGAGTACTGGATCAGTTTCAACGAGCAGGCTTCGATCCCTTTGATCTAATGATCGGCACTTCTGCGGGAGCACAAAATTTATCGGCCTATATTTGTGGCCAGGCAGGTTATGCTCGTCGGGTTATCGTTCGCTATTCCACCTCACCGCAATTTTTTAATCCTATCCGATTTGCCCGTGGCGGGCATATGATTGATATCGATTGGCTGATTGATACTGTCACCGACCAAATGCCACTGAACATTTCTTATGCTCTGGATCGTATGGCGAAAGGGCGAGAGTTCTACATGTGTGCCTGTCGCGGTGATGATTTTACGCCAACCTATTTTCCTGCCGAACAGCGAAACTGGTTACAGGTACTGAAGGCGTCCAGTGCTATTCCCGGATTTTATCGCGCCGGTATAGAGATCGATGGTGTCTACTATATGGATGGTGGCATCAGTGACGCGGTTCCGGTAGAAGAAGCCTATCGACGGGGAGCCGATACTATCGTGGTGATCAGAACGGTTCCATCTCAGATTTATTACACGCCAGCCTGGATGAAACACATGGAGCGCTGGTTTCCTGACGATACCAGTTTGCCTCAAATGTTGCGTATTCTTCATCAGCATGAAGTTAGCTATATTCGCACACAGCAGTTTATTGAAAATCCACCTGATGGCGTGCAGATCTTAGAGATCTTCCCACCAAAACCATTGGCCAGCAAAGCCCTGGGTAGCCGCATAGCTTCACTGAACCGGGATTACCATCTGGGCAAACAGTGCGGTCGCTATTTTCTGGCAACCCTTGGACGTTCTTTATTGCGTTATGAAGAGTTAAAGCAAAAGAACACCACGAATATTCTTTCTCGTCCGTCACAGCCTGATATGATAAGTCCGCAATAATTCTATTCCCCCCATGGTGGAGGTTGTGTGACACCCGTATTTATAGATACCCATTGCCATTTTGATTTTCCCCCTTTTGTTCACCATGAGCAGGAGAGCCTGACATTAGCCGCTGAGTCTGGTGTTGAGCGCATTATTGTGCCGGCCGTCACCAGCGAAATGTTTGACGGAATCATTCAACTTACCCGCCAGTTTCCGGCGATTTACGGTGCTTTAGGTTTACATCCTCTGTATATCGACTCGCATCGGGAAGAAGGATTGCAGCAGCTGGCACAACGGTTAAGCCACAATGACGGTAAGATCGTAGCAGTGGGGGAGATAGGGCTGGATGACTATATGGAAACCCCACAGTCTGAACGACAATTATGGCTATTGTCAGAACAGCTTAAACTGGCAAAACGTTTTGATTTACCGGTGATTCTTCACTCCCGGCGTACCCATGATAAGTTGGCCAGCGTATTAAAACAGCATCCGCTACCGCGTGCTGGTGTGGTACACGGTTTTTCTGGCAGTTTGTCTCAGGCTCAGGCCTTTATCCGGTTGGGTTATTCTATTGGTGTTGGTGGTGTAATTACCTATGAGCGAGCACAGAAAACCCGCAAGGTAATGGCAAAGCTGCCGCTGACATCACTGGTATTAGAAACGGATGCGCCGGATATGCCACTGTCAGGATTTCAGGGACAACCTAATCGGCCAGAGCGAGTTAAATTAGTGTTTGAGCAACTGTGCCAACTGCGAAGCGAGCCGGCCCGTGAGATTGCTCAGCAGCTGTATGCTAATAGCGTTGCGCTGTTTCATTGCACTTAACCAACGCACTTAACCAATGCGATTAACGATAGGGGCGCTTTTTGTGCGGGCGTTTCTTTTTATGTACTTTATGTGTCGGTCTTTGAGTTTCAACAGTCGGGTGAGAAGCTTCTTCTGGTTCTGAATCTCCGGCAGTTAACAGATAGGGTGACTTTTTCCATCCGCTGCGTTGCCGCATCAATAATGTGCGGCCCAAAATAATACCAATCACCATAGCCAGCAGTAGCATCAGGCGTAGCATATTGGTGGTATTGTCCACTTGCTCAGATTCTGTTGCCAGCACGTGAGTGTCCAGAGTCAGGCGAATAAATCCCAACGGCCCATCTTTGCTGTTAATCATTTCCACAATCTGCTGATTGAAATAGCTACCGGGGCGTTGTCCGTCGAGAGCGAGTCTGTCTCGTACGCTGGTACCATCACCCTGTTGCGCAATCAGTGTGCCATCCACTTGGTATACGGAGGCGTCAAGGATCCGGCTATGTTCTGTCAGATGTTGTAGAATGCTCTTAATTTTCTGATCGTCAACACCATCAACCGGGCCGTCTAACAGTGGTGCAAGGGTAAATGTCACTTGCTTTGCCAGCGTGCGGGCCAGTTCCTGGGATTGTTTCGCTTGTGCTGCCTGACTGTTTAAGCTGAAATAGGAAACTCCCTGCATCAGGGCGACTAATAACGCCAGACAGAACAGAACGATAACAATTCGATGTAGGTGGAATTTGAACTTAAGCCGTTTGGTCATGCAACTACCTTATGTGCCGAAGATGTTTTATGTTGCCAGAACTCTATTCATTAGGATAGCTTGGAACGCTGTTTTGCCATTGAAACCATTTTTTTGTGCAAAGAAGCCTCGTTTTTAAGGAGTTGTAGCATGCCAATTAGCCTGACCTATAGCGATTTACCCGCGGAAATAGACTGCTGGCCAGGGTTGCCACTGTCATTGAGTGGTGATGAGGTCATGCCGCTTGACTATTGGGCCGGTCACACTGGCTGGCTACTGTATGGTAAAGGATTAGATAAACAGCGTTTATCTCAGTTTCAGCGCAGGTTGTGTGAACCACTGGTGGTGGTTTCCGCCTGGACAGTGGAAGAGTATCAGGTGATACGTCTGGCGGGCGTGTTGTCTACCAAAGCGAAGAAGATCGCAGAAGAGTATCAGTTTGATGTTGCTCAAATGGGGAATTTGCCATCATTACGTACGCCAGGGTTGCTGGTAATGGATATGGACTCTACCGCCATTGAAATTGAGTGTATTGATGAAATTGCTAAGCTGGCTGGGGTCGGTGAACAGGTTGCCGAAGTTACCGAACGGGCAATGCGTGGTGAGTTAGATTTTGCCGCCAGTTTACGTCAAAGAGTGGCGACGCTGAAAGATGCTGACGCCACTATTCTTGAGCAAGTCAGAGAAGGTTTACCGCTGATGCCGGGGTTAACTACCCTGGTGGATAAGTTACATGAAGCTGGCTGGCATGTAGCGATTGTTTCCGGTGGATTTACTTATTTTGCCGATCATTTGAAAGAGAAACTGAATCTGGTGTCGGTTTCTGCCAATCAGCTTGGTATTAAGCAAGGTAAGCTAACCGGTAAAGTCACCGGGCCGATTGTCGATGCAAAATTTAAGGCCGTAAAGCTACAGCAACTGGCAGAAGAATTGTCGATCCCAATGGAGCAAACGGTCGCTATTGGTGATGGGGCGAATGATCTGAAAATGATTAAAGTAGCGCGTTTGGGTATTGCCTATCACGCTAAGCCGAAGGTGTATTCTAAGGCGAAGGTAGGGATTCGGTTTGCGAATTTGCTGGGGGTGTTGTGTATTTTGTCGGCGAGTCAGAATCATGAGGGGAAATAACCCGTAGATTTGTTTTGGTGAAGGTTTCGACCGCTTCTGAATCTGGTTTCCTGATTGATTAATGTGCGGCGGTCGAGCAAGGGGCGTTAGGGCGAACGCCCCCTGCACCCCCGCGCCTTCGCACACGAATCCAGGTCGCCTGATGGCGACTTCCCTCTGCCTTCATTCGGGCTTACGCACCGGCACTGATTCGCTCCCGGCGAAGCAGTGCCTCGCCGAACTTCCATGTTTGGCGTGCTACCCTCTTTCAGTTGTCGGCTGAATTCCAGTGCTCATTGGTAAGGTCAAGGACTAGACACCAAGTACCAAGGCCAAAGATTGATGTGTTTTTTGTTTTTTTATTGTATGAACTGTTTTTGGATATTCTGAGGTATTTATGGCGAAGCCAGCGAAACGAGCGTTTGTATGTAATGAGTGTGGTGCGGATTATCCGCGCTGGCAGGGGCAGTGTAGTGCCTGTAATGCCTGGAACAGTATTACTGAGATTCGTCTTGCGGCTGCCTCTTCATCTCGTTCAGACCGTTTTTCGGGCTATGCCGGAGAAGGCGGGGTTAGTAAGGTTCAGAAACTGTCGGATATTAGTCTGGAAGAGCTTCCTCGTTTTTCTACCGGATTTAAAGAGTTTGACCGGGTGTTGGGCGGTGGGGTGGTGCCGGGCAGTGCGATTCTGATTGGTGGTAATCCGGGGGCGGGTAAGAGTACTTTATTGCTGCAAACCATGTGTAAGTTAGCCAGTCAGATGAAGACGCTTTATGTTACTGGAGAAGAGTCATTGCAGCAGGTGGCGATGCGTGCCCACCGTCTTGGTCTGCCAACGGAGCATTTGCAGATGCTGTCAGAAACCAGCATTGAACAGATTTGCCTGATTGCTGAGCAAGAACAGCCTCGTCTGATGGTGATTGACTCTATTCAGGTGATGCACATGGCGGATATTCAGTCATCTCCCGGTAGTGTTGCTCAGGTAAGAGAAAGCGCCGCTTATTTAACCCGTTTTGCCAAGACTAAAGGTGTCGCCATTATTATGGTGGGTCATGTTACCAAAGATGGTTCGCTGGCGGGTCCTAAAGTACTGGAACACTGTATTGACTGTTCGGTTCTGTTAGATGGTGATTCTGATTCCCGTTATCGCACGATGCGCAGCCATAAAAACCGTTTTGGTGCGGTTAATGAGCTGGGGGTATTTGCCATGACAGAGCAAGGGTTGAAAGAAATTAATAACCCATCGGCTATTTTTCTTAGTCGTGGGGATGAAATTACCTCTGGTAGTTCGGTGATGGTGCTTTGGGAAGGGTCGCGTCCTTTGCTGGTGGAGATTCAGGCACTGGTGGATCACTCTATGTTGTCGAATCCTCGCCGGGTAGCGGTTGGCCTTGAGCAGAATCGGGTTGCGTTGCTGTTGGCGGTACTTCACCGCCACGGTGGTTTGCAAATGGCGGATCAGGATGTGTTTGTGAACGTGGTGGGTGGGGTTAAAGTGACAGAAACCAGTGCTGATTTGGCGCTGTTGCTTTCTCTGGTTTCCAGCCTGCGGGATCGCCCATTGCCGGAAGATTTAGTGGTGTTTGGTGAAGTTGGGTTAGCCGGCGAGATTCGTCCGGTTCCCAGCGGTCAGGAACGTATTTCTGAGGCAGCAAAACATGGTTTTAAACGCGCTATTGTTCCTCATGCTAATGTGCCGAAAAAGAGTATTCCCAATATGCAGGTGTTTGGGGTGAAGAAATTGTCGGATGCATTGAGGGTGTTGGAGGATCTTTGATGGGGTCGATACGTTTATTTAGGTGAATATTCCGGCCGTAAAAGCTATGCACTAATATTGCCTGTGTGCTCGGCCGGAAGACAATTTGTACTTGGCTTTTGTGCGCGTCGGGCCTAGCCGGGTTAGGGGCTCTTCGTTGGCTTGCGCCAAGTCGGCCCCAACACCCGTCTCTCCCGACGATTAGATTCTGAAATGAACTACTAAGGGGCGCGTTTGCGCCCCTTAATTATTATCGGATTACGCGTAATCCACCAGTGGGCTTAGCTTTTTCAACAGCGGGTCGAAGTATTGGTTTACCTGTTTGTAGACCTCTCCATTTAGCTCGTTGTAGAAACGGTGATTTTCCATATTTGGCATAAAGCGATCCCCGGTGCGTACCAGTTTCTGCGTTGCCTGTTCGTAATTGTCGAAGGCACCTACGGCCATGCCAGCGTTAATAGCACATCCTACGGAGGCTGAGCCTTTCATTACGTTTCGACTGGTTGGAATGCCAAATACATCAGCGAAGATTTGCATAAACAGGTCGCTGTTGGCACCACCGCCGGAAATGATTAGGTGTTTGAATGGCGTTTTGAGTTCCTTGGCCATCTTATCCATATGATTTTTCATGGTGAAGGCAATGCCTTCCAGCACTGAACGATACATATGGGCGCGGGTATGACGGCCATCGAAGCCCATCATTACGCCTTTACGGAATTCGGCTTCTGATGGTGGTGCCCAGTCATGAATGGTGAGCAGTCCTTCGCAACCAGCCGGAACTTTTGAGGCTTCCATATTCAGCAATTCTTCAATACTGACGCCTGTTTCATCGGCGTCCGCCAGAGCAGACTCACCAAACTGATCGCGGAACCAACTGATGGTCCACATGCCGCGACGAACGCCCATGCACTCATACAGATAGCGTCCGGGAATGGAGGCCTGGAATGGCCAAAAGTTTTGGGCATCTTTTACATTGGCATGACCATGGACCATAGCACCGATGTAAGTGCCAAGAGAAATCAGGGCTACGCCTTCATCCAGTGAGCCTGCGCCTAATGCTTCAACCGCTTTATCATGGGCGGTAGCCACCACCGGGATACCTGCAGGTACGCCAATCTGTTCTGCAGCCAGTTCGGATACATAACCCAGAATTTCTCCCGGTTTCACTACATCCAGTACGTTCTCCCGCGTCAGATTACAGCTTTTCCAGGCAGCAGGGTCAGTACTCCAGTCCAGCGTATCGTTATCCATCGGCCACCAGCCAATGTAGTTAGCGCAGGTATCTTTAAATTCGCCCGTCAGGCGATGGGTAATATAACCGGAAGTGGTGGTGACATAACGCACCCCTTTATAAGCATCAATGTACTCATAAGGTTTGTTTAAACGCTTGTCCATCCAGTTAATCACCGGGTAGGCCAGTTCACCGTTTTCTTTTAGCAGTACCCGGCAGCAGCGAATAATACATACGCCCATTGCCAGAATATCTTCTGCTTTTCGTCCTGCCTGAGAGAATTCTGCCATGGCTCGCTGGAAGGCGAGTTTTAAGGAGTCCCACAGATCGTCATCTGGATGTTCTGCCAGTAAAGGTGCAGGAATATCCATCTTGCGTAATGCCTGCTTTCCTTCACTAACCACATTACCTTGCAGGTCGAATATCACCACTTTGGCACTCTGGGTACCCACATCGACACCCATCAAATATTTGTCACTCATTTCTTAACCTCGTGATTAAAACAACAATGTTCAAATGGCGTTATTCGGTTACCGGGCTTGGTATTGTTGCCTGCTGGCTGGCGCGTTTCATGTTGTTAAACAGCAGGAAAGTAAACACAATGACCAGACAGGTGGCTCCTAATCCCATCAGCCACATATTGCGATAGGCTTCCGCAGGAGGCAGGGTGTCTTGCCAGTAACCAACAATCGGATAGACAAAAACATCAGGTAAGAAGCCAATCACAGAGCAGATGCCGACAGTGGTTCCCATAATGTATTTCGGAGTACGGGCTTCACCGATACAGGCAAAGTAGAGACCACGAGAGGCATAGCAGGCAAAGGCCAATAGCAGAATCAGGCCGATACCAACGGCGACAGAACCCGGGTTTTGATTGGTAAACAGCAATGCGCAGAGGGTGATAACGCTGATTACTGCCAGAAACTGAATCACTCGCGTAGGGGATTTAAAACGGCTGTAAGTGGTCACTAATCCACCCAAAGGTCCACACATGGCACGGAAAATTTTGTTGATCACAATTCCCATATAGCTGGCGGCTACCAGCGTCATGCCATACATTTCGGTGAGATAGTTGGTGGAGTAGCTGAGAATGGCGTAGATGGTATACACGCCAAAGATAATCATGCTGCAATACCAGGTAGTGCTGATTTTTAATACTGACAGGATATCGCTGAGTTTAAAGGCCGGTTTATCTTTCTTTTCACTGTCGCTTTCTGTGCGGGAGGTGAAGCCATCACTGACAAAGAACCAACACAGAATACCGAGCAGAATATAAACTCCGCTGTAGATCAGTATCACTGATTTCAGGCTGTTTGGGTCTTCCGGCATAAACAGCGAAAATACCCACATGGTAAATACCGCCAACAGCATTACTCCCACGCCACGCAGGCCTTCCATCCAGCCCATAATTTTTCCCTGCTCTTCATGATTACCAAGCAGTGAGGCGGCTTTAATGGAGACGGACCACAGCATCAGGATAGTGGTGATGGCAAAGGCAACCTGAATCAGTATCATCACCCAGAATGGAGGATAAACAGACATCAGAAAGCCAAGTAAACCGGTCGCTATCATAGCGAAGGTCATCATTTTGCGATGGGAGAACTTATCGGCAATAACTCCGCTGGGGGCGTACAAAATGATAGCCGCAATACCAAAGGTACTCATGATGAAGCCGATTTCGGTATTGGTGAATCCCATAAATTTTGCCATTGGGATTTGGTAAATATATCTCAGGTAAGCCAAATCAAAACTGACGCCGCCGCTGATACTGATAATCGCCAGCGTTAACCAACGGCGAAAATTATTATTTTGCATGGTGTTATCTCAGTTATGGAACATTGATTTTAGGGCAAAAAAAAAGAGAAAAGTAAGCTCCCCGCATTAAGCAGGAAGTTACTTTTCTCTTTTTTTTTGCGTTTTAATCAGGAATCAAAGGGGTTACACCATGTCACTGAATGCGTTGGATGAATTTTCTCTGGATTTTTTCTCACTCAAAGGCAAAACGGCGATCGTTACCGGTGGTAATAGTGGTCTGGGCCAGGCGTTTGCTATGGCGCTGGCTAAAGCGGGGGCTAATTTGTTTATTCCCAGCTTCATCATGGATAAGGGTGAAACCCGCGAAATGATTGAGAAGCAGGGAGTGAAAGTTGAGTTTATGCAGGTGGATATCACCGAAAAAGGTGCTCCGGCTAAAGTGATTGCTCAGTGTCTGGAACGCTTTGGTTCAGTAGACATTGTCGTGAATAACGCCGGTATCTGTAAGTTGAATAAAGTGTTGGATTTTGGTCGTGCGGACTGGGATCCAATGATTGATATCAACCTGACTGCCGCATTTGAACTTAGCTACGAAGCGGCAAAAGTGATGATTCCTCAACGCCACGGCAAGATTATTAATATCTGCTCACTGTTCTCCTATTTGGGTGGGCAGTGGTCACCGGCTTATTCCGCAACCAAACATGCACTGGCTGGCTTTACTAAAGCCTATTGTGACGAATTAGGTCAGTACAACATCCAGGTTAACGGAATTGCACCGGGCTATTACGCCACTGACATCACTACGGAAACTCGTAAAAATCCTGAAACGAATAAACGCGTTCTGGACCATATTCCGGCAAATCGCTGGGGGGAAACTCAGGATCTGATGGGAGCAATGGTGTATTTAGCCAGCCGCGCTTCTGACTATGTAAATGGCCATCTGCTGGTGGTTGATGGCGGCTATCTGGTGCGCTAAGTCGAAATTTTGATGTTTATGTTATTTGTTCTCCACCGCCATGGCATAAGACATGCCATAAAAATGTACTGAAAGCAGGAAGGATTAATCATGTCGCTGACAAGAGAAGCTATTGTTGAGAAGCTAAAACAGATCGTAGGCTCCGAACGAGTCATTACCGATGAAAAGGTGTTGCAGAAAAACAGCATTGACCGTTTCAGAAAATATGCCGATATCCACGGTATCTTCACGTTACCGCTACCGGCTGCGGTAGTGAAATTAGCCAATACTCAGCAGGTTTCAGAAGTGCTGGCATTCCTGAATAAAAATCATATTAACTGCGTACCGCGTACCGGTTCTTCTGCCACTGAAGGCGGTCTGGAAACGGTTGTAGAGAACTCTGTAGTTCTGGATGGCTCCGAGCTGAATCAGGTTATCAATATTGATATTGAGAATATGCAGGCTACCGCTCAGTGCGGCGTTGCGCTGGAAGTATTGGAGAATAAGCTGCGTGCCAAGGGGTATACCACCGGACATTCACCGCAGTCTAAACCATTAGCCCAAATGGGTGGATTAGTGGCAACCCGCAGCATCGGTCAGTTCTCAACGCTGTACGGTGCTATTGAAGATATGGTGGTTGGTCTTGAGGCGGTATTCCCTGATGGTACTGTTACCCGCATTAAAAACGTACCGCGTCGGGCTGCCGGGCCGGATATTCGCCATGTGATTATCGGTAATGAAGGTGCATTGTGTTATATCACTGAAGTTACAGTGAAAATATTCAAATATATGCCAGAAAATAACCTGTTCTATGGCTATATTCTGGATAACATGAAGACCGGCTTTGATATTCTGCGCGAAGTGATGGTTGAAGGATATCGGCCATCAATTGCACGTTTATATGATGCGGAAGATGGCTCTCAACACTTTACCCATTTTGCTGACGGCAAGTGCGTACTGATCTTTATGGCGGAAGGTGCCAAAGAGATTGCCCGTGCTACAGGTAACGGAATTGAAGCCATTGTGGCCCGCCATCCTGGCTGTCAGAGAGTGGACAGTAAGCTGATTGAAACCTGGTTCAATAACCTTAACTGGGGACCGGATAAGGTTGCCGCTGAGCGGGTACAAATCATGAAAACCAAGAACATGGGCTTCACTACTGAAGTTTCCGGTGACTGGCGTTCAATCAATAAAATTTATGAAAATGTGATTCACCGCATCCGTAATGAATTCCCTCATGCGGACGATATCACTATGCTTGGCGGTCACTCTTCTCACAGCTATATCAACGGTACCAATATGTACTTTGTGTATGACTACAACGTGGTGGACTGCTCGCCACAGGAAGAGATTGATAAGTACCATAACCCACTGAATAAAATCATTGTGGAAGAGACCATCAAGCTGGGTGGTTCTATGGTGCACCATCATGGTATTGGTAAACATCGTGTGCACTGGACTAAAGATGAGCACGGCTCTGCTTACTACATACTGAAAGCATTGAAAGAGGTGTATGACCCGAACGGTATTATGAATATCGGTACTATCTACCCGATTGAAAGTTAAAGCATCTCTGGCCGGGACCGTCTGTTTCAGACGGCCCGGTTTTTATATAAGGACTGCGAATGGTCGTTACTGCTGAATGAGAACAACTATGTTAATAGCCAACAGAACAATAGCGACACCTCCTAACCCTTCATCCGTTCGTATGGACGACATTCCCTTAAACCGTTTTCATATTAAAATCGCAGGCCTGACCTTTGGAGCGCATTTAACCGATGGTTATGTGCTGGGTGTCATCGGCTTTGCTCTGACGCAAATTAGCCCTCAAATGGGGCTGTCTCCCTTCTGGCAAGGAATGATTGGCAGTTCTGCGCTGTTTGGTCTGTTTATTGGTAGTCTGGTTCTGGGATGGATCTCCGATCATATTGGTCGTCAGAAGATATTCACCTTCAGCTTTGTGATCATTACTCTGGCGTCATTTTTACAGTTTTTTGCCTCTTCTCCTGAGCAGTTATTTTGGCTGCGGGTACTGGTAGGAATTGGCCTGGGAGGGGATTATTCCGTTGGTCATACTATGTTGGCGGAGTTTTCTCCGCGTAAACATCGTGGGCTATTGCTAGGCTCCTTCAGCGTGATCTGGACGGTAGGTTACGTCTCTGCCAGCTTTATGGGGCACTGGATGACGGATGCCGGACCGGATGCCTGGCGTTGGTTACTGGCATCGGCATCTATACCAGCGTTGTGTATTATGATTTTACGTTGGGGCACACCAGAGTCTCCGCGCTGGCTGATGCGCAAAGGCCGCATCGATGAAGCCCATGAAATCGTAAAGCGCTGCTTTGGTCCAAATGTAGTACTCAACGATGAGATTCCGGTAGAAACTGCCCGTCATTTACGCACGTTGTTCTCCCCCCGCTACTGGCGCAGAACCGCATTTAACAGTCTGTTTTTTGTCTGTCTGGTGATCCCATACTTTGCTATTTATACCTATCTGCCTTCTATGTTGCGGGCGCTTGGGTTAATCGAGAGTTTTGCCACCGATCTGATGTTGAATGGGTTATTGATTGTAGGGGCATTAATGGGGATCGGATTCACTCAGTTCTGTTCCCGCCGGGGCTTTTTGATTACGGCATTTGTGATCCTGATGCTAAGCCTGATGACCCTGGCGTTTGTTCCTTCCTCACAAACCGGCATTATGCTGTTTTTATTCGCCATTTTTACTCTGACTATTTCTGCGGTGAGCAATTTAGTTGGGGTTTTTCCGGCAGAAAGTTTTCCAACGGATATTCGCTCATTGGGAGTAGGTTTTGCCACCTCTATGAGCCGTTTAGGTTCGGCGATCAGCACCGGATTATTGCCTGTAGTCATACTGGCTTTGGGTATCCAGTACACCATGTTGATTTTGGTGGGGGTATTGCTGATAGGGCTATGGGTGTCGGTACTTTGGGCACCGGAAACAAAAAACCTGACGCTGGTAGGTGCATCAACAGTGAAAAAAGTACCACAACAAGAGAGGAGGGCGGACTGTGAAGATTTTGCTGGGTTTTAAAGCTTCGCCTGATTTAAGCATGATGGCAGAAAAGGACTGGCAGGCCGACGATAGTCTGCAAATTGATGTCAGCTTTACTCAAACCATGTTGAACTGCTTTGATGAGAGCGCGGCTGAACTAATGCTGATGGTGCGCGATAGCGCTGTCTGGCAAGAGGGAGAGCTTAATCTTAGTGCTCTGACCATTGGTGATAGCTGGGGAGAACATTACCTGAAACTGATGTATGCCCTCGGTTTTCACTCTGCAATCAGGGTTGATCCAACGCCATCAGTTGACCTGCGCTTTAATCCTCTGGCGATAGCAAAAATCATGCAGGCTTATCACCAGCAGATAGAACAACAGTCTTTGATAGTGTTGGGTATGCAGAGCAGCGAAGGCCATAACATGCAAACGGCAATGCTGTTAGCTGAACTATTGAACTGGCCTTGTATCACTCAGGTTTGTGATTTTCGAATTATCAGAGAGACCGGACAGATAATAGTGATTAGACAAACGGAAGATGAACAACAAAAGCTAACCATTAATACACCGGCGGTATTGGCAGTAGGTAATTCAACTCAGGCCAGTGCACTGCGGGTACCTACGCTGAAGCAGAAGCTGGCCGGAGCTAAAAATAGTATCCACCGTTATTCATTGAACGATTTGGGATTGGCTCCCCAGGTATTACAGCAGAAAAACGACAAGTTGCTAACTAAGCTTACGCGTCAGCAAAACCGACGCGGTGGAGTAATAATCGCCGGCGCAACACCGCAGGAGAAAGCCCGGCGGTTGTATCATGACTACCTGCAAGAGAGATTAGGCAGATGAAGATAGCGTTAATTCTCGATGCGGACTCACCTTCTTTTTTACAGCAGGCGCAGGAGATCAATCGGTTTTTACAGCAGAGTCAGCTAGCAGCCACAGAAGTGGCTCTGTGGCTATTTCATCAAAATGTTCAGCCAGATGATTTACCGCAGTTTGATTGTCCAATCACCCAGATTCAGTGGTTAAAAAGCCCTGAGTTACTGCTGGCAGATTCAGTGTTACCGCTGCTGGAGCAGGTTTACTCGATTTATCCGGCAGAATTATTGCTGTTTTCTGGTTGCTCGCTGGGAAATGAGCTGGCGACTCGTCTGGCTTTTCGTCTGAATGGTGCTTCCTGCCTGGGTGTGATTCGTGGACAGATGAATTCAGGCGGATGTCAGGTAGAAAAGTCAGTTTACGGCAACAATATGTTGGCAACGTTAACGCTACAGGTAGCCCCCCTGCTGTCTGGCCGTAGCCCGCCAGGGTGGGGTCGCTGCGTTAACTCAGGATTATCAGAGTATTGAGCAGCAACTGATACTAACCGAGGCTGAAATGCCGTCCTGGCTGATTGAACATCAGGTGAGCATACCAGAAGAGCAACCCCTACTTAACCGAGCTGAAAGGGTACTGGCTATCGGGCAGGGGGCTGGAAATAGTCAAAACGTCCAGCGACTGAATGAAATTGCTCAAGTATTGGGTGCTCAGTTAGGGGTTAGTCGTCCGGTGGCGATGAACGCCTGGAGCAGTATGTCGACCATGTTAGGAATGTCTGGTGCTTTGGTAGCACCAGAGGTTTGTATTACGGCTGGAGTATCCGGCGCGGCCGCTTTTTCGGTAGGAATTCGCCACAGTAAATTTATTGTGGCAATTAATACCGACCCGGATGCGGCTATTTTTTCTCAGGCCGATGTGGGTATTGTTGATGATATGAATACGGTATTAGAGGCGCTGGTAGCCTGCGTTCAACAATCAAATATTCGGGGGATGGTGTGAGTTTGCTGATGGACCTGCATACCCATACTATTGCCAGCGGTCATGCCTACAGCACTTTGAAAGAAAATCTGGAACAGGCCAGAGAAAGGGGATTACTGGTGATGGGTATTTCCGATCATTCTTGTGTTCCTCCTGCCTCAGCCATTCCGTATTATTTACGTAACTTTAAGGTATTTACCCCCTATATGCTGGGGATTCGGCTACTAAAAGGCGTTGAGGCGAATATTATCGACTATCAGGGCAGCATTGATGTCGGAGAGCAAGACCTGGCCCGACTGGATTATGTCATAGCCAGTTTACATCAACAGAATTTAGCACCGGGAAGCAAACAGCAGAATACACAGGCAATATGTGGCGCTATTTGTCATCCACAGGTAAATATTATTGGTCATCCCAATGATGGCGTTTATCCGATTGATTTTGCCGAAGTGGTGCCTTTAGCTAAACAGCATCGGGTAGCGTTAGAGTTAAACAATGCTACGTTACGCCCTAATGCCGGGCGCGAACGTCCCAGAGAACTGGCCATCGAGATGCTGGAATTGTGTAAACAGCACCAGACATCGGTGATTGTCGGCAGTGATAGCCATATTTATTATGACGTGGGTGAGTTTAGCGAAGCGGAAAAATTGTTGAGGGAAGTCCATTTCCCCGAGGCATTAGTGATTAATCATCAAATTGAACGATTATCCCGGATAAGAATTAATCCCTGATTGCCGTTACAACATCAAAACTTCAGTTGCCAGACACCGGTATTGGTGGTGGAAACTGCACTGGCGCCAGCATTCAAGGCATTAGTGGCATCTTCGTGATCGCAAACTAACCCTCCGGCAATAATGGGTAAATCTATCTGCTCTGCCACCCATCCCAGTACTTTAGGCATACAGCCCGGCAGAATCTCTATACAGTCAGGATTGGATTGAGCTATTTGCTTATCAATATTGTGAAATGAAATCGAGTCCAGCAGAAATATCCGGTGGATGCCGTAAAACCCTTGAGCTTTTGCCGCTTTAATCATTGAGGCTTTGGTGCTGATGATGCCATCGGCGGCGGTAACCAGCTTCAGAAAGTTAATCACGATCTCTTTATTGGAAGTTCCATCCAATAGATCAACGTGAATAAAGGCGTATTTGTCTGCTTTTTTGATACGCTGAACAATGGTGCCAATATTGCAGATATTGCCATACAGGATGGAGATAATTTTACAGTCTGATTCCAGAGCAGTATTCAGACTTTCAGTATCTTTTACCGCAGCAATGACGGGATGTTGTTTCAATAACTGCAGTATGGACACAGGCAAGATCTCCGCTTGGCTTTTATGATTTTTACTACCGTTCAGAGTACGGTAAAAAGTATCGGCGCAGGGTAGCACAACCGTGAATCGGCCTCCCTGCGGCACTTCACATATCCCATATTAGCCAAACCGAAAGGTTATTCCGTAACCAGCAGCGGGGTAACGCCAGCGCGCCAGCGTCTTTTCATCACAGAGTAATCGACAGGTACCACACTCCAGACAGCCATGGTAATCAAAACTCAGGCTGCCATCCTGATTGAGTTGATAAAGACCAGCAGGGCAGACATTAACCAACTGCTGTAATATTTGCCGATCGGGATGGTCCGCCGGAATGATATGAGGCTGGTTTTCGTCAATGACATAATGGTTTTTACTGAGTTTCACTTCCGTTTTCACAGGCTGCGTGCTCCCCGGAGCAGATCTTTAAATAGCGTCATCAAGCCAGCCTTGCGGGCATGTTTCCACAGAATGCTGCGCAGTGGCGGTGCCGGATGACGGTTAATTTCAAACAGCTCACGTAAAATATCGCTGGTCATTTGTGGGTATTCGGCAAAATAACGCGGATTTTGTAACAGGGTATCGGGTAACGAACGATACTGCTTTAGCACCGCCCAAAGGGTGCTGTTTTCCAGATGGGTTTGGTAAGCAGCCAGTGATGCCGCGCTGAAGTCATCTTTCTGTAGTGCTGTCGTCAGGGTATCGGCTACTGCCTGTGCGCTGATAACCGCCAGATCCATACCCCGTACGGTATGACCAGCATTTACACAAAATCCGGCTGCATCACCAGCAATCAGGTAACCTGCACCAAACGGCGGATTAAGCGCATTTAATCCCCCTTCGGGAATCAGGTGTGCGCCATATTCCAGCAGTTCAGTCTCTTTCAGTAATGGGCGCAACAGCGGATGTTGTTTAAAATTCTCCAGCATCTGCGGTAATGCATTTTTTCCATGACTCAGAACCGACAAATTACAGACTAATCCGATAGAGAGGGTATCGCGGTTAGTATATAAAAAACCGCCTCCCGCTTTTCCTGCGATAGCTTCACCGGCAAACAGCCAGGCGGCTCCCCGATCATTTTCCAGCGAAAAGCGTTCTTCAAGACGAGAACGGGGAAGGGCCAGTACTTCTTTAACGCCAACTCCCATCGTATGAGGCTGAGGCTTTTTGACTAACTGATGTTGCTCAGCCAGCAAAGAGTTAGCGCCTTCAGCCAGAACCACGACGCGGGCATCCAGCCGATCTTCACCAATCTGAACGCCACAAACGGTTCCATTTTCCTGAATCAGAGCATCCACCTGAACACCCGTCAGACATTGTGCTCCTGCATTTTGAGCCTGTTCCATTAACCAGGGATCAAAACGGGCGCGCAGCACGGAATAGGAGGTGGCATCCTGAGCAAATTCAGGGTGGCGATAATCCATAGTGACACTGGTTTCACCGGTCAGCAGGCTGAGTTTTTCCTGAGTAATTTGTCGTTCGATAGGGGCTGATAGAGCAAACCCGGGCAAAATGGTTTCGAGGCTATAACTATAAAGACGACCACCGGAGATATTCTTTCCCCCTGCCTGTTCCGCGCGCTCCAGCAGCAATACATTCACCCCTGCTCGTGCCAACAATAACGCACTGGTACAGCCAGCAATCCCACCACCGATAATGATGACATCAAATTTGTCGTCCATTAGCGCATCCCGCTAAACCAAATCAGAGCCTGATTATACCATCTGACCAGGGTGGTTTATTGATGCAGACAGGGATTATTCCAGCCAAAACCAGAAAATCTACAGAGATAATAGATTGATAGAATTAGTAATTAATGCGAATGCTGATGAGAAATCAGTGCCGGATTTTCTAAAAACTTATCTTGATGACAAAGTCTGATAATTTGGTTTCAGACCTTAAATCGCTAATCGTCGGGAGAGACCGCTGTTGGGGTCGACTTGGCGTAAGCCAACGAAGTGCCCCTAAGCGGGCTAGGCCCGACGCGCTCCTCAGCTAAGTACAGATGGTCTTCCGGCCGAGCACAAAGATAATATGAACACTTTGCTATTACGGCCGGAATATTCACTGATGCAAATTTTCAGAGGGATATATGCCCGACTAAAACTCAATCGCTATCTTACCCGTCATATGACCTTCCAACTGCTTCGCATGAGCCTGCGTGATAGTCTCTACACTAAGGCCATGTAACGTAGTATTCAGCGTACCTTTCAGCTCACCTTTATCAATCATATCGGCTACTCGCTGCAGAATACGACCTTGTTCCGCCATATCTGGCGTTTGGTACATGCTGCGGGTAAACATCAGTTCCCAGTGCAGAGCTACACCTTTAGAACGAATCAACGACTGCTCCAACGGCTGGGCACTTTCTACGATTGAACAAATATGACCGAACGGTGCAATAACTTCACTCATAGACTTCCAGTGACCATCGGTATCGTTCAGGCAGAAAATGTAATCAACCTGCTTGATATTGTGCTCTAACAGATTCTCTTGCAGATTGTGGTAATCAACGGTCAGATCGGCACCGCGTTCCAGACACCATTTAGCTGACTCAGGTCGGGAAGCGGTCGCAATAATGCGTACCTTGCTGCGTAACGCCGCCAGCGGAATCGCTAATGAACCAACACCCCCGGCACCGCCAATAATCAACAGCGTTTTATCACTACCAGCATCCTGAATTTTAAGATGTTCAAACAGACCTTCCCACGCGGTTAGTGCGGTCAGAGGGATCGCAGCAGACTCAACCCAGTTCAGGGATTTTGGTTTATGGCCAACAATACGTGAATCAATTAGTTGATGGGTAGTATTACTGCCTGAACGGGTAATATCTCCCGCATACCAGACTTCGTCACCAATAGAGAACCCTGTTGCTTTAGGACCAACAGCGACCACGATGCCAGTGGCGTCCCAACCCAGAATACGAGGTTGCTGCAAACCATTTTTCTTCAAACCGGCGTGAACTTTAGTATCTACCGGATTCATGGCAATCGCTTTAACCTCAACTAACAGGTCAAACTCACCGGGAGCTGCTTCAGGCACCGGTATTTGGATAAATTGTTGCGGGTTTGCCGGATCGACAGCAATAGCATATTTGGACATGGAAATATTCCTTTCAGGATAGTAATTGGCGTCCAGTCTAGCGGTACTCATAAAAAGGGATAAGATGAGTTTTGGCAAACAAACTGTTTATCTATGGCGAACAATGATGTTTAAACAATTGCAGGATATGGCACTATTTACTCTGGTGGTGGAAACCGGCAGCTTTACTGCTGCCGCTAAACGAGCAGGGCTACCTAAATCAAGCGTCAGCCAGCGAATAAGCCATCTGGAGCAGGAGTTAGGGCTACGTTTACTGATGAGAACCACCCGTCAGCTAAGTCTGACCTTTGCCGGAGAACGTTATCTGGTTCACTGTCAGGAGATGATGCAAGCATCGGAGCGGGCCAGCCAGTCACTACAAATGTTGAAGGCATCACCCAGCGGCAGAGTGAGGATCACTGCTCCAGCAGGACTGGCAGTAACGCTGTTAGCGCCCATAGTGACTGATTTTCAGCTGCGTTATCCGGAGGTATCAATAGAAGTTTATGTTTCAGATACGGTAACCGATCTGGTAGGGGCTGGATTTGATTTGGGTATCCGTACCGGAAAACCGCAGGACTTCACGCTAATTGGGCGCTTTCTTGGCCTGTATCCTCGCTATTTACTGGCCTCTCCGCAATATTTATCTCAGGTAGAACCAGTCACACACCCCAGTCAATTGGAACATCATCGCTGCATTACTCACCGCGCCTGGTCAGAGTGTTTATTACGTAAAGGGGACGAAACCTACCGCTGGCTACAGACAGCGCACCACGTTACTGACAACTTACTGTATGCGCGCCAGTGTGCCATAGCTGGTGCCGGCATCACATTTCTACCGTCATTTCTGGCAACAACAGTAGTGCAGCAGGGATTATTACAGCCAGTACTGGAAGAGTGGCGTGCGGAAGGAAACGAACTTTATCTGGTTTATCCTAATCGCACATTAAATATGCCAGCACTGGAACGCTTTGTTGAGGCGGTAATGACCCACCCTCTGGTCACAGAGTATGCTGCAGGACCAAAAGCAAAACGCTAAACCTGACTTTCAGCCGCTTTTTCCCGTAGTTTATCGGACTGAATGATCTCAATGGCAGCTGAAGCTGGAGCAAAAGCGCGCATCCAGAGAACTTTAGCCACATCGCTTGCCTGAATTGATTTCCACTTGCCGGGAAATAGTTTGAATATTGGCGCTGCAATTAGCTCATTAGCACGTGGAGTTGGCCGATTACCAAGTAGCATTGAAGGACGAGCAATGGTTAGATGCGGCCAGTGCTGGGCCATCAAACTCTGCTCCATTTCACCTTTGGTCCGGTTATAGAAGAACCATGATTTAGCATTGGCGCCTATTGCGCTGACCACCAGATAGTGAGTTGCTCCTAACTGCAGTGCGGTTTTTCCGCCATGTACCGGTAAAATCACATCGCTAAAGTGAAAAGCCTCACGACTGCCAGCTGCTTTTATCGTACTGCCAAGACAACAAAAAGCGATATCAACCGGTTCTGTCAGCCCATCCAGAAGTGCCTGTAAGTCATCACCAACCGAATTAATCACCTTAGAACCGACACCCGATAACGGACGACGACTTGGTGCATAAATGCGATTAACTCGCGAATCGGACTCCAGCATACTCAGTAACTGGCTACCGATAAGCCCACTGGCTCCAAGTATTAAAACGGTTTTTGGCATAGTGGCTCCGGATAGTATTAATAAATTCATTAGAGAACTGACGAAAATCAATCGGAGGGAGAGGGTGCCGTGGGGGTCGACTTGGCGTAAGCCAACGACAAACAGGCAAAGCCTGTTTGAACAGCGCTTGCGCTGGCCCGAAGGGTGAAACACCGCAAGGTGTTTCATAACTTCCCGTAGGCAGCCTAGGCCCGACGCGCTCTGGTGCTAAGTACGAATTGTTTACCGGCCGATCACAATGACAATATATAACTATTTTGCTCTTACGGCTGGAATATCCAACAATTCTAATGATAAAGCCCCAATCCGGGGCTTTATCAATAACTCTTACAATAAGAATAGACCAGAACTACTTGGCAATCTTCTTATATTTAATACGGTGAGGTTCCAGCGCTTCAGCTCCCAGCGTGCGTTTCTTCCACTCCTCGTATTCAGTAAAGTTACCTTCAAAGAACTCAACTTTACCTTCATCGCCGTAGTCCAGAATATGAGTAGCGATACGGTCAAGGAACCAACGGTCATGGGAAATAACCATCACACAACCTGGGAACTCCAGCAGGGCGTTTTCCAGTGCGCGCAGGGTTTCAATATCCAGATCGTTGGTTGGTTCATCAAGCAGTAACATGTTGCCGCCAACCTGCAACAGCTTAGCCAGATGCAGACGACCACGTTCACCACCAGACAGCTCGCCAACGCGTTTGCCCTGATCGGTACCTTTAAAGTTGAAGCGGCCTACGTAAGCGCGGCTTGGTAATTCAAAGTTACCAATCTTCATGATATCCAGACCACCGGAAACTTCTTCCCATACGGTCTTGCTGTTGTCCATACTGTCACGGAACTGATCCACAGAAGCCAGCTTCACGGTTTCCCCTAAGACAATGCTACCGCTATCAGGTTGTTCTTGTTGTGAAATCATACGGAACAGCGTGGATTTACCAGCACCGTTAGGGCCGATAATACCGACGATAGCACCCTTCGGAATCGCGAAAGACAAATCGTCAATCAGCATACGATCGCCATAGGACTTGGTCAGATTGCTGACTTCCAGTACCTTATCACCGATGCGCGGGCCCGGTGGAATAAACAATTCGCTGGTTTCGTTACGTTTTTGATACTCAACGTTGTTCAGTTCATCAAAGCGGGCAAGACGCGCCTTGCTCTTGGCCTGACGACCTTTAGGATTCTGACGAACCCACTCCAGCTCTTTTTCAATCGACTTACGACGAGCGGCTTCAGAAGAGGCTTCTTGCTCCAGTCGCTTATCTTTTTGTTCCAGCCATGAAGAATAGTTACCTTCCCATGGAATACCTTCACCACGGTCAAGTTCAAGGATCCAACCGGCAACGTTATCAAGGAAGTAACGGTCATGGGTAATCGCAACCACAGTACCTTCATAATCGTGAAGGAAGCGTTCCAACCAGGCGACAGATTCCGCATCAAGGTGGTTAGTTGGTTCGTCGAGCAGCAGCATATCTGGCTTTTCCAGCAGCAGACGACACAGCGCTACGCGGCGACGTTCACCACCGGATAAGTGCTCTACTTTGGCATCCCAGGGTGGTAAACGCAGAGCATCTGCTGCACGTTCCAACTGGTTATCGAGGTTATGACCATCGTGAGATTGAATAATGGCTTCCATCTCGCCTTGCTGTTTTGCCAGCTTGTCAAAATCAGCATCTGGTTCAGCATACGCAGCATAAATCTCATCTAAACGAGTGAGTGCATTCTTCACTTCGCTAACCGCTTCTTCTACCGCCTCGCGTACGGTTTGCTCTGGATTTAGCTTAGGTTCCTGCGGCAAATAACCAATCTTGATACCTGGCTGTGGGCGTGCTTCACCTTCAATGTCGGTATCGATCCCCGCCATAATGCGTAATAAGGTTGATTTACCTGCGCCGTTTAAACCCAACACACCAATTTTGGCGCCGGGAAAGAAACTGAGAGAAATATTTTTCAGAATATGCCTTTTCGGGGGAACAACTTTCCCAACCCGATGCATCGTGTAGACGTATTGTGCCACTGTATTATAAGCCTCTTAATTACTGGGTTTTTTGATTATCCATATTTTTTATGGGGTATGGATGGGACATTTTTACTTAATTTCTCATTTAATAATGAAATTTGATTGGCGCTCTGTTCTGGCATCCAATCACCATAAACGCTATATAACATTTGCGCTGAACTATGCCCCATTTGTGATGCTATGAAAGTAGGGTTAGCTCCAGCAGATAAAGACCAGCAGGCATAGGTATGTCTAGATTGGTATGCGTTTCGATGGCGTAGCTTGGCTCTTTTTATGATTCTGTCCCAGTTGTCACCGAGAGAGGTTGCTGCAAAGTTTACCCCAGCATTATTACCTTTAGCATTGATCATAGGACTAAACACAAACGTGCATTGATCCTTTCTCGTCTTCCCATATTCTCTAAGATGAATAATAACGTCATGTTTTTCATTTAGTCGAGTAAGTGCTTGTTGCTTTTTTAGCGCATCTAATGCTGGCTTTAGTAACTGTATAGCTCGATCAGTTCCTGCATCCGTTTTTGGCAAAGTAAACTGCTTAACGCTAGTCCAGTTTCGGCGGACTGTTATTGTTTCTTTGATTAGATCAATGTCTTCCCATGACAGAGCGCAGATTTCTCCATGCCTCATACCAGTATAAAACGCTACCGTCCATAAGTTAATTGTTTGTTCATCGAGACAAGCATTAATAAATCGCTCAAACTCTTCCGTGGTTAGCGGGTCGGGTTTATCTTTGCTACGCTTAAGCTTTGTCACGATCCTCATTGGATTTTTTCCTATATAATCGTTGGCGTACGCAAATTTAAATACACTGGCTACACACGTCATATAATCATTGACTGTTGCCACTGTCCTTCCGATCTTTAATGTCTTTCTTCGTCTTGCTGGCCGGTGCTTACCTGTTAACAACTCATTACGCAGGTTTAGCAAATCTTCACCAGTGATTGATGTTATCAATCGATCTTTGCCTATTATCTGTCCGCAGGTTTCTAATTTACAAATATAACGTCTCATAGCATTCAATGATATTTCAGGCTGCTTTATCCGTAAAAACTTATCAAACATAGTCCCAATTGAAATATCATTAACTGAATTACCTATGAGTTTTTTTGCTTGCTTTGAATTAGGAAACCTCTCTAAATAATCAAAATTCCCTGTTTTTATGGCGTAGGTGACTGACTGGCGAAGTTCTGAGGCATCCTTTCTATTTTTTGGTGTGTCGGGGATCGACAACGGTTCACGCACCCTCTCTCCCTGATACATGAACCATATTCTTAGAAAACCGCCGTGATTTTCTACGCCGGTTGGGTATGTGATCTTTTTATTCATTGGCGATCCCCTCTCAGACTGGAGATAGTATTAGATTATTGGTTGTTTGGCAGCTTGTTTTGCTATCCATTTATTTATGGCTGGAAGGTTGTACATTGCTTCACTTTTTCTTTTTGGTTCCCCAGTGCTTGATACCAATATATATTCAAGTCCTTGTCTCCACGATTTTAGACGGCAATTTCTTATTTTCCCTTCTTTAAGTCCAGTAATAGCTGACAAAACATCGGCTGTAACCCATTCGTTAGGGGTTAGTTGAATGACATCACCCATATCTACCTCTCTTTAAATTGCCCATTAATAACCCCCACCTCACGCGTAAGCGCCAGCAAACCAAACTTGACGTTTAATGCTGCAATTTCTTCATAGTGCTTTAAGATGATCGGGCGGGTTATTTCTGGTGCTGTGCTGTTTGCTTCTTTGAGGGCTTTCGCGCATCGTTTAGCGACGGATTTAACGGCGTTCGGTGTCTCGTATGCCATTGTCTACCATTCCCACCCTGTATTTTTCACATAGCTGATTAGCGTATGCTTTGGTGTCTTCAATATCAGAGAAATCTCCCACACAGACATAACTCTCATCTATGCCCTCAATGCGGTATACGCTGTAGAATTCCGGGTCAACATCACAACGCTGAATGTACCCGTCGAAGTCCTCAATCACACCATACAGATCGATAGCCATTACAGCAGCCTCATGTGAGACTTCAATGTCATATTCGTCAATGAGTTTGATCATGCTGCCTTAACTCCTTCTAAAATATCGTTTCCGATAAATTCCAATGTTTCCCGTGATACGGTTGTAAATGAACAGCAGGGTGTTCGATATGGTCGCCAGATGATTAACAGACTGCCTTTACTATTACCGTTCTTACCGGGCTTACCTGTGCCGTTGTTGATGAAGGATAAGCGGCCACCGATGATAATTCTCACCTCATCAGCACTCTCTAGAGCCAGACGAAACCAGCCGGTCGAAGTATCAGCCGGTAACAGCATTACTATCGGTTGGCGCTGCTTCTTGCACTGTTCAGCGGCCTTGTTAATCCACGGTGTGATGTTGGAATATGGGGGGTTACAGAATATAGCACCGTACGATGTCCAGTCGCACGACAGGGCATCATCTTTCTCAGATAGGTAATGAGCACAGAGGGCGCTATCTCTTTTCGCTTCCGCATCCAGATAAAATCCGAATTCAGCATCCAGTGCGTGGAAGATATTATCCGGTGTCTGCCATAGGTCTCTTATGGCATATGGTGTGTTACTTCCGCCAAAGTCAGTCATGAGGCCACCTGAATTTGCTTGTCGTGAGTAAACTGACCATCCCAGTTAGCCTTCATTGGTAATTTAGCCTGCCGGTATAAAGTAAATATCCGTTCAGCACCTTTTCGCAGTAGAACAGGCTGAAATTTAATGAAGTCCTCCCCACCATGAACGCTAATTTTGTGTTGATGCTCCGTGAGGTACTTATCGCGGGCATATGACGCACAGCGCCAGCGGGTGCCGGATTTACTTTCGTTAAATAGCCAATTTCTCTCAGCTAAATAGCTGTTAATTTGCTGAGTGTTGACGCCGTTGAGCATTTTACAGAACTGAGTTGTGGTCATGCCTTCTTTGAACAGATTTTTCAGGTCGTTAATTTCAGCTTCCTGCTCTTTATTGACGAGCGTAAGTGCCTCTTCATTTTTCTTACTGGTGAGTAGCTCTTCCAGCGCTTCAATGTAGGTAGATGGTAGGGCAGGGTGTGTTGCTTGTTCTTCCAATTCCTGCCAGCGATCAACAAGTCGAGCAGTGAATTCAGGGCAAAGTTGAGCAACCACGACATAGCTATTTCGCTTATTGACATGATAAATAGTTCCTGGACGCCCACCAGAGGACTTTTCCACAGTCTGTGTAAAAGTAATAATCCCTTTTTCTGCCAAAGTTTCTATGGTTCGCTTTACACTGTCAGGACGCGATCCTACCAATTCTGCAATTTCAACATGTGACATGGTTAAGTTTTTATTTTCAATAATCACTCACCCTCCGGTGCTGGTGCTGGTGCTGGTGCTATCATTAGGCGGTGAGGCTTTTTTAGTGCCAGTCATTCTGGCTTCAAGCATTTTCCAGACCGTTTCATACTCAGGCCAGTCGGATTCAATGACTACGCAATCAAGCGGCTGCTTGCCGTAGTCTTGTCTTCTCTCCGCAATCAACAGGCCAATTTCATCTAAAGCGGTCCGCTGCTGTGCGCTTAAGTGCTGATAAATATCTTTTCTCTTCATAACTAAATACCGGTTTTCGCGCTCAAATGGCGCTTTGATATCAGTCATTGCTCTCTCCCAGTGCTTTAGCGATAGCCACACGAGCTGCATCAAACGCAGGCGTTGTAATCGCTACGTCTTCCGCATCAACTGCGTCAAGGTCGTTGAGGATGTTTCCCATATGCTCCATTGCCGATAGAGATAATTGCAGGGCTTCCAGTAGTTCAGCGTTGATTGTTTCTGGTGGGTGGGTGTAGAGCGGGATATCAAGACCAAATCCGTGCGGCTCTTGCCACATGTCGGCATAACCATATGGAAACGTTAACTCCTCTGCGTCGGTGAATGCCACAGGTTTCTGCTCTTTCTCTGCCTGTCTGCGCTCCAGTAGCTCACGCGCCATTGATTGCCACTGTTCGGGTAAGTCCTTATCATTGGCGAAGCGGCGTAATTGTTCTTCGGTTAGTTTGTTATGCATCTGTAGGTACTCCATCAATACACCACAGGCGGTTTTTAATAATTATCCCGTCGAGAACAACAATATCTGATGTTATTACTGTCCTATCCATTTCAGGATTTAAGCCTGATGATAAGTTTTTCTTGTGATAATCCAGTTCCGATTTAAAATCATCGCTCGTGAGCCCAGTTACTTTTACGTTATCGAATGTGACCATTGGAGACCTCTATGGAAATTAAGGGTGATTTATATGTGTTGTTACACAGTCAAACGCAGGGATGTTTTCATATTGAGAAAATGGGAGTGATGTTGCGCAAAAATGTGAATACTTTTCTATCGGGTAATAAGGTGGACTACATACCTCTTGCTATTGCTGCCACAATTGATGAGCTGGAAGAGATGAAAGCTAATTTGATTGAGGCGAGAGCTAAGGTTGTTCCTTTTCGCTCCCCTGATAAGCATTAAAAACCCCGCACTTGGCGGGGTGGTTTAGTCGATTGTCTTAGCAGTAGGCATTAAATGGCATGTCTATCATCTCCGTGATGAACATACCGAATTTCCTAGCGGTTCCTTGTACGATTTCTTCGGGCGTATTGCAGACGCCGCTGAATCTCTCTTCCTGACCGGTGACATTATCACGGTAGCTCAAGCTGATGTGGTAGCGGAAGTCTGGTTTTTGTCGCTTGGGTTTGACTAATGGACGATTTAGTAGCTCAGCTTCCATGCGATTAAACTCACAGATATATGCTTCTTTGAATGCTGCTGCTTTTTTACCGGTGAATCCCATGACCAGAAAAATAAAGCCGTCTTTGGTCATTTCGTACATGGGCAGTTTGCGTCCAGTGGAGTCAGTGTATTCACTGGGCTGAAAATTAAGCCGAGTGAATTCTGGCGAACAATCCAGTGATTCTATCTTTTGGATTACGTTTTTATGTTGCTTGATAAAGTAATCGGCAACCGATTGTGAAGTGGTGACAACTTTACCGTCATGGATTATTACGTTTGGTAAAGATAAAGAGATTTGAGTATTCATTTTTACGTCCTTACTGTTTGTTCAATTGACCCATTGTTCAGATGGGTGGTCGGGTACTTGAACACCGCAGTAAGACGGCCAGCAGTTTTCCCCTTGGGGGTGTTGTATATACTGCTCGCTACCCGACCATAACAATCTATGGACGTAAAAAACCACATGGCTGTCGAGTGTGGTAATCGCTTACTGAGGTGTGTTCAGCACCTGCAGCGAATATACCCCGACATCAGGCAGCAGTCAATAATCGTCATACTCGGTGCCCCTCATTGAAGAGCACCTGGTATAACTCTTTGCGCTCCCTCCCCGTAGCATTCAGTCTGTAGGTAGCAAAATGAGGGAGTTCGACGCTTTATCTGGGCGATCGTTACTTTCACGCGTTTCCGCTGCTAGCTAGTCCACTTCATGCCTTGTGAAGTTGTTCCGGCTTTCCGAGTTATTAAAGAGCAGTTACGTCGATAAACCAGCCTGGCTTTCACCTCTGGGTTGGTTTGATGGAATGATGATAGTTAAGGCGATTTAATTAATCAATCACAAAAGCGATTTATTAATCGTTAAATCTATATTGCGGTGATTTTTAAGCGAATTTAGTTCGAAAAAATTTTCACCGGACGGCGGAATTAGGAGTGGGATTTGTGACGGAGAGCAGAAAAAGGACGAAAAAAATCCCCGGTGAAGGGGATTGGTGATGGGGAAGTCGTGCGGGGCGAGTAGTTTATTGTTGCGAAAGTATAAATTGAACCTGAAAATTTCTAAGCAACTCATTTGTTCTAATGGTTTTAACATTAAAATAGTCGCAGATGTCAGGAATTTTAGGCTTACATCCATTGTTTTTATCTCTAACTTCATGAGTTACAACAATAGAATCTGTCGCTTTTGCTTTCGCTATAATCCAAGGGTCTGCTACAGATAGGAAGCTTTGTATGTGCGGTAAACTATTTTTATGCCTTGGAATATATTCTTTTTGAACGTAATTAGCGATATCTCCAAAATATCTCTGGGTTTCTCTGTCATCAACATTTTGAAAAAATTGTTTTATATTTTTTGACCAAGTGCATACTTCATCATCACGTTTCTGTAATTCATCAAAAACATTTCGAATACTTATCAATTGACCATCTACAAACTTAGATCCCATGAAATCCCAAAAACCAGGGCACAGATCAAAACAATAATAATCACTTTGGGCTTGAATAAAGATATTTGCATCAATAAGATAGCTCAAAACCCCAACTCCTTCCGAGCAAAATCATATAATTTATTTGGCTGTATTCCGGTTAGGCTTTGCGCCTCTCTTAGGAGCATTTTACCTTCTAGGGCCTGAGTCGCAACGGCCACAGCTAAACGTTCGCTAATCCTAACTTTTTGGTTTCTATTATAAGATCCGCCATTAGAGGGTGCTTTTTCATTTATTTTACTTACGAACTGACTATATTCATGCTTGCTTATTAACTTTAAATATTCTGCGCGGCGGGCTATTACCCAGCTACTGACTCTAAATATGTCTTTTAAGTTATCTATATTTTCTTCAATGGAATTATTTGGATCCCATTTTTCTAAAAAGATATTTTCTGGCGTTAAGTATTCTGCCGCCGCGGCATTACAAATCATTTCTTCTTTTTCTCTGGAGTTTAGAGATAAATCAGAAATTGCAGATTGACCAAGAATTAAATGAGAAAACTCATGAACCAAAGTGAATAGCTGTGCTGCTTTTGCATCATTTGTATTAATGAATATCACGGGGGCTATTTTATCTGCAATACAAAACCCCCTAAAGTCATCAACACTTATTGGTCTAGTATTGTTGCTCTTAACAACACCACTACGCATCACAAGCACTCCCTGAGACTCTATTTTTTTCACCATAGCAGAGAAAAAATCTTTCCATTTCCCTTTTGTTGGCGGTATCTGTAGGTCTATGTATTGTTTTATAGTAACTACTATCTCTTTAGGTTTGCTGTTGGATGGCAATGCACCGACAAGCTCTACATCAGGAAGTCCATTACTAGTCGCATATTCCCTGTACCAATCCTGTTTAACCAACACATCACTGATAGTATCTTTCAACTCAATACTTATATGATTATTTCTACCGCCAACTGTCCTTCTGTCAGGAATAGGTAGTTTTTCTTCTGGAGGGTTGTCGAGGTATAAGTACCCAAATGGTATTTTAGTTATGCTGGCATATCGCTGGGCTTGAGCAAAAGAAATTGGCTCATTTCCTTTCTCCCACGCAATGATTGTATCAACAGGCTTTTTGAATTTTTCAGCAATATAATCGACAGAGAGAGATGCTCGGCACCTCGCCCACGTCAATATATTATTGTTAATAAATGCCTGAATCATTGTATACCCTAAAGTTTATGAACCATGTCAATAAGTCAAGTATGGTTTTTAATGGGCTGAATATCAATTCGATTGTTCCTATCATTCCGAATATCTAAAACGCCTCACCAGACCCACCCCTCACCCATGCCGCTCTTGGACTACCAAGCCATAACAGACCAGTTGATAACGCGGCCTAAAGAAACATTACCGATGAGTTAAATACCCGCCCTATGACTTTCACTGAGCCAATATCAGTAATCTCGTCTGGAAATTCAGATGTGTTGTAGCTGCGAATAATTAACTTACCACCGGACTGCCGGTAAAGAAGCTTTATCCTGAATAAGTCATCTTGTTCAATGAAATAAATTCCACCATCGACGATATTAGTTCTTCCTCGATCAACCATAACAGTGGAGCCATTTGGGATGACGGGAGCCATGCTATCACCATGCACTGTAAAGGCTGCTGTGTCTGATGGTGCAATGCCATAACGCCTTAGGGTTGCGCGGGAGAATCTCAATTTAAATCCATTATAGTCTTGGTTCTTACTACGACCGGCTCCGGCAGCTAGCTCAATACTTTTGTAGAAAGGTATCTCAACTTCATCATCGCCAAGCGGGTCTGAACTATCCCATGCCTGTATTGGACTACCGACAACCTTGGACGCAGGAACGCCATCCCGAAGTTTTATGCTGGAATTTTTACACATCTCACCTAACCCGCTAGATAGCCAGTCAGGATCAACACCAAGTTCTTTAGCTATTGCAACAGTCTTACGTGAACCCTTCGCACCAGATAATAGTTTCCAGACGCTGGATTGAGCCATACCAACAGCATCAGCTAGTGATTTTTGTGTATGTCCGCTTTTAGCTATTGCAGCCGCTAGTCTTTCTGAAAATGTCACAACAATCCTCCATATATCCATACTTAATTCTATCGCTTATACGATAATTAATCAAAATCGCTCGGGCGATTGCATTTTGTTTTTTAAATAGCTAAACTCCATTTTATTAACAGGAAAAGCGATTTATGAAAAATAATGAAATTGATAAAGCGATACGCATCGCTGGTAGTCAAAAGGCATTAGGTAAAAAGATTGGCAGAGCTCAGTCAACCGTATGCGATTGGCTACACAACAGGAAACGTGTTGCTCCAGAAGTGGTACCTATCCTGGTGGATATAACTGGCGGAGAGGTAAAAGGCTATGAATTCCGCCCTGACTTACCAACTCTTTTCCCGCATCCGGACAAAGCCGCTTAACCAACGATAAGGATTATCCCCGATGAATAATGCAATGGCACGCAATTCAGAGATGCCAAAACTCAACCCTGTTGCGATGGAGAGCCTTATTCTCAACCGCCTTGCATCGGTAGGTCAAAAGCCGGTTGCGGACGCTATGGGGGTTGATGAGGCCATGGTTAGCCGGTGGAAGACGGGACAGATAAGCAATTTCTGCAAGTTCCTGGCTGAGCTTGGGATTCAACTTGCACCGCCTGATGCCGTTCTGGTTCGACGGGATTACCTGTTTTCGATGGAAACATTAGCGGAAATCGGCATGAAGGCAGAACGCATGCGTCCTGAACCACTGGGTTTTAGTTGAGGTGACTGAAATGGATCCTGCAAAAAAAATGCCCGCCAGACGGTGGGTCGGCGAGCAGGAAAGAAACAATCTAACTTTTGAGTTTTGAAAATTGCGAACTTCATACTTCGGGAGGAATTATGCACAGCAAAAATAAAAAGTTCAACAAAAAAGAATTGACTCAGCGAGCCGAGCTTCGGAAAACGTCTTGTAAGCGAGTTCAAGTAGTTGAAGGAGCAGCGCAATGGGTAACGTGGCTTATGACAATGTAACACCAATTAGACCTGATTTGCAGGTCGTGGAGCGTCGCGTGGCAGATACCGACGATGGATATACCAAATTGGCTAATGAACTCTATGAAGAGCTTATTGGGGCGAATTTAACCCGTAATCAGGCAAAGGTCGCACATGCCATTTGCCGTAAAACATATGGTTACAACAAGAAGATGGATCGCATTGCTGACAGCCAGCTTGCACAGCTAACAAAATTACCAAGACAGAAGGTTAATACTGCTAAAAATCAATTAATTGCCATGCGAGTGATTATTCGTGATGGGAACATGATAGGGCCTAATAAGAACCTGTCTGAGTGGGATTTACCAGAGTGTCACCAATTTAGTGACAGTGACACCAAAACGGTGACAAAAAGTGTCACCAAAACAGTGATAGGGTTGTCACCAAAACAGGGACACACAAAAGACAATATTCAAAAGAAAGAAAGAAAAGATCCCCCTAACCCCCATTCGGGCGTTAGCGATTCTCAGGCTAAAAATCCAACTAAGAAAAAATCAGAGCCGATCCCATACCAAGCCGTAATGGACGCTTACAACGAAGCTGTGGGCGACAGATTACCAAATGCTGACACGCTGAATGACAAGCGAAAAAGAGCTATCAAAAAACTTTTTAGCGAACTGGCTCACCCAACGGTAAGCGCTGCTAAATCCTATTTCTCCGCGTTTATCGAAGATGCCAGACCATTCTATTTTGGCGATAACGATCGGGGCTGGAAAGCTAATTTTGATTACCTTCTGCGGTCTGACACGTTACTGAAAGTCAGGGAGGGGTCACTGTGAGAACTCAGGATTTAGAAAGTTCAGTGATCGGGAGTCTGCTGGTAGGCGGCGCAAGCCCTGACGCATTTCACGTAATTTCAACGTTACCGGAAGAAGCGTTCAGTATCGCTCAGTATCGTGAAGCCTACAGAGAAATTAAACGCCAGGCTCTGACTAATTCGTTGATTGATCCGATCATGGTATCCGATTCTCTTGGTGGAAGCAGCCATGCAGTGTTATCAGAAACAGTGAAACACTGTTGGTCAGCGGCAAACATCAGAGGTTATGCAGACTTGGTGCGCAAGGCATGGAGTCGCAGAAAGATAACTGAGATTGTCAGATCGTCACATCAAGCTATTGAATCAGCCCGTAATAGCGATGAAACAGATAACGCGGTATCTGAGTTGTTAACCAGCTTAACGGCTATTTCATCCGAAGATGGCGCGATTAATCCGGTAAAAATGACAGATTTACTGGAAAATTATCTTGGCGATTTAGAGTGCCGGAATCGTGGAGAGTCCACCGTTCAGACACTTCAGTTCAATATGCCTGCTCTTGATGAAAAGACCGGAGGATTGAATAAAACTGACCTGATGATCCTTGCTGCTCGCCCTGCGATGGGGAAAACGGAATACGCGTTAACTATGGCCCGTGGAGTAGCAGATCGCGGCGGTGTTCTGATGTTCTCAATGGAAATGACATCAGGCCAACTGACAGAGCGCAATATAGCAGGAACTGGTGGATTATCAGTTTCGAAATTAAAAAATCCGAAAATGCTTAACGATGAAGACTGGGCGAGGATTGCCAGCGGGATCGGGTGCATGGATAAAAAAGATTTTTGGATGGTTGACACTACCGATCTGAGTGTTGAGCAAATCAGAGCCATTGCAGAATCCCATAAGCGCCAGAACCCAACGTTATCAGCGATTTTTATCGACTACCTGGGTTTAATCAAGAAGCCCAAAGCAGAGCGTAACGATCTGGCTATTGCGCATATTTCAAGAAACTTGAAGTTTATGGCGATGCAGTTAAAAACGCCTGTAATCGTCCTCAGCCAACTTTCCCGCGATGTTGAAAGCCGACCAAACAAACGCCCGGTTAGCTCAGATTTACGTGATTCTGGCTCTATTGAGCAGGACGCTGATGTTATAGCCATGCTCTACCGAGATGAGTATTACAACGAGAGCAGCCCGGCAAAGGGGATTGCAGAGGTTATCGTCACAAAGAACCGTAACGGTGAAACAGGGACTATCTATCAGGAATTCCGGCAAGGTCATTTCTATGAAACCAGTCAGGAACATGCACAAATAGCATCGAGAGAAAAGCCAGAAGATACCCGTAGATACAGCAAGAAAGGGGCGTTCTGATGCAAATCGAAATGGTTAAAGGCGCAGGCGGTGTTTTTGTCCCGGTAGACGATATGACAGCCGGAAAGCTCACCAAGTTTAAAAACGGTGAGGTATATCCGGTTGAAGTGAAGCTGGTCAGAAATCCCCAATTTCACCGCAAAGTTTTTGCCTTCTTCCAGTTCTGTTTTAAGCACTGGAGCGGAGAGAAGGCAGACCTTGAGTTCATGGATGAATCAGCACAGTTCAACACATTCAGAAAGAACCTGACAGTGCTGGCAGGCTACAAAGACATTACATACACAATCGACGGCAGGATGCGCGTAGAGGCTAAAAGCCTGGCATACGGGAACATGGAGCAGCCAGAGTTTGAAGAATGCTACAGCGCTCTGATTAACGCAGCAATTAAGCACATATTTGGCAATACCAAAGATCAGAACGTTATTAACCAGCTGTATAGCTATTTTTGAGGTGCGTGATGAGTGAAGTTTATAAAAAAGTAGACGGTACCCATTACCGCAACATATGGGTAGTTGGCGATCTGCATGGATGCTATCAGAACCTGATGGGGAAGCTTGATAGCGTTGGTTTTGATAGAGAAAGAGACCTGTTAATTTCAGTTGGCGACATGATAGATCGTGGCACCCAAAACATTGAATGTTTAGACCTGATTAACGAGCCTTGGTTTATGGCAGTTCGTGGAAATCATGAGCAAATGGCGATTGATGCGCTGTCCGGAAAAGGTGACGTGAATCTCTGGATAGCCAATGGTGGGCTTTGGTTCTTTCATCTTGACTATGAGCAAGAGATTTTAGCCAGAGCGCTGATAGCAATGTCAGAAAGCCTTCCACTGGTGATAGATGTTGATACCGATAACGGTAAATACATTATCGCTCATGCCGATTATCCTCATCACGAATATCAATATGGGCGGCCTGTTGACCATCAATCCGTAATTTGGAACAGGGCGAGAGTTAGTAATTCTATTGATGGTGATAGCGAAGAGATATCAGGCGCAAAGCAATTCATCTTCGGACACACGCCCATGAACCAACCATGCAAATTTAAAAACCAATTCTATATCGATACCGGGGCTGTATTCACTGGACGGCTAACGCTGGTTCAAATTCAGGGCGACAAGAAGAGGGCGGCGTGATGAAAGCTGTTGCTGACGATATTCAGGGTTTGAAGAAAGAATTAGCTGAGACAAAAGTAGCGCTAACAGATGCAAGGAAAGTAATAGGGAAACTGGAAAAGGATTTAGAGGCCGAAAGAAAGCAACAGAATGGTTTTGTGGTCATAGGAACCAAGCCCGTTCCAATGGGAATTGTTAATTGGATGAATGATTATGGAATGCCGTGGGAAGTATTTTGGTGCTATGAGCATAACCAGTGGGTTGATGAACTCGATACGACATTTCCATATCACCACGACAATTTTTGCCCTAAATGCAGGAGGTCTGCATGAGCAACTTACGGGAAGAGGCAAAGCCAAGGAAAAGAAAAGAACTCAAGCCGAAGAAGTGCAAAGCCTGTCTTGAGCTATTCAAACCAGTGAACGGGTTTCAAAAGGTTTGTGGCCCGACGTGTGCGCTCAAGTTAGTCAGAATTCAGAGAGCGAAGGAAGGAAAGAAAGAGCTAAAAATCAGAAAGCTTGCTGCTCAACCGTACTCATACCATGTAAGAAACACTCAAGCAGCATTTAACGCCTACATCAGAGAGCGAGACGCTGAATTGCCTTGTATCAGTTGCGGACGTTATCACGATGGTCAATATCATGCCGGCCACTTCAAGACTACAGCAGCACGACCAGACCTCAGATTCAATGAAGACAACGTTCATAAGCAATGCAGCGTCTGTAATAACCATCTGTCAGGAAATATCGACAAATACCGCCCGGCACTGATAGCGAAAATTGGTCTGGAGCGAGTAGAGGCGCTGGAAGTGGTACCCAAGCCGCACCGACCATCAGTAGAAGAGTTAAAAGAAATTCGTGATATGTACCGGTACAAGTTAAAGCAGCTTAAACAGCATAAGGCGGCAGCATGAATTTAGAATGGCTAAGAGGTAACGTAATTACGGCGCTATCAGATTTTCATGCGACGAATAACGGTCAGCTTGGTGCTATGGAAGGGCAGATAATGCTTCGCACGGACAGGTTCAATAAAAACGTTGTGAGATATATCGAAATCGGAGCAGGGAAAAAAGTTCGTGTACCTCATTGTGTTTTGAACGTAAAGCAAACCAGAAATGGCGGCAGGTCTAAACCCTTGATTGAGGAAATCACTTATAACTTCTCAGGCTGGAGGCGGTCTATACACCAGTTAGCCGATGAGCAGAAAGCCTGGATATTGTACTGCTACGGCGATTTCAAATACCGAAATGAGCAATTTACTGTTGTTCCGTATATTTGGGAGAAATTTACGGAGCAATACGAAGGAAAGCGAATTACAGGCAAGGTTAAGTCAAGGCTTCAGGCGCTGGCATGGCTTGCGGTACAAGTGGCAGCCGGGGAGATAAAGGGCTACAAACACCTGACTTATACTGATACGGAGCTAGCGGCAAAGTTAGGCGTGAGCAAGCAAAGTTTATATAAAGATTATAAGGATTATTGGCATGCCTTATTAAGTCAGTGCTTCAGCTTAGATAAAGCGGCTCTGTCTTCATCAAGGCCAGCAAGAAGATTAAACGCAGTATAGTTGACTAATTCAGATATTCGGGGCTATAGTGTCCTTGCACTGGCGAAGTCAGTGCCGGGATTCGAGCCCCGGAGATTGGAGCGCACAGCCGCGCTAAGCGGTTTTTTTGTGCATAATGTATGACCGCACCAGAATAATGGTGAGGCGTATGGGGGAGCCGAAAGGCTCGCCGGGTGCTCCGTCCGGTAGTTCGAACCCTGTACGTCTCACCACCCTATGATTCGAACCTAATGGTGGTGACTTCAAAATTAAACGGAGTCATAAATGAATACTCAATTATCTACTTCAAATCTATCTATCGTTACTCATAACCAAGCGCCAGTTATTACAACTGAGCTACTGGCTCAGCTTTACGGTTCAGAAGTAAAACACATCCAGAATAATCACATCCGCAATGAAGATCGTTTTGTTTCCGGAAAGCATTTTTTCAAGCTGGAAGGTGCAGAATTGAGGGATTTTAAGAACAGACCATCTTTAAGAGGGTTAGTTGGAAAACACGCCCGCTCTCTCATCCTCTGGACTGAACGCGGCGCAGCCCGACACGCTAAAATGCTGGAAACAGATCAGGCGTGGGAAGTATTCGAAAAGTTAGAGGATTGCTACTTCAATCAACGCCAGCCACAATTACAGTCCAAACCCAAGCCACGAACCCCGGATTACCGTTACAACATCACCCTAATCTATCGCGACAATGTCACCGGGCTGGAAGAGCGATTTAGCGGTGTCTGTAACACTCATGAAGAGATTATCCGGGGAACGGCGAAGAAATTCGGCATATTCATCCCCGAGATGATAAACATGCCATTTAATGCTTATTGATAATCATCCACCCCGCCCAGTGCGGGGTTTTTAATTGACTAATTAGATTCGAGTGGTTATTATAACCCCATATTTTGGCAAGAGAGAGCTAGGATGGATAGCAGGAATGCAATCGCATTAATAGAAGCTGACGGGTGGTATCTTGTGAGGGTAAAAGGTAGTCATCATCAATTCAAACACCCAACAAAGAAAGGCTTGGTAACGGTGAAACATCCACACAAAGACATTCCATTGCCAACGTTAAAAAGTATTAGAAAACAGGCGGGTATTTAAATCCCTTGGAGGTAAACATGTTATATCCAGTAGCTATTGATAAGGGTAACTCATCTTTTGGTGTTCGGGTGCCCGATATTCCGGGGTGCTTCTCAGGTGGAGATAACTATCAGGATGCATTAGAAAACGCTCGTGAGGCTATTGAGGCACATGTTGAGTTACTGGTAGAAGATGGCGATCCCATTCCTAAGGCTACAAGTATTGAACATTATCTGACAGATTCAGATTATTCAGAGGTGATATGGGCGCTAGTTGATGTAGATATTACTCGATTGATGGGAAAGTGTGAAAAAATTAACGTAACACTCCCAGCTATACTGATTCGCCGTATAGACCAGTTTGTATTAAATCACCCAGAGTATGGTAGTCGTTCAGGTTTTTTATCACGCATTGCTGCTGATAGGGTTGTGTGTGAGTTAAAAAAGTAAATAGAGGTGATCTGTGAGCCCATTCCTTTTAAGAGAGCAATTTGAAGAATATGTTAAAAATAACATTCCTCATCTGTGTCTTGATTTAGGTGGAAACCCAATAGAGAATCCTGATGATATTGATATCTGTCCATTTAGCGGGTTAAGAGCATATAAAGAAATTGGCGTACAGATGCTGTGGAAGATGTTTTACGAAGGAGCAAAGGTTAGTATTAAGTGCTCTGTAATTAAATTACCAGTGCTAAAGAGTATTCCCGATGGTTTTTATGATGCAGGATATAATGAAGGTATTCTTGATTGTAAAAAATATCTTATTGCGAAAGGATTTAAAGTTAAACGCTGATTAACTAAGCATCGCTTGCAAAAGTTTACTTTTACCCTATAATTTAAGCATCTTTTGATATTCTGCCTAAGTTGTAAGCGTGGCAGATTAAGACTAAAGATAGTTAAAGGTGTAGAGAAAATCAGAGAGACCCGCTGCGGCGGGTTTTTTCGTATCTACGGGTCAGTCGTATAAAGGTTATTACGGAAGGCTGTTAACCTTCTTATCGTGGTTCGATTCCACGCTGTCCCGCCAAATTACAAGGGTCGCCATGTGCGGCCTTTTTTATTGCCTGTGAGTTAGAAGTACGGCGCTTTTAATATCTTTAATCATAGAAAATAATAGTGATAGGTGGTAATCATGTTCATTCAAACGGATAAATCTTGGAGAAACAATTTGATTACCTATAAAGATATCAATCTGGCCTATTCGGAATTGATCGCAAAGCAATCAAAGCGGCTAAATGACCTTAGAAATGCGTCAAATGAGCTTATCTTTGATTATGAGCGTTCGCTGGGGTTAGAGCGTAATGTATGGGAAGACCTTCATGGAAATGAACGCGAATATACAACGTTCGGGGTAATTGAAAATGATAAGTTTATTGAGAAAAGTATTCACCAGATAAAGATGGATACAAATTTCTCTTTAAGTTACTCAATTAAAACAGTCGTTAATGATACGCCACTTGGTGGAGATCATGTACTAATATCAGTATCAATTAGAATTGAAGATAACAATTTCATTATTGATGTTGGCAATGGAGCTGCTCAGTTCATCATTTCACAGGATGGCGGTAAAGGTAAGTTCGGTGAGGTTTCTGAATCAATCAAGGCATTGGTCATTAGCTCACTAACAAGCAAACATCTGAATTGATCTTTAATTTAAATATAGAGCCCTTACATCTGTAGGGGCTTTTTATTGACCACTGATCTGCTATGCGCTAATCTGTACATGTACAGAAGAGGTGCATATGAAAACATTTACCTATACCCAAATGCGGTCTGAATTGTCGGACATTCTCGAACTAATGAGAGCTGGAGATTCCGTCAGGATAACCCAAAAGAACAAGCCTGATATCCTGTTAGGAAACATTGTAACAAACACTGCTATAGAAACATTAAAACGTCAATTGGAAGAAAGTCCCACTGAGATAATAAAGCGTGCGTTGGAAGAAAGTCCTGATGAGTTTACAAAAGCACTCTTGCATACACAGACCAAACACGCAGCAATAATTAAGAAACTGGAAGATAAGTGATGGAAGAAATCAGATTTCTCACTATTGATGAGGTTATTGCGATACAAAAATCAACGCTTCCGAATAGCGGCAACCCAGATATTAACAAGCTGGAAGGTGCGTTATTCAGAATACAAACGTTGAAAGATTATGAGGGATGTCAGGATATTTTTACGTTTGCTGCCATGTATATGGTTGCGATAGCGAAATCACATGCTTTTCATGATGGCAATAAGCGCACAGCGTTTCAGGCATCCAGTGTTTTCTTACTTTTGAATGGCTACGAACTAAACACATCACTTGAATTAGTGAAACTTACGATATTTGCAGCAACGGGTGAAGCCAGCTTTGATAATGTCGGCTTCACGCTGAAAGTATTGTCTGATTATCGTAACGATCTTCTTTCCGATACCGTAACAGGTTATATAAGTGACTTCTAAGCCCTGACTTCTGTCGGGGCTTCGTCATCGTCATCTGGGGGATTCCTTGATGGCCACGGTGGAATATTACTCATCTGGCACCCCCAGATACTTTTTAAATCCGGCCAGCGCCAGTTGAACTAGTTCTTTACCGTCCTGAGTACTAAAGAAGCCTGGTAAGTTGGCGAGATTATTACTCAACCACTGCTGGTCAACTATCGTCATATGTCCACCGATAGATGAGAGAATAGCCACACCGGGAGAAATCACCGGTTGCTGTTGAGCTGGTGGCAGGGATTGAGCCTGTGGCTGCATACCTGCAATCTGGCGCTGAACCTCTTGCTGTATCAATTGCTGGATGTTGGGCTGTGTGGGCTGCTGATATTGCTGCTGCGCTGGCATATAGGGATTCTGTAGCTGGCTCTGTAATGAAGCCAGTTGCTGGTAAGGATTGTTATAGGGGTTATTAAACATAGCATATCCTGCTGAAAAATGAGGTTGGCCAACTAGGGTCAGTAACGTGAATGTTCTGTGGTTTTTAATTTCACAGCACAAACATGCTGAAAAGCCCCCGAAGGGGCTTGGTATCAGATGCGGGTATTAATTGGGTTAGCGGTTTGAGCCGCACCCGTTAATGTTCCTGAACCGATATTGATTTGGGCGTTAGTGGCTTTCGCCAGTTGACCCACTTCACACAGCTCACGGAATACCCGGTCATTAAACAGTGCCTGGGCTTGCGCCTGGGACTGAATTTGACCCTGTAGCTGATTTTGGTTGTTAATCATGGAAATCTTGATACCTTCTTCACCATCACGGCGGCGACCATCGTGACGCAGTTCAGTCACTTCGTTAGCCAGTACGGTGATTTGACGGTTCAGGTTTTCACGGTCAATAGACCCAATCAGTGCACGGGTTTTTTCGCCGTCGTTCTGCACGGTCTTGGCAACCTGCCAGCCGGTCTTCTCGACATTGAAATTAACCCCACAGATACCCTGACCCAGTTGATACAGGGTATTAGCCTGTGCTAACTGGATGGCGTTCTGACCGGCGGTCAGCGCCAGGGTTTGTTCCAGGGTCATATTGTTGATGTTGTTCTGCATTCCAGCTAATGCCAGTTGCGTCTGAGCTTCAGCCAGCGGAATAGCTGCCTGAATGTCCCCGAGTTTCGCCATTTGCTGGATATCCAGAACGTCATCGGGGGTGGCACAGTGACGGCCATCATGGCAACCGCGATTACCGTCGAAGCCAAAACCGCCGCCGAAACCACCGAAGCCACCGCCCAACAGGCCGCGACCCAGCAGAGCACCGACGAGCAGTCCACCCATGCCGCCGCCAAAGCCGTCATGGCAACCGGAGCCGTAACCGCCACCCATAGGGTTAGTAAAAACGTTAACTGGCTCCATGTGATGCCCCTTTGCGTGATGTGTATGCTTATGTTTTACCTTGTGGTGGTGATGCACCACTGAATCTTTGGAAATGATATCCAAATCATCCTCATCTTTAAGCGCCATAAAATCCTCCCGTGGTCGTATGCCACAGGCTAATGATTGGCTCTTTATTGACATATATCAATATTGTTAAGTAAATGTTGCATATATGAATAACTTGCGCGAGAGGAAGCCTTGTCGGTGCTGCGGGACGATGCTTAACTTATGTCCGGAGTGTCTTGACATCCTCCCCGCCCTAAAGGGCGAGGATTCCTACAGCGTTCAGACCGAAGTCTGACTCGCCTCGGTGGGTTCCTGCTTCATCGAACGGCCTAAAGCTGCCATCTCTCCACAGGCTAACGCGGCGTGCCCCGCCGCTAAAATATTACGAGCGCCGTTTATATCGGCATTCTCTGTATATCCACATTCCAGACACTCAAACAGGCTTTGGGACTGGCGGTTTTCTTTCGCTGTATGACCACAGCAAGCACATTTCTGGCTAGTGTAGGCCGGATTAATCGCCAGCACATGACCACCGCGCCAGAGCTGCTTATACTCAAGCTGGCGGCGCAGTTCGTACCAACCCTGATCTAATATCGAACGGTTTAAGCCTGATTTTGCCCGGACGTTGCGCCCCGGCTGGCTGACCGTACCCGCGGCTGACTTTGACATGTTGGCAACCTTTAAGTCTTCAATGACGATCATGGCGTGGTTTTTGCTGATTGTCGTGCTGACCTTATGAAGGTAGTCTCGGCGGATGTTCGCGATACGAGAGTGCAGGTTTTGTACTTTGTGTTTAGCCTTCTTCCAGTTATTGCTGAACTTCACCTTGCGGCTCATTTCACGCTGGAGTCTGGCGAGCTTCTTTTGATTGGTTTTAAAGCTGTGTACAGGCTCAAAAATGGTGCCATCTGATAGTGTAGCTAGCTTCGCCACGCCAGCATCAAGACCAACCATCGATGTTGAAACATGAGCTGGTTCAGTGACTTCATATTCCGTCTGGATGCTGACGTACCACTTACCGCATGACTGGCTGACAGTGACGTTCTTCACTTCTCCAATGACTTCACGGCTATTGCGATAACTTATCCAGCCCAGTTTTGGCAGCGATATACGGTTGTTCTCTTGATCCAGTTTCACACCCTGCGGGTAGCGGAATGCATCACTTTGCCCCCGTTTTTTAAACCGTGGGAATGACGCCCGTTTCTGAAAGAAGTTTTTATAGGCTCGCTCAAGATCTTTTAAAGCCTGTTGCAAAGGCTGGGATGGTGCTTCTTTCAACCATTGCGTTTCAGGTGTTTTTTTCCACTCAACCAG